>JAXJXA010000111.1:0-116656 GCA_036307745.1 Acutalibacteraceae bacterium | reverse complement strand
AGGATTGATAATATCTTGGCCATCTGCATTCAACAGATTGATATGATTGACCAAATCGATATTTACAGTACCAGCGGTACCAGTAGCATCAGTTGTTGCACGGTCTGTGAAGTAAGCCAGTGAACAAGTTAACAAAAGAGCAAAAGAAGCAGCAATTGCAATGTTTTTAATTAATTTAGATTTAGATTTCATTAATAACATCTCCTTTTACATTTTTTTAGTACTCTTTCATTGGAGTTACATTACTAATTTCTTATATTTAAAAACAAAACTAAGAGAAAAAAAGAGCTGCAGAACAAAAAATTCTACAACTCTCTTAGATATTTAATTAGCACTTATCATTGCAATCCGTCCAAGGTAAATCATGAGCTTCCTTATAAGTCAAATAGCCTGTCTGATAATTAGCATATTCTTTGTCAACATGCTTTGAATCATAAGCTTGACCACTTTGGCCAACCAATTCAACACACATAAAGAACATATAAGAACTGTTACGCACATTATCGACACTCCATAAATCACTGACATAAATTGTTTTTAATACAGAACGAGATGATGCGTAAGAATTGCAGTAGAACATAGAGTCCATATAAGTTACTTTACTGGTATCAAAACTACTTAAATCCAATGTCTCCAATGAGAAGCAATCTCTGAACATAGAATACATATCCACAACATTGCTTGTATTAAAGTTACTAATATCTAACGTAACTAATTTACCACAAGAAGAAAACATATTATCCATTGTAGTAACCTTAGATGTATTGAAATTGCTTAAATCCAGTTCTGTTAAAGTTATACAGCCATTGAACATACTTTGCATATTAGTTACATTAGAAGTATCGAAATTACTGACATTTAATATAGGTAATTTTTCGCAAGAAGAGAACATGTAGCTCATATTAGTAACGTTACTGGTATCAAAGTTACTGATATCGAAGTCAGTTAAGCCGAGACATCTACGGAACATATGAGACATATCCGTAACATTAGATGTATTAAAGTTGCTTAAATCTAAGTTGTTTAATTTCCAGCATTCTGTAAACATACTTTGCATGGTAGTAACCGCACTAGTATCAAAGCTGCTAAAATCTATTGTTCTTAATGAGAAGCAATTTTCGAACATATTATTCATCTTTGTTACTTTGCTGGTATTAAAGCTACTTAAATCTAATTCTGTGAATTTTGTGCTGCTGAACATATAGCTCATGTCAGTAACATTTCTGGTGTCAAAATTAGAAACATCTAATGTTGCCAGTTTTCTTGAAGCATTAAACATATAACTCATATCTGTTACATTTGATGTATTGAAATGAGCAATATCTAACTCTTCAAGCTTAGGCATCTGAGCAAACATTGAGGACATTGTTGTTGCTTTTGAGGTATCCCAACCATCAACATTGATAGATTGTATATCATTGCCAGAGAACATAAAACTCATATTAGTTACATTACTTGTATTCCAAGTATGTAAATCAATATCAGTCATGCTGCTGCCCCAGAATAAATACATCATATCTACTACATTGGAAGTATCGAATTTCTCCAAGCCTGTAATAGATGTCACTTTAGAACCAAAAGCAAATAAAGTGGATAAGTATTGAACATTAGATGTGTCAATATTATCAAATACAACAGTTGTCAGATTTGATAACTCTCCCCCGTTATTACTAAACATACTGGATGAATTAACATTAAACTCAATTGGATTGCCATTTTTAGAAGCAACATAGAATGTTCCGTCTTCCATCCATCCATAAATACCTTGACGAGGTTCTGGAGACAGATTAATCAGCTCTACATCTTCTGGAACAGCATTAGCTGTAAACTCAACCTTGCTTGGATTGTATTGACGTAAGATTGCGTTAAATTGAGGACCAGTTACCATATCATTAAACCAAATTTCTTTTTCAACTTCGATAGTGATAACCAACTTACCCTCATCGTTGAAGCTCATATCTTTCATTTGCTGATTGCATTCTGAACAGTTTTCAGCAATCATGAAATCAGGAGTCAACACTTCACCAGTTATTTCAGGTAAAACAATATCTTTGGAAACTAATGTAATAACATATTTATTTTCCATCTCAGATATGTTTAAATCACCAAATTCAATATCTTTTGTTTCTTTCAATTCAGAACCAGCATAGAAAGACATATTAAATGCATCTTTGTCTCCATGAGCATGAGAAATATCATAGTCGCAAGTGTCCTTGATTTCTTGTGCTGTTTCTTCACTGATATTAATAGAATTAACTAATCCTAATAAGCCATAAACATTTTTGATGTCTCCACATCTTGAACATTCACGGACTTCTTCTTTTGAATGGATATCTCCATTAATAGAAGCATTGGTAGACTCCTTCACTTCATAATTATGACCCAATGCGGGAACTATGCTGTCTACATAGAAATCACCACATTCACAAGTATGAGTAGTATAGCCATCTTCGGTGCATGTAGGTGCTGTTACAGTCTCTGTATAACTGTGTTCAATAGCTTCAACTATGTCTGTTTTATAAGAATCTCCACAATTCTCACAAACATGGTCTGTATAGCCTTCCTTTTCATGTGTAGGGGCTACAACAGTTGTCTTATAATTATGACCCAATGCTTTAATTGTTTCAGTCTGAACATCTCCACATCTATCACAAGTCATAGTCTTAACGCCATCTTCTTCGCATGTAGGGTCTGTAATCTTTTCTACATAATTATGACCAAGTGCTTCGATATAATAGCTAACATGGCTCTCTCCGCATTCACAGACACAAGTTACATAACCTTTTTCTGTGCAAGTAGGCTTTGTAAGAATGAATGAATATTCATGACCTAAATTCTGTACTTCATCAGTTGTATAGCTGTCTCCACAGTTAATACAAACATGCTGTGTATATCCATTCTCTACATGAGTAGGAGGAATAACGATTTCTTTATAATTATGTTTTGCACCCGCATTATCAATTTCAGTTGTGTAGCTATCTCCACAGCGAGAACAGGTGTGCAGCATAATTCCCTTTTCAGAGCAATTAGGCTCTTTTGAAACAATCTCTACATAGTTATGACCTTTGGCTTCTAATTCATTACCAGCATATGTATGACCGCAAATAGAGCACTTAAAGACAATAAATCCTTCTTCTGTGCAAGTGGGCATTACAACAGTACCATGATATTCATGACCAAATGCAGGGGTGAAATCAGTCATCATCTTTAATCCACAGTTTTGGCATTCACTCATCTCATAGCCATCACCAGAACAAGTAGCTTTTACTGTTTCGACAACCTTGTAATTATGGCCCAGCTTTTCAACTTTCTTATCAATATAAGAATTACCACAATCGCAAGTATATTTAGTGTAACCTTCTTGGATACAAGTTGGTTGAACTACGGTTTCTTTATAGCTATGTGTATGAGCAGGCTTAGGCAGCTTATCAGTATAGCTATCTTTATAACTGTCACCACAACGAGAACACTTATGTAATGTATAACCACCATTATCAACAGTAGGCTTAACTACATCATTTTGATAACTATGTCCTAAAGGTTTTACAATATTGTCCTTTTTGCTTTCATTACAAACAGTACAGGTATAAATTGTATAACCCTCATCAGTACATGTTGCAGCTACCTTATTTTCAACATATTTATGTCCAGCCGCAGGGGTCTTTTTGTCAACAATAGAAATACCGCATCTTGAACATTTCTTTTCTGTATAGCCACCTTCAGTACAAGTGGCTTCTACAACTTTTTCTTCATAAGTATGGCCTGTTGCAGGAACCTTGTTTTCTTGATAACTGTCTCCACATTCACAAGTATATAAAGTATAACCTTCTTTATCACATGTAGGCTCTACTACTTTTGATACATAGTTATGAGTATGTTCGCCAGTAGGTTCTGTTTGTTCAATACCAGGATTAGTAGGATTATCATTAGGCTTCTTTGTTCCGCAACCAGAACATGAACGCATCAACAGTAAGATAATAATAACAGCAACAGCAATTAAGCCATATTTGATATATTTCTTCTGCTCCTCTTTCTTTTTCTGTTCTTGGGCTCTTTTATAGTCCACTTTCTTACTTGACCTTGAAACAGGTTCATCATCAATAACCTGTCCAGGTACAACGACGCTTGATGTAACTTCTTCTGGCTCTTCTATAGAAGACTCCTGGCCAAAAGGTTCATCATCAAAATTATTATCAACAGGAGTCACATTTTCATTTTCAAATTCTTCTTCCATCCCGAAAGGAGTTTCATTTGAAAAGTTTTGGTCTTTTTTATCCATAAAAATACATCTCCTTAAAAAGATTTTTTAGATTTATTTAGAATGATGTGGCAGTTATTCCACCACATCATCATTATCAGTTTTTGTGTTATCTTCAGGTGTTACAGGGGCTTCAACAGAAGGAATTTCTGATTTTTCAGGTTCTGTTGGGACTTCGGGTTTTGTTGTTGTGTCATCCCCGTTGTCAGTGAAATCAGGTGGAGTGTTTTCACCGTTACCACTGTTATCACTAACTTTCTTTTCCAAAACAAGTGTCCATGTAATTACCTTATTACCATCTATTTCTTCCACTGCAAATCCTTGTTCTGCCATAGAAGTTGTACTGTTTTCGCATTCATCAGCTTCTAAACTGATTTCATACTCATTCAGCTCTTCATTAATGGCGGTTTTAAACTTGATTGTGACTGTATCTGTTGTTTCATCTACAATCTCAAAACTATCCCAATTCAGAGCAATATAATAATTACGGTCCTCACAAGCCACATCATTATCGACAAATATCAACTCACCATTTACGGTTTCTGTATCTGTAATATAACCATTATGGCTTACAGAATAGGGATATACTCTAATAATATTTTCTTCTTCAGTCTCTTCGTTGCGAATAGTTTTTTCAAAAAATATTTTTACATCGGGCCGTATATTTACCAAATCTTTTGCTACTTTATAACTTAACAACTCATCGCTTTCAAGAGCTCCAATTTGAGCTGCTATCAGCTTTAAAGTTGTAGGTCTAGCCACTACACTGTCCTGATAAACATAGCCACAGACCTGGCAAGTGTGTTCAGTATATCCATCACTCTTTAATGTAGGCAAATAAACAGTATCAATACAATCATGGCCTAATGCATCTATGTAATTATCTTTATAACTATCACCACAAGTACATTGATATTCTGTATAACCTTGCTCAGTGCAAGTTGGTTCTACCGTAGTTGTTGTATAGTCATGTCCAAGAGACTCAACCATATCTGTTAAATAATAATCTCCGCAATTATTGCATGTCCATCTTGTATAACCTGCTTCTGTGTGAGTTGGGGGAACTGTTACGCTTTCATAGTTATGTTCCTTTGCTGGGATTTCTTCTGTATAACTATCTCCACATCTATTACAGGTTATAGTTCTTTCACCCAAAACCTCACATCCAGCTTCTTTGGTTATTTCACTAACATAATAGTGATTTAACTTTTCTACTTCGTTTTCTCTATATGTATCACCGCATCTATCACAGCTATATTCAACATAACCATTTTCAGTGCAGCTTACTTGTTTTTCTGTTTTAATGTAGTTATGGCCTAACGCTTCTTTTTCATCTTCGGTATAGACATCATGACAATTTTTACAGGTGAAAACTGTTGCTCCGCCTTCCGTACAAGTTGGCTCAACCACTCTAACATCGTAATCGTGTTCCAATGCTTCCTGTTCATCGGTTCTGTAACCATAACCGCATTTCTGACAAATATGAAGCACATAACCTTCCTGTCCGCAAGATACTTCCTGAACTGTTTCATTAAACACATGTCCTGTTGCTGGTGTGTAATTATCCTTGTAAGAATTATCACAAATTCTACATGTATGCAGTGTATAACCTTCCAAATTACAGATAGGCTCAACTACCTTAATCTCATAATCATGGTTAAGAGCATTGGTATAACTATCAACATACTCATCATGGCAGTTCACACAAGTATGTTGTGTATAACCTTCTGTATAACAAGTTGGATTGAAGACAACACTTTCATATAAATGGCCTGTTGCTTCAATAACACTATCAACATAAGACTTTTTACATTTAGTACACACATAACTTATAGAGCCATCTTCTGTACAAGTCGGTTCAACTATTTGCTCTTCATAATTATGACCAGTTGCCTTAGCTCCTTCCTCTTTATAACTCTTATCACAACCAGAACAGACATAGAGGCTATAACCATCTTCTGTACAGGTTGGAGCGACATCTGTTCTAATGTAATTATGACCCAGAGCATCTGTATAATCATCTTTATAACTGTCACCGCAAGAGCAAGTATAAGTGGTATATCCCCCTTCCTCACATGTAGGATGAACAGTCACGCCTTCATAAGCATGAGTATGGACAGGCTTTTCAGGAGTTTGACCTAGCTTATCTTTGAAATTGTCTTTATAGTTATAGCCACATTTCTGACAAGTATATAAGGTGTAGCCTTCATTTTCATATGTAGGCTTAATTACCTGCATTTTATAATTGTGAGCCAAAGCGGGTGTTCTATTACCTATATAAGTAACTCCACAAGCACAGGTATAAGTTGTATATCCACCTTCAGTACAGGTTGCAGCTGTTTTCTTTTCAGTATATTTATGACCTGTTGCAGGTTTTTCATTTTCCCTATAAGAACTGCCGCAATTTTGACAGGTGTATTTTGTATACCCCATATTGCTGCATGTTGCCTGGACCACTTCTTTTTTATAATCATGACCAGTAGCTTTAACAACACTATCTTCATAGGTATCGCCGCATTCACAGGTATAAACGGTCTTGCCATCTTTCTCACACGAAGGAACAACTACAATCTTTTCATATTCGTGTTCATGCGATGGAGTAATAGGGGTGTTATCTGTGGGCTTTGGTGTATTAGTATTATTGCTGTTTTCGGAAACAGTCTCAACATTACTGACAGTCTCTGTTGGTGTGTTAGTGACATTCTCACTATTACTACTGGAAGCAGACATTTTAAACATAAAGAGCAATCCAATAACAACAGCGGCAATAATAGCAACTATTTTTATTGTTTTCTTCTGTGCTTCCTTACGTCTCATCTCTTTAATCTGAGCTGCTGTCAATCTTTTCTTTTTCTTTTTCTTCTTTACAGGCTCAGATTGTTCAACCGACTCATCAGGAACGACAGGAGTTTCAGGACTAACATCAGAAACAATCATCTCATCATTATTTAATTCGTTGTTTTCAAAATCCATAGTTCTTCATCTCCGTAATAATTTGGTAGAGGGCGGGGCATACCGCCCCACCCTGAAATTAACAATTAGTGTCTTCTGGATTGAACAATCTATTCACATCATCTGGTTCATAGACTGTTTCATCCTTTTCTAAATCAATAGTTGGCTTAGCTTTCTTTTTAGGCTTATCTGCCTTGGGCTTAACAAACATGTCTTCGACATCTTTATCTTCAACGACAGGTTCTTGCACTGGTTCAAGATTTAGATTAAATTCAGGCTTAACAGGCTTTTTACTTTCCTTCTTGCCTAATTTACTGGTTTTATCAGCAATTTGACCTTTAATATTATCCCAACCATTTTTAGCTTGGATAAGTTTCTGTTCAATCTTACTGGTAACCTGTTCAGCTTCTCTAATTCTCATTTCTTCCTGTTTGTTATCATACTCAATCAACAGTCTCTGATTTTCCTCATCCAATTCACGAAGTAATTCAGCATTATTAACAATTGTTGCATTTCTTCCAAACAAGGACCAATCATACTTTTTAAGGTATGTATTTTTAGTTATAATGTTTGTTTCTACTGGACGGGTTACTTTAAAAGCATTCAGCTTAATAGTATTGATATTTTTGCCACCATAGATAGTCATCAGATTATCACAGCCATAGAAAGCACTGTCACCGATGAAGGTCACCTCATCATTGATAGTAATAGCATTTAAAGACAAGCAACCACTCAGCATTCTGCCTTCAATTCTTGTTAAATGAATAGGCAGCTTAATATCAATCATTGCTCGGCATCCTTCAAAGGCATTTTCACCTATTCTCTTAACATTATTAGGCAATTCGACATAGATTAGTTTTTCGCAGTGATAAAAAGCAGCTTTTTCAATAAATTCCAGTGTGTCAGGCAGCTTAATGATAGTTGCCACACTGTTTTTGAAAGCAAACTGACCAATGCCGATAACCTTTTTCTGTTTTATTTCAGCAGGTACAGTCAATTCAGAAAGTGAAGCGAAGTTTGGCTTAATACCTGTGATAGTAATAAGGTTATCATCGCTAACAGAATAGTTATAAATTCTTTGCCAACTGTTTCTATCTTCATCAAGTAATTGAGGACCTTGTACTTGTGTTCTATCCGAACCACCAGCTTTTCTTGGACGTTCATTATCGTCCTCTTCCTCATCGTCATCATCTTCATATTCAGCTAACAATCTATCATTAACGCTATCTTCTACATCATCATTAATGCCGTATTTATCATCTAAATATTCATATAAGCAATGTCCAGCGTACCAGAACAAGCCAATAACTAAGAAGAAGACAACACACATTGCAATTCCTAATGGTGTAGGCGGGATTAATAGGTTATAGATAGTTGCCGCACCATTCCAGGTAAATACAATCTTAGCTTTAACATTATCAATAGTGATATTATAACTATCAGCAACTCTGTTATTGTCACCTTTTGTAATAATAGTGCCATCATCTTTAATGTTATAAATTCTGTGTGTAATTGTAATTGACTTACCTGTTTCATCATACACACGATATGTGATAATATCGCCTTGAGATATTTCTTTCATACTGTCCACTCGTTTAGCCACAGCTATTGAGTGAGTACGCATTGTCGGTTCCATAGAACCTGTCTGAATTAAAACTGGTTGATAACCAAGGTATTTAAGAACGTAGTCACCATCTGGATTTTTCTTATTAGCAGCAAATAACAGTCCAGAAATAACCAACATCGCCATTGCTAAGAAGAAAAATATATTGGTAAAGATTCTATCATTCTTTCTATACCATCTCCAAAGTTTCATCATAATTGCATCTCTCCATTCTAAGTATTTTTAATCAAATTGTGGGTAAATTACTTTTGCTCTAACATCTTCAGGGTAAACCTTCCAAGGGTCCTGTTCCTGATTGTTATCACCTTTGAATATTAGATAGTCGTCTGTTTTTTCAATAACTCTGTGAATAATAGCTTTATAGTTGCCATTTTCATAAGTGTGTTTATAAACAACAATGTCACCAACTTCTATATCTTCAAATTCAATATGTTTTGTGATAACAACATCACCAGTCATAATAGTTGGTTCCATACTTTCACTCATTACAAGGTTAACTGAATAACCAAGGAAGTTCATCTGTGTCTTATCGAAATCATTGAGGACCCAAGTTCCCATTGCATAGATGAATATTGCAAGTACAACATAAAACAATAAATTAACAAATTTTTTAAACATTATTTTCACCTCGCAAATGCAAACTCTCTTGATTTTTTCTGCTTCCTTTCTTGTTCTTGTCTTTGTTCATTATATTGAATTTTATCAGCAGCATGAACAAAAGATTCGTTTGCATATCTATCGCACAAATCCTTTGACATTCCACTAATAATATTCTTATCTTTTGCTAAATATAAAATAGGAATTGTTTTAGTATTTGATTTATTTAAATATCCATCATCAATAGCATAGGGAACTTCCCATTTAGTTAAGCACTGGTCAACAAGCCACATATAATTAACAGGAATATCAACAGTACAAACAGGTCCTTGTTTAGATAAAGCCGCCAAACCTATGCTGTGGCCCTTTCCATATTTTTGTGAGTAATTAATGTGATTAAGAGCATCATGAAAGATATTTTCATCTGCTCTCTTAAAATAAACTTCTCTATAAGAATGATTACGTGCTGCATATCCATAAGGGTCATAAGCACCATCTTCTTGTTTATCAATACCAGTATTAACGTCAATTCTGTCACTTAGAACATATTCTAATTCAGGGTCTCTCTTCTTTAGATATTGAATAAAGTCTTCCAATTGATTTTCATCAACAGTCTCATAATTGACTTGTTTATGTTCTCTTATAAAATCGGTTATTTGTTGCTCTTTACTTTTAAATTTAGAAGATATTTTATCAGCAAAACCAATTTTCTTTTGTTCTTTGTTATAAGCCCTAATAGCTTTCTTCATTTCTGCTCTAACGCATTCTCTCATATCACCAGCGATTTGAGAATTTCTACTGTTAGCCACTATCAATCTCAAACCATTAACATCATCCATTGACATTTCATCAGGAACTTTCACTCCTTCCAACCCGAAATATACATTCAGCATTTCGGCCTTGTGGCAGAAATCAGCAATTCTATCAAATGCTGTTAAGGGGTCTGCATCAGTAATTTTAATGGCAAATTCATAAGGATAAAACGTGGAGGGGTCTCCATCAATTTTTCTTTGAATATCAGCAGGATTTTTAGAGTCAAGATGCATATCGGTGATTGAACCAGCGGTTGCCACAAAATATATTCCTGAATCTACAAAGCCTTTATCTTTTTCATATTCTACAAAACCACCATGAATATTAGTATTCTGTAACAGAGTACTGAGATTTCTTAACATGGGGTCTTCTCTACATTCATCAATCGTATTATACATGGGACGCCTCCTTTCTTCATTTTCTTAACTTCTCTTTTTCTTTTGGATAATCCAAATAGTGATATAAGCACCAGCCAGTGTTAACAAGATAAACAGATTAGGGCCTAACACCAACTTTTTAATAAAATCTATAAATATTTGCAGTAAAGTTTTTTCTTCCTGGACAGGCTCGACTTCTGTTTCGATAGTTTCAGGCTTTGTTTCCACAACAGGTGTCTCTTCTTCAACAATCATTTTAATTGACAATGGAGTTGTATTACCTGTTCTTACTTCAAACAATGTTCCAACTTCAAACAGATATTCTGGATTTAATCCATCATCCCCGCCAGCCAATGCATTATAAACCATATACGAGCCAGTAGGTATTTCTTGCTGGGCACGCCAATTATTTGTTAAATATACAGGAACCTCAACAATAGTGCCTGTCTTTCTGTTATACAGCTGGACAACAACATTCTGTTTAAAGTTCATACTTTCTGGAATATCTAAATTAATAATAACTGTTCCCTTCTCATTACTAACCTCAGCGACAACAACTTCGGTCTCAGTAGGGGCACTATCACTTGTTATTTGACCTGTATAAGATTGCATAAACTCTTCTTGTGTCATTGGATTGTCAGTTGCATATACAGGCATAACAGTTGTTGCTAACATCAGAGTACTTAATGCTAATGTAAATAACTTTTTCTTCATAATAGTCATCTCCATATGGATATTTTTAGCTTTTTCTTTTTACCCATAATATATAAGAAATAAGCAAAAAAAGACGAAAAAAAATATTTTGCTTATTACATTTCTTCTACTATATATAATTTCCTATTTTTTAGGCCGATAACAAATAGAAAAAAGAAGCCCCAAGAAAAAATTTTTTTCTTGGGGCCTCTTTCATTTTAATATTGACTTATGGAGTAGTTTGAGTTGTTTTATTAGGCTTTACACCATAAATCCAATAGCTTCCCTTTGAGCCTGCTTGAATTTGCTGTTGAGTAAATCCATTTGCAAAACCGCTTGACAGGACATCATTTTTATAGTAGTTGGCACCATTGGGGTCATTAACAAGAATTCTGCCGTCTGGTGTTATACCAGTTAACAAGATAAAGTGTCCGCCCTTAGTGAATAAGCCTGGTCCTTGGATAGAGACAACAGGTTTTCCATCTTGTAATGCCTGGACTACTGCCGACCAAGATTCTGTTTCTTGTTCAAATGGCAGCATTAATGTTTGAGCACTATCATGGAATAAAGACCATAATGAACCATCATCTGTATTATACTCACCAAATATTCTGGCCAAGTAAGCTGGTGATGTCTGGGTATCTTTGTAATAGCTATCAAGCATAGCTACACAAGTAATACCACATCCATGAGAAGCAACTGTTCCATAAATACCATATGGTGAATTTGGATAATCAAGCTGGTTATATAATGGAATCGGCAAAGAATTAGCATGTGTTGGCATAATAACAGTTCCAATACCATCTAAGTTATCATACAAAGAAGAGGTTACTGTTACACCATACAACTCATTCCAATCCTGTTCATAGATATTTTTCACCCACGGGATATTATCTGTTTCATCCCATAAGAAACCATTGTCAGACTCAATAGGCAGCATAAACAGCATATTTTTATTAAAGCTGTATACTTCCAGGTTGGCATTTAAGTTAACGTGTCCATAGCAAACAGGCTCTTTATGATTTCCTGGACAATAATGGTAAGAAATATTATGACCATGGCAGGTGTATTCTTTACATACATAATAATTAATAACTGTTGTAAAGCTTCCACGTTCAGAAGAGTACCAGACGGTCAAATCATCAGTATAAGCATACTTGCCACCATACCATTCACCATAACCATAGAAATAGTAAAGAGTATTTGTTGATGCATCACGGAATTCATATCTTTCAGTATTTGGATTCCAACTGAATGTATAAGCACCGTTCTTACTGAGCCCACTAAAACTTAAATCACGGTATTTAGTTTCGAGATAATAATTAGAACATCCATAAGCGGGTTGTCCCTCACTCTTACCGTGTCTAATAGAACAACCGCCCTGACTTACTAAATCATAATAAGGAATTCCAGTTGCTCTTACAAGATTGGTTTGGACTTCTGAGTTTGAAATATCAGCAATACTGGAACAATAGAAGGTCCCGCTTGTAGTCTCACAACCATAACCTTTTGTTGTTAAAGCCCCAGTGCTATAATCGTAATAGTATTTGTTAATACCATTAAACATATAGCTATTAACGGATTCTAATGGGAATCTATATGAGTAATTCTTATCAACATACTTTCTCCACTCATTAGCACTTTCAATCATAAAGCAATCATCGTAATGAATATCATTATAGAAGTCCTCAGTGCAGCTAAAATATCTTTCAGCACCATTAAAGCCCTTCGCTTCTGGATTTAGATTGAGTGTTCCTTCTTGTAGACAGACAGTTCCACCGCAACCATAAGGACCTTCTTCAGTGTATGTCAGCTTGTGAGATTTTTCCCACACTTCATCAAGATAATCATATATTTTCACATTATCTGAATAATCTTGTTGGAAGAAAACAGCAGACATTGATACGATTTCTTTTGTATTATTTGTGACTAAACAAGGTTCTCCTTCATAGTCATTATAAGTTGTTTGGATAATCGTATAACCAGGAATAGTATAACCTCTTAAATCCTTAGTTTCAGGAGCTCTTGTTTCCTTATCAGCCATACTTTCAATTAAAGCAGTATTCTTATCTTCTAAATATTCAACCATTGCAGGTACGTTTGTATTATTACTTTCATCACCAAAGATATAAGAAAGAGCTAAAATAGCAATCATACCAAACATTAAGATAGCTACCACAATTAAAGCAATAATTCCAGCACCTGAACCACCAGCGATTGCAGCAATAACACTGGTAATTGCTTTACCAATAGCAACAACTCCTGATTTAACAGCAACGGCAGCTTGTTTAATCTTAGCCCCGACTTTACTCAAGAACTTACCACTGTTAGCTCCCGCTTTAGCAGCCTTCTTGGAGTTTTTGAGAATAAGATTAGCTTGTCTTGCTCCTACATTACTCATAGCATTTTGAGCAGTATGGTTAACAATCATCTGTCGTGTGCCATTAATAGCTTTACCAACAACTTCGCTAACAGGCTTAGCTACTTTTTGAACAGTTTTTACAGTTCCTTTAGCAACACCCTTGCTTATATTATAAGTAGTCTTTCCAATACGATAAGCAGTAAAAGCATTACCACTGAGATTAATAACATCAGCTAAATACTCATTATTCTGCATCATCTTTTTGAAGATATCTTTTATAAAATTAAAAGTAACCTTCCATCTACCAGACGCTGCATTTGTCCATTTTGACAACTTCTTATATCTCAATGCCATTTCAGCTCTACTTCTCCTATCAATAGACAGAGAAGAGTCGGCTATCATCTTTTTTAACTCCTTTGTAGAATATCTTGTGAATTCGCCTGCATCTTTAAGTGCTAATTGGGCCAACTGAATATCCTTCATATTAAGCTTTTTCTTCAGTGAAATAGCTTCCATCAATTTCTGTTTAGAGTCCATTGACAGCTTACCAGGATTTTTTAACAACATTTCTTGAAGTTTATCAAGAGAAGTATTAGCTTTAGCACCTAATATATCAGCCAATTCTTTTTGAATATCTTTAAGAGACATCTTAGAAACATCACCAATACCAGTAACAACGCCTATCATTTCCAATTCTGCTTTTATAGACTTTTTACCCAGTCCTAATTCATTAAGCTGTTTTTGCATAAGCACAATAGAAACATGCTTACCAACTACTCGGCCTGTTTCATAAGAATTATCGGATATTTCCAAACCCGTATCCAAATCTTCTTCTTCTCTCATCTCTCTCTTAACAAATCCCTTAAAACCTCTCATGAACTTACCACCATATGTTCTGGCAAATTTATTCATTCGGGCTTGATGGACTTTTTTCATATTAGCATTAGAGTTAAAAAACTTAGAATTTTCTGCCGTCGGTAAATCTTTATTCATTGCGTCACGGACTTCTGCTTTATGTCCTCTTGAATATTCAGCACTAAGGACATCATCACGACGCATACGAGGACCATTTTTAAGGAAATCAGAAACTCTCTTCTTATCCGTTTTAATAGTCTCTATTCTCTGTTTATTTGTTTCTAATTTACCTTCAAGCTTTTTTATTTTTGCTTCATTACCATCATTCTTTTTTAGTTTAGCAATAGTCTTCTCAATGGTGACATTTTCCTTATTGAGTTGAGTAGTTTCTTTTGCATAAGCTTCTAATGTAAACTTAGCAGCAGATGTGTAAACAGCTGTTTTAACAGAAGCAGCTCCCTCAACACCTAACAAAGAAGAAGAAAGGTTCTCTCTATCTGTTTTGATGTTGTGTAATTTAGTTGTATATGATTCAAGTTGTTTTTCTAATATAACCTTTTGTGCAGGGGTTTCAATATTAGAATCAGCTATTTTAATCTTAACATCTGATATTTTAGCCATCAACTCTTCTGTTCTTTTATCATACATATCAATAAAAGACTTTGCAGCAGGTACATAAGGTGCAGAAGCACTATCAATTTTACCTGTACTAATAGCATCAACAACTTGTTCTCTTTCTGATTTAATATCACGAAGCTTACCTATTAATAAGTCAACATTTGCCTTTGAAGAAGATAATAATGCTGGACTTGCTCCTTGTGCTTTTAATTCAGAAAATTGAGATTTAGCTGTTTCAATATCTTTTGATATACTTTCAATATCCCTATCATAAGCTTTAATAGCAGTAGAAACATTATGAGACATTACAACAGCATCAACAGGATTAGTAAACATACTGTCATAAACTTCTTGTCTTCTTATACCAATATCATTCAGCTTATTTTCATAATGTTTGATTTCATCATTCAAAGACTGTCTCTCTTCTGCGGGAGTCTTTAATAGCTGTTTACGTGCTTCATCCAATTGTTTATTAATACCATAAGCCTCTCTGTCGAAGTTATCTAACATTTCACGGGCAGCTGGCATATAATAAACAGCTTCTGCAGATATTGAACCGCTTGCAACAGCTTCTTCCATCATCAACTTTTCTGCTTTAATTTCAGCGGCTTTATGGGAGTAATATTTAATATCATCTTCCATAGCCTGAATTTCAGCCGTTGACGCATTTGAAGCTTTCATTTCTTTAAGTTGAGTTTCTAAGGATTCAAGATAAGCATTGTTATCTGCAAGTGTCTGTTCATAGACAGCATGAGTATTCTCATAAACAGTATTAAAGTCTTTGTGTTCATCAGTAACACTATTTTCATCAATATGATAATTATCTACACCAGGATAGAAATTATCTACACGTTTTTCATATTCAGACTGGACACGGGTTTCCACAGATACAGGTACTCCCATAGGAGTATAGTATTTATCTTCCGTGGGGACAAAAGCTTCACCAGCTGTTTGCTGATTATGCGATGGCTCACTACCAACAGATTGAACATTAACAGGCTCTTTGGTTACAGACTCAGTATTACCATTATCTGTTTTAAAAGAATGAGCACCACTTGTTACATTCTCTGCAACAGCAGGTTTTTCTTCCTTTATTTCTGGTTGAGTCTGTTTTTTATTATTCTCTTGTGAAGAAACAGCCTCATTCTTTTCTATTGTATGGGCACGACTATAATCACTATTATCTGTTTCTTCTAATACTGTGTTGTGGTCATAAGAAGGAGTAGTCTGTTGAGAAGGAACAGATACAGGTTCTACAACAGTTTCTACGGGCACTGTGATGTGCTCAGCAGCTTTTTCTGACTCATGCACAGGCGTATTAGATTTTTCATATTCATTGCTTACAGGCTCTACAACAGGCTTATAATGTACATCTTGTACAGGCTCACTGACAGGCTTAGAATAGCTATCAGGAACAGGTTCTGTTACGGGGTCTACATATTCTTTCTTATCAGTCTGTCCATTATGATATTGTTTAGTAGAATTAACAAGACTATCCTTATCAGAGAAACCATAAGGAGGCTCATTGACATTAAAGTGTTCACTGTCAGAAGGAGTAGATTTTTGAGGTTCAGAATATTCTTCATCCTTCTTAAATCTATCTTCTGCTTTGGTATAGTTTTCCTCAACAGGCACAACAGCAGGACTATCATTTTGTTCAGCAATAGTTTCAGGTTCAGTCTGACTCTTACTACTTGCTAACTTATCATAATATTCTTTATTTTCCTGGTCTGTTTTAGCACGCAGTTGTTCCTCATGCTTTTTCTTAGCTGCTTCTTCTCTTTTCTTTTTATCTTTCTTTGCTTTTTCAGCCTTATCAGCAGCTTCTTTCTCTCTTTTAGCTTCTTCTTCAGCGGCCTCTTCAATTTCAGCCAACTGATTTTCGTTCATATCTTCATAATAACCCTCTGATTCCTCTTCTTCAGGAACATAGGGTTCTTCTTCACCTGTTTCGTCATCATATGTACGTTCATCAATAGAGAGTTCCATTTCATCATCCAAATCTTCTCTGATTTGTTCTCTTTTTGCCTCTCTATCTTCAGCAGATTCATTTTCTAATTGCAGCTTCAATTCGTCGAGTGTTTCTACATCAACACCCAACTCTTCCATTATTTCAATGTCAGACAGCGTAATACCCCTATCATAGGCATCTGCTAACAAATCTTTATACGCTTCAATCAATTCATTAAAATTTTTAGACATATTCTCATCTCCCATTTTTTGCTGCTTTACTATCTAATTAGAATTTCCTATATTTTATTGGATTTAATAAGAGAAAAAAGTGGCAAAATCATTTGCCACTTTAAATTCAATTGCCTATCATTAGAAATCCAGCTCACTGACTCCATTTTTATCGAAATTCTTTTTAATTTTCTTACAAGCTTGCTTTTTAATCTGATATACTCTTTCAGGAGTAATATTATATCGTTTAGCAATATCTATAACAGGTTCTTTTTCCGCTTCAAACCCATACATATGCACAATGACATCATATTCTCTTGCTGAAAGTATTTTCAACGCATTTGCTAATACTTTATGAGTATTCTGTAAAATCAAACTGGTATCTAAATCATCTGACTCATCAGCAACAGTATCTATCAAACGAATCTTTTCTGAAGGCAAACCTGTTCTGCCTCCAACGTTCATAGTAGAATCTAAGCTGGTATATTGGTAAGCAACCGTATCTTTTAATAGTTGTAATGTTGAATCAGTTAACTCTAAGCATTTCATCAATTCTTTATCTGATACTTCAGTACCCATTTTCTCAGCACGATGTATCATTCTGTTATATTTATGAATCTTATAGTTCATTCCGAATGGTATATATACTCTATTCTTCTCAGAAGAGATTTCATTAAAAAGATATTTTCTGATGACAAACATTGCGTAACTGGCGAATCTCATTCCCTTTTCAGGCATAAATCTTTCAATAGCCTCTACCAGTCCCATATTTCCTGCTTGGATTAAATCCATTACATCTGACGAATAAATGTTATATTTTTTAATCAAGTATGGAACAAATCTAAGGTTATGTATTATAATTTGGTCCTTTGCATTCATATCACCTGCACGATACTTTTCAAAAAGTTCCAGTTCTTCGCTTTTTGATAAAATATTATATTCAGGCCCCTTTAAAGTTTTCAAATATTCATTAACAAGCAATTCCTGTTTTTGGTTATTTTGTTGGACCTTAGTATCCTTTGTTTCCTCTAATTCATCTTCCCACAATCTTTCTTCGTTGTTATTCATAAATTCTGCCCCCTGTTTAGCAATATTAAATGATATTGTTGTGTTTTTAGTTGATTTTTGATATAAACCTATGCAAATCACGTATGAATAGTCTCCTACTTATCATTTTTTTATTTTTATTGGTCATTCCGAATAATCAGAAGATAAAAAACTCAAAAAATCTTTCTACAAAATTTGCTAAGATAGCCGCAATTTTGACAGAATTTTGTGTTTCTTTTTATTCGTATGTAATGTGAACTACTCACTACTTAACATATAGTGTTTGAAGTAGGAGCTTCGTTGTTGGTTTAATGGTTTTAGGCCACTCTTACAACAACAGGTGTGTCCATAACGCCTATATCCCATTTGCGTACATTTGGGAATACTTTTAATTTCTAAATTCGTCCCACTACTTATAAATCGAGTTCATTGAAATAGGGGTATTCTTTATTATTTTTTTTAATAATATGTATGAAAATGAGTTGTGAATCTGGAATAGTGAAAAATATCATCTATTGATGTTTCTTTTCTATTCGCAAGTAATATAGACGGAATAAGAAAAAAAAGATAAAAAAAAACTTTTTCAAGAAAAATATTTTTGGTTTCAAAACATCAACCTTTAAGAATGAGGGAAATAACACAGAACGTTTATGATTAGTGTTTGGAATTGGCTATTTTTTATACAAATGAGTTTCATTTACGAGGACATCAGATAAGAAAAGAGAAGCGTATAATGAAATGACTATACCCCGATATGAAGGGGACGACAAGGGTAAAGAAAAACCTTATAAGAGACTTTGATATTATTAAGGCAGATAAGAATAACCGTAATGAATGATTAGTTCACTCAAAACGGTTATTTCTTTTTGTTAATTTACTAACTGTTTGTAATTAAGCGGATTTGTATCAGATTAATTAGTCAGGTAAAATCCGTAAATATAGGCCTTCTGTCCATTAATATTTACTTCGCACCAACCGTTATCACAAATAGCCGTGCGTTTTACACTCTTACCTCTTACTAAAACGCCTATAACTTCATAGTCAAGAGACGGGCCAGAGCGAATGTTGACATTGGTATTAGCATATACAATATCATTTACAGGGGTCATAGTAATATCTTGCATAGGGTCTGTTGTTGTCAAGTATTTACTGCAGATATACACTGTCTGGTCATCAACAACACATTTACTCCATCCATTATCACCAATTGCAATACGCTTAACTTGGGCACCAGTTTTGACATATCCAAGAATTTTTGTTTCAGTAGAATAGCCTTGACGCATATTAACGTTTGTAGTTGCGTAAACATATTCGTCTACATCTGTCCAAGTAACTTCTTTTGGAGAAGGTTCCAAATATTTGTTGAATATGTAGTATGTTCCACCATTATAACAAACCTTACTCCAACCACTTTCATATCTGGTAATTTCAATGACTTCTGTCCCTTTGGGTACAGTGTATGCAACAATGTAATCGAGGGATGGACCTTTTCTTACATTAACAGTAGTAGTTGTATAAGCTGTTCTGTTTACATCACCAATTTCAAGTATATCGGAAGATGTAGTTAAATACTTAGAGCATACATAGTATGTTCCGTTGCCATACTTGACTTTGCTCCAACCATTACTACCTTTTGCAATTCGCGTAGTACTTGTTCCCTTAGCCAACCCGCCAACAATCAAAAAATCAGTAGATGGGCCTTTTCTTACATTGACGCCTGTTGTAGCATAAACAGTGTCATTCGTTTCTTTCCAGGTAACATCTGTCGCATCAGATGAACTAGAATCAGCCCATACAATATTGTCAGTCGCATATACAATAGGTACACTGACACTTACAAGCATTAGAATAGATAATGTTAGTAAAACTATTTTTTTAAGATTTTTCATAACGAATGTCTCCTTATTTTTATGGTGTTAGGCAGAAATAGCACAAAATAATACTTTTCTGCTTACATTACTAATTTATTATTTAGAAAGAAGAAAACTAAAAATACCCAATCCATGCGTTTTCTAACGCAAGGATTAGGTATTTTGTTTTTACGTTTTACAATTATATTTTTTAGTCTTCCTCGACTTCCTCATCCGACTCAGGCACATAGTCCTCATTTTCATACATAGAGCAGCTTTCTTCTGTAAACACCATTCTAATAATAGATAAATCAGCATTAGGCTTATTAGCAGTTAAGCAATGGATAACAGGATTTATACATGCAATAAAGTATTGTCCTTCATAATCGGATGGAACAATAACAACAGTAGTAACAGGCATTTTATCGTCATCAATACTGTTTGCTGCTGTACGGAAAGACATCAATGCATCATTGACCATATCCAAGTCAACATTCAGTCTGCTGCCGAAATCCAAATCCAGTGTAATAAAACCATCGCCAGCAAAGAACTGAGCAATAGGGGTCTCTACAACAATTTCATCAATCTCTTCTTTATTTCCATCTACATCCCAGAATTCATTCATTATAACAACTGAACACTTAGGCATTTTGTGTTCGTCTGTGCCACTGCTGGCAATCATCAAATCTTTTAGTGTCATAGATTGTCATCTCCTTTTTTAATATCTAATCTTAATTTCTTATATTTTTCATCCAGGTCAAAGACTATCACTCAAAAATTTCTATCAAATCAGCACTTAATTGAGGAATAGCTGCCGAATTGAGGTTTGTAGTTCCTCTTGGGGTTCCATAAATAACAATTTTGTCACTGGTTTTGAACTTAATATCATCAACTTTTCCAACTATTGAGTAGTAATTGCCCATGTCATCTGCCACATCATAGATAATTGATGAAGACGTTTGCAAAGCAGAGTATACAGTTGCCGTTAATCTAATCTTTTCATCTTTTTTCTTCTCACAAGCTTTTAACATAGCACTATAAGTCATAGTATAATATTCGCTTTTTACAATCTGTTTAGGCTGAGTTTCTTCAATCACTGTCTCTGATTGCCCATTTGAAACGCTCTGTCCTCTCTCATCAACTGGCAATACATAACCAGGCATCTCACCCTGTTCTATCATTTTCTCTGTATTACTGTATTGAGAGTGTTGATTCAGCATGAAAAATACTAATATCAACAGAATAAACAAGAAACACAGCAGACCTGTTCTTATCAATTTTTCAGCTTTTTCTGTTAGCATTTGTTTCACCTCTTATTTATTCAATGTGTTATTAGTCAAATTAACGCAAAACAATACTGTTCTACCGCCGCTGCCATAACCAATTTTTCTATTACATGTTGAAAGGGTAATAACTTCATCGGCTCTATATTCAACCTCATTATCACCTAAATCAAAATAAACACTATGTTCTTTCATATACTCCACCCATTCTTTTAATTTCTCTTCACTTTCAAAGAATGTGTCCAAATAAGAATATTCATCTTTTGCATATACATTACAATTAACAACACCAACAATAAGATATTCTTTGGTGAGTCCATTAGCTTCTGTATAATATAATGTTCTGTGAGAATTAAAGTAATCTTCATCTAACCAAGATATAATAGTAGTAAAAATAGGCTTTGTAGGAGTTAAGCTCATATTATGGCCATAGATTATTTTATTTAGACTATATTTATTAAATCTATAATCAACAAAGGCAGCTCCATATCCACTGTATTTGCCTGTATAATCATGTTTAAGATAAAAATTGTTATTATCGTCTTGGACAACAGGAAAATTGATTATCTCATTATCGGGCACATACAACCAACCAACAATATCTTTATTGAGTTGTAATAAACCATCCCAATCATATTCTATTTGATATTTCTTTATTTTATCTATGCCAGACTCTTCGGTCCCAAAGTCAATAACCTCATCACTTGGAGTATAATCAGGTCCAACATCTTCAATATATCTATCTACACCTTCATAGGCTAAATTATCTTGTTCTTCTTGTGTATATACCAGCAATGTATATGAACCAGCTATCAACATAATAATAACTAAAATAACTCGTATGAACTTTCTCAATGTTCTCACCGCCTATATTACTAATTTCTTATATTTTGGGAAAAATTGGAGATATTTTAGAAAAATATTTTTTTTTGAAAGGAAAGATTGGTTAACTGTAACATCACAGTTTTTACAGTTTTTCTTTTAATATATAAGATTTAATGAAAAATCTGCAAAAAAATATTTTGAACAAAAAACAAAGCCTACCGCGTATGCAGTAGGCCTTATTTTAACGTTAATTTAGCCAATCAATTAATGATTAGGGAGCGACAGGAGTCAGAACAGTCTCAGCCATAACAGCGTCCTGAGTTAAGGAGCCCTGAGTTACAGATTCCTGAGCGACGATGTCCCAACCTGCACCTGTGTTCTCGTGCTGCTTAGCTTCAACAATGACATCCATCTGGATGGTTGAAGCCTGCCATGCATTGCCAGTCTCACCCTTGAAGACCAGAACAAAGTCATAGTCATGAGCGTCGGTGTCAACGCCAACAATAGTTTCCTGCTCATCCAGAGTGGAGTTACCATTCAAGCTGTAGTCAGCGATAACATACTTGATAACGTTGTTATCAATGCTCTTCACTGCGATGGGCTTAGCACTAGCCTTGGGCTTGTAGCCTTCGCCTTCTACAAGTTCCACATCGGAAGCCAAGTACAGGTCATACTCAGACTGAGTATTAGCATCACCAGTGAAAGCAATAGGTTGGCCTTCGTGGTCCTTAGCTGTCAGAGCGACAGTTGTACGAACGTCAACGGACTTGTTGCCCTTATTAGTAACGGAGAAAGAAGCATCTCTCTTGTCACCAGGGTTCAGAATGTCCATATCGTTGGCATCTTTGAAATTGATGTCAGAAGCCAACTCGATGGCAACGGTACCAGCGGTACCCTTAGCATCAGTTGTTGCACGGTCTGTGAAGTAAGCCATTGAACCAACCATGGTCAGAACAACAGCACCAGCGATTGCAGCAGAAGCAACCTTCTTGTTCAAAATATTCTTTCTCATAATCAATACTTCCTTTTTATAAAAATTTTTATTTTTTTTAATAGCAAGATAACAAAAGAACGATTTACATCATTGTCGCCTATCACAATCACTTGCGTATTCCAAGCGGTATTTGGTTATCTTCAACTATTACTAATTTACTATTTTATTTTCGATTACTAATAGGTTGAAGAAAATTTTCTGAAAAATATTATTTTTTCTTTCGTAATTTTGCCATCTATTACCATATATTAATTTACTACATATTTTTTAATTACTAATAGTTGGCAAAAACAATATTTTTCTTACTGTCTTTTGTTATATCTTACTACTACTAATTTCCTACAAATACGATAATTACTAATAGTATTAATCTTATTTTTTTCTATTTTTTGGCTTTTCTTTATCATCTTTTCTTTTACCTAACAAAATAAAGAATAACAAAGAACCTAAACAAATTGATGCACCTACATATAATCCACTAACCACACCAGTAGGAACGGGATTTTTATCATCCTTTGGGGGCTTTGGAGTAGGTGTTGCTCCATCTGGTAATCTGGCCTCAAATGTCCATGTGCTGTCAAGTTTCTTACCCTGATATTCGTTACCGCATTCACCAGGAAATTTTAATGTAACATCAACAACCATAGAGCTATTGGGACTAATAGTTACCCATTTAGAGCTGGGGACATCTTTATATAAACCCTCATAAATTACTTCCCCATTTATCTTAATAACAACTTCCAAAACATCAAATAATAGATTATCTTTGTTTTTATTTGTTATTTCAGAAAGCTTGACTTCCATGTTATCACTGGTTGTATTTTTAATGCTGATACTGTTTTCCCAGACATCACCAGGATTCATAATGGGAATATCAAATAGACTGGCTCCATTCCCTTTTAACTCAAACTTATCGTAATACGTTCCAGTCATTTTAACTTCAGTCTCAGCATATACAGGAGTGATAAACGATGAAGCTAACATGATAAGTAAAAGAGTTATTATTGTTATTTTCTTTAACATAATTCTATCAGTCCTTTTTATGTGGAATCAAAATCCAATGTTAATGATATGTCAAAATTATTGAGCGTAAAAGTAATATTAGTATGTCTAATTGCCCTACGCTATATTGACATTACCTCTATGTTATTAATTTACTATTTTTTACAAGACAACGAAGAGAAAAGCAGAGAACTTTTTAGCTCTCTGCTTCAAAATTATTCTACTATCAAATTAACCGCCAACCTTGTTGGGTCGATTATCAATGATTCATCTGGAATGTAAATTGGAACCATGGAAATATATACTCGATACGTTCCAGGCTCTAATTCTGCATCAAAATCTAATTCTGTTATGCTTTCACCAGGTAAAACATCTTCATCAGCTGAATACAAGAAACCGATATATTCTTCACTTTCATTTACATTAAGTGAATTGATAAGAATTTCAAAATATATTTTATAATTTCCCTCATTCTCAATTGGATTATACAGTTCAATAGTATCTACCGTTGTTGTATTTGCTGGCATTCTTAATTCTGTAATATCAGGAAGAACAAATGTAGGCAAAGTGAATTCTTGCGGTTCATCTGTTTTGCTTGTGAAATATCCAGATGTTGTATTTGCCATACTAAAACTGACATTACTTGAATTATAAGGTACAGCACCTACCAGATTGCTGCTCCAGTTAAATACTGAAGCTGTATCAGCAACCTTATGAGACAATTCGGACCAGTTGTTAGCATAGATAGTAGTCAAGTTAGAACATCTTGCCAACATATTGGTAATATTCGTAACATTGGACACATCAAAGCTGGTTAAGTCTAATGTGGTCAATAGAGAACAGGTTTCAAACATACTATCCATATTAGTTACATTAGATGTATTGAAGCTGCTTACATCAATAGACGTTGCTTTGTCGCATTTCTGGAACATATAACTCATATCTGTTACATTTGCAGTATTTAAATGGGATAAGTTAATTTCAGACAATCCACTTCCTGCAAACATTTCGCTCATATTAGTAACTTGATTTGTGTTAAAACGACTGATGTTCAACGATGATAACTTAGCAGTATTACTGAACATACCATACATATTAGTAACTCTTGATGTGTTAAAATCACCTAAATCAAGTTCAACAACATTAGATGCAATTCTAAACATCTGGCTCATATCAGTTACTTTACCAGTATTCCATCCAGACATATTGATTGAACTTGTTGGACTCATATAGAACATCTTAGACATATTGACAACACTGGAAACATCAAAGTTTCTTAAATCGATATTAGTCACTCTGCTGTTATTGAACATCTGACTCATATTGGTAACTTCGCTTGTGTCAATATTATTAAAAGTAATTTGTTTTAGATTTGAGAGATTATTTGAACTGTTAGAGAACATTTTGCTGGAATCTAAATTAAATCTAATTTTATCACCTGTGTTCGAGGCAATATACATCGTTGTTCCATCCATCCAGCCAATAACAGTTCCATTTTGTTTATCAGACAAATCTATTAAAGTCTTATCAGTGGGGATACTTGCATTAGTAAAAATAATAGAAGCTGGGTTCTTGTCGCTGATAGCAGTATTAAAGCTTGGACCAGACATCAATCTGTTTTCACTGACTATTTTATTATATGTCAATTGCAAAACAACTTGATTTTGGTCATTTATAGAAAGACCAATCATCTCATTATTACAACTAGCACATGTTGGCATCACAGCAAATTCTTTTATTAAATCATCACCAGGAATATTCATAGGTTCTGATGTAAATGTAAATACGTATTGACCATTCTCTTCTGTTACATCAATATCAGTAAACTTTACTGTTTCAGAACCAGCAACTCTTGTATGAATATAATAAGTTACATCAACTGTATTTTCAGAACCATTCACATGAGGTAAATCAATATAATAATTGTCCTTAAACTCTTGTGCTGTTGCTTCAGATATATTGATAGCGTTAACTAAGCTTAAAACATATCTATAAATACCTCTTTCAACATTACAATGAATACATCTTTCAATATCATAAGAAGATGAATAAGGAGTTTTTGTAATCACAAACCCGATTTTTTCTACAACTTGATATTCATGATTTAATCTATTAATCACTTTTGTTTCATTGTAGTCACAACGACTGCAAGTTATTGTCTGTTCTCCGTCTTGGGTACAGGTTGCTTCTCTTATTACAGTAGTTTGGTAATCATGGCCTAATGCAGGTACTGTTTGTTGCTCTATTATCTCTTCACAATCAGTACAATATAGTTCACTTGTTCCAGTTGTAGTACACGTTGGAGCCAAAGTTTCTCTTGTTGCTGTGACGTGTTGGTGTAATGCAGGAATTCTTTCACTATAACTAGCATCGCAATTTTGACAGGTATAGGTAACAAGCCCTTCTATGCCTGGCTGTGCCTCTGTTCTGCTTGTCTCTTTGTAGTTATGCCCTGTTGCAGGTATAACAGTATCTTCAACAACTTCACCGCAAGTCTGACATCTAACCAGATGACGACCATCATCTGTACAAGTTGCTCCAATATCAATGGCAACCAAATCATGGATATGGACTGAAGGCAAAGCAGGTATTTCTTCTGAATATGTGTCTCCACATCTTGAACATTCATAAATCTTAATGCCAGCAATACCAGGTTGTGGTTCCGCTGAGCCCGCTAACACGTAATCATGGCCCAATGGCTCCACATAGTTATCTAAATAAAAATCACCACATCTCTCACAAATATGAGTAGTATATCCTTGGTCAATACATGTTGGAGCTGTTATATTTTCTGTATAACTATGACCTAACTCATCAATATTTTCAGTATAACTATCTCCACATCTACTACAAGTAAACTTCTTCTCACCAGCTTCGGTGCAAGTTGGTGCTGTTATAATTTCAGATTGATAATCGTGACCCAGTGCGTCAATGTAGTTATCATAGTAGAAATCTCCACAAGCACAAATATGCTTACTATAACCCCTCTCCGTACAGGTTGGCTCTATAACAGTAGTTGTGTAAATGTGCCCCGTTGCTGGAACTTCATTATCAATATAAGTATCATCGCAATTATCGCACACATGCTTTGTATAACCATCTTCTGTACAGGTTGGGTCAATAACAATGTCTATATACTGGTGACCTGTTGCTGGTGTTTTACCATCAACATAGCTGTCTCCGCATCTATTACAGGTATGAGTAGAATAACCGTCTTCGGTGCAAGTTGGTGCTGTTACAACGACTTTATAGTTGTGGCCCAGTGCATCTACATAGTTGTCATTGTACCTATCATCACAACGTTGACAGACATGAGAGGTATATCCTCTTTCAAGACAGGTTGGGGATACAACAGTTATTTTATAATCATGTCCTAAAGCTTCTTTCTGATTATCAACATAATTATCTTGACATCTGCTGCATACATGAGTTGTATATCCACCCTCAGTGCAAGTAGGCTCTTTAACAGTAACAACATAGTCGTGTCCTAATGCAGGTTGCTCATCACTCTTATAGTTATCAGGACACTTTTTACATTCATGCATTATATAGCCGTCTTCTGTACAAGTGGCAGCTTTTACTGTAACAGTATAATCATGACCTAATGCGTCAATGTATTCGGTATAGCTATCATTACATCTACTGCAAGTATTAGTAACGTAACCTTTTTCTATGCAGCTTGGAGGTATTGCTACGGACTCGTAATCATGGCCAAGAGCTGCCTTTTCGTTATCGTTATAAGAATGTCCACATTTTATACAAGTGTGGGTTGTATAGCCTTTTTCAGTACAACTGGGCTCAATAATCTGTTCAGTATAGCTATGACCTGTTGCATCTGCAAAGCTATCATAATAGAAGTCTCCACAACGCTTACAGGTGTGCTTTGTGTATCCTTTATTAGTACAAGTAGGTTCAGTCACTTTGGCTTCATAGTCATGACCCAATGCAACTGTTTGATTATCTACATAACTATCTCCGCAGCGTTCACAGACATGGGTAGAATATCCCTCATTCAAACAATCAGGATTAGTAACTGTTGTTTTATAAGAATGTCCAAGTGCGTCTGTATAATCATCTTTATAGCTATTATCACATCTATTACAGATATGAGTTGTATAACCCTTGTTCAGACAATCTGGTTCTTTAACAATATCCTTATAATCGTGACCCAGTGCCTTAACTTTATTACCAATATAGCTATCATCGCATTTGCTGCATTCATATTTAGTGTAACCATCTTCTGTGCAGGTTGGTTTCATCACTGTTTCTTTATACTTATGCCCCGTTGCTTTGATGATTTTGGTATAAACATCACCGCATCTACGGCAGGTATATTTTTCATAACCATCATTCAAACAGCTTGCCTTAACAATCACCATTGTATAATCATGGCCAAGAGCTTCTTGCTCATTGTCATTGTAAGAATATCCGCATCTTGTACACTTATGATTTGTATAACCTTTATTTAAACAATTTGGGCTAATAATATTTTTTACAAGAGTATGTCCCAGTGCATCTGTGTAGTTATCTTTATAACTGTCACCACAGGCACAGGTATAAGTTGTATAGCCTTGTTCAGTACATGTGGAGTTTGTAACCTTAGTCGTGTAATTATGAGTATGAGAAGGTTTATTATTTTCATCTTTTAAAACATCGGTATAATTGTCCTTATACTCATATCCACAACGTTGACAAGTATGGAGGGTATAACCCTTAGTTGTATATGTAGGGGAAATAACCTTAACGGAATAATTATGACCCAGTGCTTTAACTGTATCGCCTTTATATTCTTTATCACATTCAGTGCATTTGTAATTAGTATAGCCATCTTCTGTACAGGTGACAGCCTTTTTAGTTTCCTTATACTTATGACCCATTGCCTCTACATAATCACCAACATAATGGTGTTTACATCTGCGGCAAGTGAAATCAGTAAAGCCCTTCTCTTCACAAGTAGGCTTTGTGATTTTCTCTTCGTAATCGTGACCCAGTGCTTTAACTGTGCTATCTACATAACTGTGACCGCATTCACAGGTATAAACAGTCTTACCATCTTTTATACATGTTGGTTCTATTACTTCACGTTCATAAGAGTGAATATGAACGGGTTCGGTAGGGACAGGTTCAGTAATTACAGGTTCAGTAGTAGGGGGAACATCAGTTGGTTTCTTACTTCCCATACAACCACGAATAACCAAAATCATTAATAAAATCATTGCAACAATTCCTGCAATTTTCAAAGCAGTTTTATTATCTTTATTATTGTTTTGGTTTCGTGGGATATTATTATTTAGTTCATTATTAGTCATATATAATGCCTCCTTAAAACTCAGGAATTAATTTACATCTATAAGGTGGTTGAGTCATCATTTTATTATGCTTTCTATCTGAGAAAATACGTGAAAAATCATCCGAGGACAATATCTGTATTTTGTCTATAAATTTACCTCTTGCCTCACTCATAAAGAAATCATCGTTTTCAATACCTAGGTTTAAGATTTCCTCATAATCTTCTTCGTATTCAGCATCTATTAACATATTAATAAAAGCCAACTCAACAAAGTTAAACTCAACATAGTTTCGGTGTTCAATTTTCTCAATAGTTTCTCTTGCTTCATTGATAATACTGGCTAAAAACTGCAGATTATCACGACCTGAAGCTCTATTTGATGAAATACAAAAATTATTCAACTCTACATTACCGCAATCATATCTTTTAAACAGTAAATGTTTTAAGCTTTTATTAAAAAGTGCTTTTGCATTTGCATTGTTGTCATTTTCACGGCAGTATTCATCAACATATTCTGTTAAAATCTGTCTGTTTATGTGTTTTTCGTTTTCTTCTGGTGAATTATTGGGATAATTTCTAATAAACATTTCTTTTTCGTAATCATCACCAATTATTTTATAATCACCATCATCGTCGTCTAAAATCCCATCATTATCAATACTGACAACACAACCAGTCTCTTCAACAAAAAAATCCATAAGAGAAAATTCTTCTTTTTTTATTTCTGGTTGATTTTCTAACTGGCTAATATCAAAAACACCTATTTGTGCATATGAGAGAGTTTCTTCATCAATCAAAGTAGGTCTAAGCAGACAAATAGCACGTTCTCCTTCTTTTACTTTTAAGCTGTAATTATCTTTCCAGGCATTTTCACCCGCAACTAGTGTAGCATCAGGTTTTTGGTACCACAGTAACAACAGATTATATATATTCAGATTCGGAAATCTTGCAGCTAAATCCAAGAAACTTGCATATTTATCTGGATTCATAACCATAGAAGCTATTTGTCTAAGATTTTTTAATATTTTTTCCATAAGTTCCACCTCGTTAGTGCAAAATCTCAATTCTATTATTAGAACGTCTCAAATCCAATACTTTACCTGGACTACCTAAGCCGTTTTTCTGTGTATGGCGACTATAATCTTTCTTCATAGTCCCGAACTGGCACACCTTAACATTAGTCTTTTGTTTATGCAGACTATCTAACAAATCTTCTATAAAATCCTTGTCAATTGTAATAGTAGTTGCACCACCATATTCAATAGCATCAACTAAAAAAGGATTATTAGAAAAGATTTCTTTTTCTTTTTGATAAACTATATTCTGTATCATTTCATCTGGTTTACTATAATCAACCTTATAACCAGAGTCTCTGAATTTATCTAACAAATCCATAGCTTCGTTAAAATTACTTTTCATAAACTTTCGGGCATCGCTGTCAGACAATGAAGCAAGAGGTAATTCGAGTGCTAAATCTTTAATATTTAATCTTTTACCTTCCATTTTAGGCAAAATATAATCTAAGAAACGATATGTATAACTTTCCAGACTTTCAAATTCTACATCACAAGCTCTTTGGAATTTTTTATCAGACATAGAGACAACAATATACAAATCTTTTTTCAAAGCTTCAATATTATTTGCTCTCCAGATATGATAGGTATCATCATATTCTTTTGCAGTATCACATTTGCTTAAAATTTCTCTTGCTGCCTGTTTAATCATCAGATTAGCTGTGCGTTCATATTGAGAATAACGAAACGAACTATCAGGATGAGACAAAGCAACAGCATTAACAGCATCATCGAAATAGTCTGCCACGAATGTTTTAGCATCGTTTTTAATTGTTATATCACCACATAAATCATTTACGATTCCATCAATAGACATCGGTTGTGTATCTTCAATATCATCCAATGCCGCCTGTAGATATTCAGCAACAACCTTATGTAGTGTTTTCCCTTTCCAAAAAGTACTCATAAAAATTACCTCTCTTCATCATGGGACCTTCCCCTTTCTTTTTTCTGTACTTTTACATTATTAAAGGCCTCTAATTTATAATCATCTGTTATTAAGCCCTTATTAAAATCTTCCTTTTGCTTATTAAACCATTCTCCAAGACTTTTACCATTAAGGGTTTTTTCGGTTTCTGGTATCTCCTTCATTGAACTAGCCCTTTCAAAATCATGCAGCCAGGAAGCTTTATCAATATTTTTCCAAACCATTCCGATTTCATCCAGTGCATTCCTTTGTCTTGATGATAACCACTTATCAGATGATGGATTGCGTAAAGTTCTTATCCATTTACCAAGTTTAATACCAGATGAAGTTTTATACCCACGAGGAACCAACAGATGTCCATTTTGCTCATAAAACATCTTAGCAGCATGCAGATACTCATTATAAGCAGTCTTATCTTCTATCATGATACTATGAATATTATATCTATCTCTTACTATATCAATATCAGGCATTTGCTCAGGACTAACACCCAGGGCAGATAAGACATCTTTAACGGTTTGTATTTTACCAACATTGTTGTTACTTCTACTTGAATTAACAATTATGCAATTATCATCTTGTCTCATTTTAGGTAATGAAGGAGTTCTTACTCTGATTAACTTAAAACCATTATCACGACAAAGTTTATTCTTTTCTTCATCTTTATTAAGTGATTTCTTATGATATATACCATCGAACTCAATACCTGTTTTTAGAGATGGGATATAGATATCAAGTTCTTTGCCATTCAATTCAGGCGGACGATAGCTGCTAATTGCATCTTTAAAGACTTTTGAAACATAATATGAGATAACGCTTTCATCATATGATATATGGTCAGACTTGGTATTCCATTCAAGACCTATCTTAGCCAGTCTATTTGCTCTATCAACAGACAATGTTTGGTTGTTATAATCTTCTTTTTGTTTTTCTATCCATCTTCCAAGAGCTTGTCCTTCGATAGTTAAATCTCTTGGCATATCAAGACATCCAAACAGAGAAACGTACTCTTTTGCAAGATTAAAATAAGTCTCCCATTCCTTATTAGCAGCTATTTCTCTTTCCAATGCTTTACGGGCTTGTTTAGCTTCTTTTATATCCCATATCATATTCATATCATCGTACTTAGCTTTTAAATCATCTGGAATTTGGTTAACAGCGTAGATATCTCTAATAAAACGCAAAGCATTGGCGACATCAGAATTAGTTAGAGTAAGGTCTTTATGAATATCATAATATTCTTTTACAAGCTCATAGTCTTGATACATTCTATCAATTGTTGATTGTTTCATAATATTTTTTCTCCCTTGATTTTAACGTGTTCTATTGTGTTAACGGGTTTGGGACTGAAACTGACAGATGATATTTCATGGGACATAACAGCTTTCTCTAACTTAGGCAAGAACTCTTTATCAAATGGAATTTCATCTTTTACGAACTCACGCAAAACATCTTTAGCATTTTCTAATACGACACTGCCTATAAGTGTTGATATATTATCAAGTCTGACAGGTCTGTTAACAATGATTTCAGCAACCTTATCATAACTGTTTTTTAATATTGATTTAGCTGTTCTTTCTGACACAACAGGACAACTAATAGCATCTATCATTTGGCTCAGTGTCATTTGGTGATTTGTTTCATATAACTTAGACAACTCTTTATTTAAGAATTCAGCAGAAAACTGTTCTAAGCTTTCCTTCGTAGTAAATGTTTTTTCAGTCTGTCTTATTTTTCTCTCATTAAAGCACTTTACAATTTCATCTAATGTTTTGAAATTAAGAGCTATTTTTTTATCCCAATTTTGGTTAATATATTCATTCTCTTTGGAAGCTTCCTGACCAGCATACAAAGCCATCAGATTAGCAGCTAACAAAGGATTGACAACACCAACAAATACATTACCAGTAGATTGGTTATATTTCTTTAGACTGCTTACAAACTCATTTGCATAGTCTGTAATAAACTGAACAGCCGTCTTTTCATCTTGGATAAAGTATGTATAGTTATAACAACTGTCCGCAATATCTTGGCCTGTAATAATCTGATTAGTCATCTTTAACAATTTTCTTTGTAAATCTATTCTAAAAAGACTTTTATAATCTATGATTTTATTTCCTTCAGTCCAAAAATTCATATGGAGAACACCTCCTATCAAAAAATTTCTATATTAATAATTTCCTATATTCTATGAGTTTTCGAAGGCAACACAAAAGAGTTTTTTAGATTTATGAGGGTTTAATCGTTAACCAATTTGATGAACTGGTATCGCAGAAGTGATGAACGAAACGTATACCCGACAGGCCACACAAAAGGCCACAACAGACGAGTGAACTACTCACTACTTAATTATAATCTGAAGTAGGAGCTTCTTGCTTCTACCACAACTGCTTAATAACACAAGAATGTATTATTAAGTCTTACACTGTGTCCACAAGCGTATTGGTTCAGGCAGTTCCTGCCTTACCATGAATATTATATTAGACTACAAGTTTTATATTATATTGTTCATATAAAACTCTTAGGCCTTCATTATCTATATTGATAGCAGCATTTTCATCTCTATCATATATAGCACCACATTTAGGACAAACAACAGTGCGTACTTTTAAATCCTTGGTTGTCGGATTTTTATAGCCACACTGACATAGTTGTGATGATGGATACCATTTATTAATTCTTATAAAATAATGCCCCTTGTTGCGTTGTTTGTATTCAAGCATTTTTAAGAATAAACCATATCCATTATCCATAGTTGCTTTACCTAATTTTAATGAGCGTGATATTCCTTTCATATTTAAGTCTTCTACAGATATAAGTTCATATTTGTCTGTTAGTTCTTTTGACTTCTTATGTAAGTAATCAGCTCTTTGGTTAGCTGTTTTTCTATTGATTTTAGCAATCTTATGTTTTTGCTTACCATAGTTTTTAGAGCCATGTTGCTTTTTAGCTAGTTTACGTTGTGCTTTTGCTAATTTCTTTTGGTTATTACGAAACCAATGTGGCATATTAGCACATTCACCTAATGAATTTGTATATAATCCATCAGACTTGTAGTCTAAACCAATATGAGTATGAATACTATCTACAAATTGAACATTATCTTCATATTCATATAAAACAGAAGCATAAAATGAGCCATCTGGTTCTTCTGAAATAGTTGCTGCTTTGAGTATATAATTAGCAGGTGCTTTACGATGAATGAAAGCTTTAACTAAGCCAATCTTAGGTAATCTGATATATTTATCATCAACTATATAAATTGTTGCTTTTTTAGTACTATTGTTAGTGGTGTATTTTCTCTGACTATGTTTTGCTGATTTGAATTTCGGAAAACCTGTCTTCTTATTAGTGAAGAAGTTATTATATGCCGTTTGTAAATTCATTTGAACATTACAAAGAGCAAAACTATCAACTTCTCTAAGATATGGGTAGGTTTCTTTATATTGAGCAGGTGTGGTTTGTAACATTTTACCTGTTGCCTTATAATGATTAATTTTATCATTAAGCATCAAGTTCCATATTTTACGGCAACAACCAAAGTTTTTAGCGAAAAATACTTTTTGGTCTTCAGTTGGATATATTCTATATTTATATGCGATATTGCATTTATTATCAGATTTAGATTTTAGCATAATATCACCACTTTTATTAACGTGTTTCTATTATTAATTTCTTATTTTATGCAAAATTTAGAAGTATTTTATAAAAAAACAATTCATCTCATTACTTATAGAAGTAAGAGAATTTTTGATGTGTTTATTCTGTTAAAACAAAGAATATACAAACACTCACAATAGAAGAAATCCGCTCACAAGGCCACCAGAGGCCTCATAGAGGATATTGATTAGTCTCTCAGCTCAATATGATAACTTGGACCGCCGACACCAACTTCATCCAACAGGTCATAAAGGCCATTCAATCTGTTTACATAAGCTTCGTAACCAGCCAGAAAGTCTTTAAATAGCCCATCTGGAATTTCGCCATTATCATAAGCAGCATAGACATCATGAACAAGGCCCATCTTTTCGTCTTGGGAAAGTTGACCGTCAGTGTTCGTGTCGTATGGACATAAAATATCTTTTGCTTGATTGACAGCATCTCTGACCTCATCTTCAGTGAACTCACTATCTTTACCGATATCAGCTAACAAGATTTCTTGTTCTTCATCAGATATTACACCATCTTGGTTGGTGTCATATTTAGCGTAAATTTCTTCTAACTGGTTTTGATATTGCTTTTCTTCTTGGTAATTATGATATTGGACAGCTGAAACAGCACCCAAAGATAAGCCTAATAAACAAATAATAATATTTTTCATAATTCTACCTCTACAAAAATTAGTGTTTTACTTATTTCTTAATGTAATATAGAAGTTTTAAGTGAAAAAAGACAAAAATATTACAAATAATATTGTTTGATTGTAATAATGTAAACAAAAATCAAATATTAGTGCTTTCCCAGTTTTGGACCCTACAGTAGTAGATTTGTTAATCAATAGAAATCATTAAAAAGCATTGATATATAAGCACTAATGGCATATTTTGAAGCAAATTCGTTTTGCCAGTTTTGGCCATCTGTTTTCTTTTTTAGTATTTAATTTTATGATGTTTTGTCTTAATGTCTTTTGTGTTTTATTATGTTAGTTGTTATATTAGTTGTTATGTTATAGTTATTTGGTTATGTTGATTATTGTTTTGTTGCTGTTTTGTTCTTATGTTCTTTATTGTTTAGTGATGTATTATCTTTTGTTGTTGTTATATTATCTTTAGTATTTGTTATTAAGTATCTATAGATATTTTAAGAGAGGGATTTTCATCAAAAGTTTTTGACAAAACTTTTTCAGAAAATGGAAGTTGGAAATTCGCAATAACAAAACTTTAATAGGCAATAACCACTGTTCCAACTTCCAATGGGTCTGGTAGCATTACGCCAGCCAACACAAACACGAGGTTGGCTTCTGTAATGCATTTTGGAAACCTTATAAATTGTTGGTTTGGTTATTGACATTAGCTTACCTTCCATACAACTTTACCCACTGTCCCTGGAGAGCAGCCATTCGGCTGCGTTATTCCAATCAGCACCCGTCTGGCACTTAATATCAAAAATCATTTGTCTTGATATTTAGCAGTTCCAGTAAGGGTGCGTTCTCTATTGAAGAAGCCCTGACCTTCGTGTTGACACAATAACAAATTCAAGCAATGCTGTTTCAGGGCCTCGAAGAGAAATCCAATAGGTAGCATTGGGGTGGTCAAATGAAGCACTCTCTACTTTCATTTAGATACCTTCATTTTTCATCTTTTATAAGTGAATGAAAAATTCAAAAAGTCGTTGTCGTTATAAGAGAAGTTTGACTTTTTAAATCAAATCTCGTTTGCCATTTCTGCGATTGCTCGTTTGCCACTTCTGCGATTGCTCGTTTGCCACTTCTGTGATAAATATGAACTTTTTGTGAATAAAAAAACGGTATCAACCTACAATGATTGATAACCGTTTTTCGTTCACTATAATATAATTTGATATCCAAGAAGTGACTGCCCATCTTTGCGTTCTTCAAAACCTTTTATATAATTATTATCTACAGCATTTTGTAATATTGCTCCAACTTGTTCATGAATTTTTCGTTTTTTCTTAGACCAAGCTGATTTTGTTGAATACTGTTCCTCACAAACACCGATTTCTTCAAATAATCCTTTTCTCACTTTAACTCTTTTACCAGTTGCGGGGTCTTTTTCCCAAGCATAATATTCATAAGATATTTTCCTTGATTTGTAGTTATTATTCATATTCCTCATTTTTGATATTTTTGTATCAATAATCTGAGTAAGAGCCATATCATTTTGATTTCTAGCTGATTTAACAGCTAAAACTTTATTTGGAATTTTGGCTATTCGATTAGCTTGTTCCGCATAATCATACAATATGGGCATTCCAGTAATTGTAAAAACAATTTTCTTTTTATGAGTATGTAAATCTTCAATAGTTTCTATCTTAAGTGGTAATAGTTGACCATAGGACGTTAATTTTCTATATCGTTTACTATGCCACTGGATATTATACTTTTCCAAGTTTAACGTAATGGAAACAAGAGACATTTTAATTAATTCATACAATACAGAATTATAAAGGTCTAATTGTTCTTGGCTTTCAGGGCACAAAGCATCGTCAATAGCCATTAGCACATCATAATTATTTTTGAAATTGGAATGAGTTTGTTCTTCCTCATTATATCTAATAATATTTGATTCTAAACGCTCTGGGCAATTTGCCTCGATGGATTGTTGAGCATCTGACTTCATTATTCTCTTAACGGCTGCAGCACCTATTAAAGCATTACTTTTATCAAAACTGACTGTTCTTCGAGCAAGTTCATTCATAAAAATGTTAATTGTGAATTCTTTAATGCCCTGTTTATACATCGTATATATCACAGACATGAAGCAATGTTGAATGGGTGTAAGTTTGATATTTGATACATCTAAGACAAATGAATTAAATTCAACATTTGTTGACATTTCTACATCGCTGCCAGCAATCTCTATCACCGAAACAGGATTTGCTAATGTAGCATTCATCAACTCATGGCCAATTGCAGTAGTTTCTACGTATCGAAACCCCTTATTATATGAATCTGCACAGTTATCTTTATTGTTCATAATAAAATCTCCCTTAAAAAATCTAAGTAATCGATATGTCACATGGTAAGTAATAATGATTTGGAAATATTGCTTTAATCTCTAATCTTAATTTCTTACTGACCCAATAATCTTCTAATATCTTCTATAAACCTCTACAAGCCTCTCTATCGCCCGTTTTTCAAAACAATATAAACACACTACAAAATTATAAAAGTCTCTCTCAAGTCAACCAGCGGCCTCACAGAAGAAAATAACTCTATATGTTGCTTAGTATATTATCACTAATAGACCAAGACAAGCTCTCACAGGCTCACAGCGGCCCTCACACAGGCTTTTACACACTATGACATATAATCAGTCTACAATGCCTTATAATGGCTTACAGAGCTACCAGAGCTATGAGAACAAAGGTATCAGGGCAGTGTTCTAAAGAAATATTGGAAAATATCAATGATATTGGAAAAATGAATCATGTTATTCATCAGCAAATTGAACACATCATAACGAAGGAACCATTCTAGCACTAACATGAAACCTACACACAGTGAAAATATTATTTGTTTTTGGCGTTCGGTTAATTTGCTTTTGTCTTTCACTTCATAGCTATCCAGACTAGTCATCACAAAGAAAGTTGCGGGGTCCATGTGAACCTTCCCACACCAAATCTCAACAATACCAGCATACATGAGTGGTGCAATAAACACAGTCATCCAATAAAAATGAAAATGGAACAACAGCAAAAATAAATTTAGCAATAACATCGGCAGAAATATAGTCAAAAAGTTCGTTAACAAATGTAATACAAACAATAGTCTTACCGTCTGTCTTGCAGGTGGTAAATTAGGACCTTTTTTAATCAAATCCAATAGCTCAGTATAGCCTATGGAGATATGGTTTTCTAAAATCTTTTCTAATTCTTTATTATTCATATAAATACCTCCAAACAGTATTTTAGATTTTTAGCTTTTGTTTTAATTTAGAAGATTTAACTGAAAATCTGCAAAAAAAAAAAGAGCTGCAGAATAAAAATTCTACAACTCTATCAAAATTATTTACCTTACAATTTCTAAAATCTCACTTTCGGACAATGTTTCTTTCTTCAACAACTCATCGGCCATTTTCTCTAATTTATCACTATTTGCTTCTAACATATGTAATGTTTTTGCATAATACTTATCTGCCAGTTCATTCATCTTTTCCATAACAACCTTATCGCTGCCTGGCACTTGTGAATAATCCAATACAGTAGGTTCTCCATTACCTTCACACATACCATACTTAGCTACAATCTGGTTGATAATGGCTGTTGCTCTTTCAATATCATTAGAAGCCCCTGTTGTTATTCTGTTTCTGCCAACTAATAACTCTTCTGCGGCTCGTCCTGCATATAAGGAGCATACTCTATTTTCTAACTCTTCTCGGGAATACATACCCAGCTTTGATGGTGAGAAAATGGTAAATCCACCAGCTCCACTACTTGAAGGCAGAATAGTAACCTTTGTTGCTTCCTGACCCAGTAAGGTACCAACAATTGTATGACCAGCTTCATGCCAAGCCACTAATCTCAGCTGTTCCTCATCTCTATCTTCATTACTCTTAACATGTCCTTTCAAAATTTTCTTTAAGTAAGCTTCATCTAAATCTTCTTTTGAGATAATGCCTTTATGAGTTCTTGCAGCAATGATACTGGCTTCGTTCAAAACGACCTCAATGTCGGCAGGGGAGGTGCCAATCATCTGCTTTGCTAACATATCTAAATCTACGCTCTCATCAAATTTCTTACCTCTTGCATAGACATCAATTACTTCTTTTCTCTCTTCCATTGTAGAGGGTAATGGAACAGCGAAGATATTATCAAATCTACCAGGACGCACTAATGCATCGTCTAAATCTTCCAGTCTGTTTGTTGCAGCAATAACGATAATACCATCACCTGTATTAAAGCCATCCATCTCTGTTAACAATGCATTCAATGTATTTCTATTCTCCGAGTGCATACCACCACTTCTTGAACCACCAACAGCATCAATTTCATCAATAAAGATAATACATGGTTTTTGCTTTCTTGCTTCTTTAAACAGATTTCTCACTCTATCTCCACCTGCTCCAACAAACTTATTAGCAAAGTCTGAACCAGAAACAGAAATGAAGTTAGCATTGGCTTCACCAGCAACAGCTCTTGCCAGTAGAGTTTTACCTGTTCCTGGAGGGCCATACAACAGAACACCCTTCGGCAGCTTAGCACCTGCTTTTATATACTTATCAGGATTAGCCAAGAAATCTGTAACTACAATTAAATCTTCCTTAACTTCTTTTAATCCAGCCACATCCTTAAATGTAACCTTATTGGACTTATCATATTGATAGCCCACTTTATCATTTCCGCCCATCTGTTTATTCATAAATATCATCATTGCACCAAAAATAACAAGAGGTGTTAACATACTGGTCAATATGGAATAATTAAAGTCTTTCTTTTCTTTAACCTCTACACCCTGCTCCAACAAATCCTTCTTAAAATCGTCATAACGTGGATTAGTTGTTTGATAGGAATGTTCTTTGTCTTCAACTTTAAAAGTGAAAGTTTCAGCATTTAAGTCAATCGTGACTTCTTCAACCTTCCCATTTTTAATCATATTTTGAAACTCTTCGTATGTAACTGTATAATCTTCAACTTGTCCTGTTGTATTAAAACTGGCAAGAACTACCAATAATAAAAGAACAGGCAACAGACAAAGTAGTACTTTTGCTATTCGTTTCATATCTTACCTCCTTAAATCAACTTACATTTCGGAAACCAATTCAATTCCGATATTTTTATTATTTTCGTAAATAGCCTGTACCATTTCACCAGAGATAGTGCCATTTTCCAATAAAGCACTGGCAATCTCCCTTAAAGCTTTTACATTATTTTTTAAGATTTCGATTGTTTCTTTATAATATTTATTTGCAGCTGTTTCAATATGAGCCTGTGAAATGGCCTTATACACAACAGGTGCATGAGTTTTTGTATCACACAGATTGAATCCATAGTTTTCAGCTGCTTCTCTAATAAGACTGGTAGCATTTCTGATATCTGCAGACGCACCAGTTGTTACCATATCCACACCAAAAGCCAACTGTTCAGCAGCTCTTCCGCCATAAGAAACTCTAATACTGTTTTCGTAATCTGACTTTCTGAAATAATGCTTATCACTTGGGTTCATCATGGTTAATCCGCCAGCACCGCTTGTAGTTCCCATAATAGTAACACTCTGGACAGAAACACCCTGAGCAACAGCAACCAAAGCATGTCCTGCTTCATGAATAGCAACCATCTTAGACTCTTCATAGGGCACTTCCTGATTATCTTTTACATGGCCCTTAATAATCTTTTTCAGATAAGCTTCATTGATATCACACTCACGAATAATGCCATTATTTTTTCTAATCGCAATCAAGCAAGCTTCATTTAAAACACCTTCAATCATAGCAGGTGACATTCTTAACAGTTTCTTAGCAACCTCTCTTGATTTGACATTAGCATCAAATCTCTTATTTTTCATATAAATTAAAACAACCTCTTCTACTTCATCAATATTACTGGGCAGATTAACAGCGAAGATATTATCAAATCTGCCAGGTCTTGTCATAGCGGGGTCCAAGTCTTCCAATCTATTTGTTGCGGCCATAACGGTCACACCTTCATACTGGTTAAAGCCATCCATAGCAGACAAAAAAGCATTCAAACTTTCTCTATGGGCCAGACTATTAGCCTTATCAGCACCACGATTCAATCCCAGCATATCAATTTCATCAATGAAGATAATGCAAGGAGCATATTTTCTTGCAACATCAAACAATTCTTTAATCATCTTAGGCACTTCGCCCCATTTAGAAGCGGTAAAATCAGTAGCAGCCAATGCGATAAAATTAGCATCAGCTTCACCAGCAACAGCTCTTGCTAACAGAGTTTTACCTGTTCCTGGAGGGCCATATAAAATGGTTCCCTTGGGTAATTTTGCCCCATAAGCTTTATAAACTTGTGGGCGTTTAATAAAATCAATAATCTGTTTTAAATCTTCTTTAACTTCTTTCAATCCAGCTACGTCTTTTAATTTGGTATCAGACTTAACGAACTGGAATTGACTGTTGTTGGCTTCTTTCTTTTCTTCCATCTGTTGAGAAACACAAGCAGACAATAAATCGCCTAATACATTATCATTATCATAAGTACCATTAATAACAAATTCGACCTGTGATACCAAATTCTCATAGCTATTATTAGAGTAATTTTCATGATAAATTCCCAGTGCATACGTCTTATCTAATTCAATTAGACTGTATTTAACAAAAGAATCTACATGATAATTGTCTTCTAAATCTTTATATCTCAGCTCTAAATTCTGGAACTGTCTTACCAAAATATCATAAACATTTTTATAAGAATTCAAATACTTATCCTTCAAACCCGATTTAACAAAGTTCATCTTAAAGGGTTGTTCAATAGCTGCATTCAAAATAGTATCCGAATATACAGCACAATACTCTGCATTATTAGCAATAATTTTCAAGCACTCATCAGCATCTTCTCTGATAAGATAAGCTCTCTTCTCTGCTGCTTCTTTATTTTCACAAGCTGTTCCAAAATCAGGACGCTCTGGTAATTCGTAAAATGTCTTGTTTTCCATATATTTATCTCCAATTAAAAGGCTGTATCGTGCCTTGTGTTTTTCTGTTTGTAATATAGACGGGATAAGAGAAAAAAGACTAAAAAAAATAGTAAAAGGAAAAAATGTTTTAATGTTTGCAATGTAATAATTATTATTTGTTTGCTTGTAATAATGAAAACATAAAGAAAAGAGAGTTGTAAAAAAATCTACAACTCCCTTAAATATTCAATTAACATTCATCGTCGACACCGAATGTGTTCGTAGTTAAATATCCACCGTTTCCTGCTCTGTTAGCCATAGACCATGTAACGTAATTAGCATCAAAACTCTTGCTGGAATTACCATCTTGGGCCTTCAAATTTACGCATCCAGTAAACATATCAGTACTTGTTGGGGTTGCAGAATCAACCCAATTATACGCTTTGATTTTTGTCAATGTTGAACAACCATAGAACATGGAATCTGCTGCTGTAACATTATTGACAGTAAAGTTTGAATTATTACTTGAACCAATTAAGAAATTGATTTCTTTTATTCCTGTATTATTGGCAAACATATAACTAATATCAGTCAAATTAGGAGTATTAAAACTACTTAAATCTAATGTAGTTAATCCGTTACACTCACTGAACATATAGCTCATATTTTTAGTGTATGAAGTGTCTATGCCGCTGAATGCTACACTGGTTAAGTTACTGTTCTGATAGAACATCTTAGAACAATCTTTATGGAAGACAATATTGCCATTATCAACAGACGTTACATTGAAAGTAGTTCCATCTAACCAGCCAACTATACTGCCATCATGAGCTTCGGATAAATCAATAGTAGTAACACCATCAGGCACACTTAAAGCAGAGTTAAATACCACACTTGTTGCTGTAGAAGGTATTAGACTGTTGAAAGTAATACCTTTCACTAAAGTATTTTGAACATTTGTCTTCTCTGTGAAATAGCCCTGTGTATTAGCCTTTTCCCAGCTAACAGAAGCTGAATTATAAGGCACAGCACCAACTAAGTTAGTACAGCCATAGAACATATTAGAATGAGAAGAAGGAGTTTTTACATCTGTCCAATCACCTGCATAAATAGTTGTTAACTTATTACAATTATAAAAAGTTTTGTTTGCGGATGTTAAACTGGAAACATCAAAATTGGATAAATCTAATTCTGTTAAGCTGCTGCAGCCAGAGAACATATAACTCATATTCGTTACACTGCTGGTATCGAAATTGCTCACATCTAAACTGGTTAAACTGCTGCAATCACGGAACATAGAGTCCATATTCGTTACACTGCTGGTATTGAAGTTGCTTAAATCTAAACTGGTTAAACTATTGCAGCCATTGAACATGGAGGTTATATTCTTTACATTGCTGGTATCGAAATTGCTCACATCTAAACTGGTTAAATTACTGCAGCCATTGAACATGGAGGACATATCCGTTACATTGTTGGTATCAAAGCTGCTAATATCTATATTCTTAGCTTTACATTTATAAAACATATAACTCATATCAGTAGAATTACTGGTGTCTAAATTATCACAAGAAATATCTCCACACCAAGCAGAAAACATGTTCATACAATTATCACTTGTTTTAATTCGTTCACCTGTCTTAGATGCTACATAAACTGTTTCAGCAGCTGTATCAACCCAAGCTAATACACTGCCATCTTGTCCATAAGAAACGTCAACAGTAGCATAGTTATCATCTACAGGTGTATTAACGAACTTAACAGGATAATTAGCAATAGTGTAAGAGGAAATATCTTGACTAGAATTCCAGTTCGTAGTGTCAACACCAGCTAACCCTACTAAATGCTTATTAAAGTTCTGACCACCTTCCAATATATTCTTATAAAGACTATACTCAACACTGCCATATTTAGTTGCTCTATCATTAGTACTCCAACCTAAGATATTATCAACCTTGTTTACATCAGTCTGTATAACCATCATAAACGCAGCTGAAACAGTTCCGCCATCTTTAAATACCAATACTAAATCATAACTCAACACATCAGGACATTGGGTATAATTTTGTTTTTCACTTTCACTGAGTGCTTCATATTCAGTATTTGAGATAATAGTTCCATCTGCTTTTTCCCATATAATCTGTGTTTCACTCTTGCCCAAAGAACCACTCATTGCTTCATTGTCGAAAGTTACACAAACACCATTGCTGACAACAGTATTAGTTCCAAAGGGGGTTGCTCCTTCTTTAAGTGTATAAACGCCATCTACAATATTAAAATCACTCTTTTTGTAAACAGCTAAATTATCAGAAAAATTATTCCAATCAATTGTGTCTTGAGAGCTTATTGTTATACCAGTATTAGACATTACTGCCATATTACCTGTATTTTTTACATCAAATGAGACTTCTTTATAATCATTCCAATTGAACGGGACAACTGTATCAGCAGAATCAGCAAAAGGAGTCGTTACATTTTCTAAAGCAACACTAATCTGACCTGTTTTACCACTAACTGAATCTGCCGAATGGTCCGTGAAATATGCATCTGTAACACCAGACAACATTATTGCAGCAACTATTACCAAGACCGTAATAACAGTAAATAAAGCCCCAAATAAATAGTTTCTTTTGTCTTTTTTAAACATGAACTTCACCGAGCCTTTTTTTTAATATTTTTAGAAAATCTGTTTAACCAAACAGATTGTAGTCATTTTTCTTAACCTGTCATTATACTTTAATTTCAGGTCTCTATATTATTAATTTACTATTTCTTATTATTTTACGAAGATGAAAGAAAGCCTCTTCAATATTTACGAAGAGACTTTCAACATTATTAGTAGTTAATTTTTCCTAAATAATAATTCAACTTATCTGTGAACTTATAAGCCCCATCTGTCGCTTGTCCAACTTCACCAGGCACACTAACAGACTCAATGCTATTAAAGCTGGAGAAAGTAATAGTCAAATCACCAGATACCGTTCCATTCCTTTCTTTTAATCCTGTTGCTTTAACCATACATTTTGCTTCATCAAAGCTGATTTTAATCTTATAAGGGACACCTTTCTCTGTAACAAATAATGTTAAATCTAACATCATATCTTGTATATTAGAAAGATTCACATTTTGGTCATGGATAAAGTCTCTTAATTCTGTTGACATTTCACTATATGCCATTGTTGTTGTGTATTTAAAGCAAGAACGTCCACCTTCCTGGACCAGATTTTCACCTTTTTCCATAGCTGTTTCAATCTTGCCTAAATTGATATTGCCAGCATCAAGATTAGTCTGGGGAGCTTTCACATATCCACTTGGGCTCTTGGAATATCTAACACCATCAATAACGTAGTTTATATCATCAATAACAGCTGAATCTCCATTCATAGCATATACTGTTGAACCCAACAATGAAGATTTGCCACCTGCAATTTCAAACTTTTTAGATGATTTTAACTCCAATCTATCACCATTATTAAAATTAAATGTACAGTTAAAATCTAACGTACCCGCCGAAGACTTAATGCCATTTAAATATGTGTAAAGAGTAAAAGTAGGCTCTTTTACAGAAGCTGTTGGTGAACTATCATCAATATTGCCATTTCCCGTTCCAGCTGGCATAAAAAATATTACATATACTATAAAAATAGACACACATATAAAAACAGCAGTCTGAAAGAAAGATAAAGTATTGTCTGCTTTATTGTGTTTCTTACTTTTTTTTCTCTTTTTAGCCATTTGTTATCATCTCCTAAACCCAATACAATGTATTGTATTCGTATTACACTGTTTTTATTTGTCATACATCAATAATATATAAGACTTAAACGAAAAAAGACAAAAATAATCAAAATCAGTTTATATTTTATTCGCAAGGCCACTGTTATTTATTGCCGTTGCCAGCAATGAATCGAAATCAAAGACATCCAAAATGTCCTGAATTTTAGCCTTATCGTTAGTTGTAACTACAATATCACCACACTTGATGAAATAATAATCTTTTTTATAATCTACATTTTTATCAGATTCATAATTTTTCAAACCAATAGACTTAACTATTTTGCAAAACAGGTGAACCTCATATGACTAAAAGTCACATGCTTCAGGTCTTTTAGAGACCTAACTTTCTATACATTTGATACAGTATCAAGCTCAGTAATAATAATCTGACGATTGTTAATCCGCACCTGAACTAACAAAAGATAGTTGCGTTGTACTTACGCTATTTCCTTTAGTTCTAACATTACAGAATTTAGCTTTAACAATGTATTATAAGTACAAGAGGTTCTACGCTCAGCTTCAGGAACTTTTGCAAAAAGCTGAGACCGTTGCTTTTCAGTAACGGGTTTTAATAATTCTCTTATAAAATATCTGGCACCTATATTGTATGATGCACTTAAATCACAGTTATAAACTTTACCATTAGTAAACCTACAAAGTTCATATGTATCAAAACCAGCATCTTTGCCACGAAGCACTTTACCACTACCATCATAAGCTAATTGGCTTGTTCCCCAAGCACATATATGACTTACCCTCATATGTCTTTTATGTGCTTTATGTGTAACCATTTTTTGAATACCGTTTTTACGCCATAAATGTAGTTTTTGAGCATTTTTACCACGATGATTACTACCCTTCATATCCAGATGCTCAAATACAATGACGTCTACATTCCACAACTCTGCAAATTCTACAATAGTATGAGCAATTTTAACACTTAATTCTTTATTAAGATAAGTCGCATATGCCCATTTTCTTTTGACACTTTTAGGTCCATATCTACGTTGATGTTTCTTAATGCGATTGCACAAATGCCACAGCTGGTCTTTGTCACATGCAAAATTAATAAACTTTCTAGCATGGATAGTTCCATCTGAAGACATTATCGTACAAGTTGCATCAGTATTGACACCCAAATCTATGGAACAAATAGTTTGTTCTTTTATTTTAGTATTATACAATTTAACATCTTTATCAAAAGCAAAACGTAGATAATATGTTCCAAATCGCTTTTCTAAAGTTGGAGCAGATGGTTTAATCTTCCCCAAATGCTTTTTAATATAATCAACATCCGTTTTATTTAGTGATATTTTGTGCCATACCCAGTCATTGTTTAGATAAACTTTAATATCACACTCATAAGGGTTATTTGATGCCTTATACATATTTACATTATAAAAAACAGGCATAACATTTCTATCTAATGTTAATTTAGGCTTTTTACTAATATGAGTAGAATTCCAATCAACTAATTTACTCTGATAAGATGAAACACAACCTAATGCTGTTTGAGTTGCACTACGTCTAAAATAACATGGCATCTTATAAAAGTGTTTATCGAAATCATATTTAGCAACATTATTCTTAGTCGAGTGAATTAGTCTCTCTGCATGATTTAAACGTTGCTTTTTATCACCGATTAAAGAAATATTAGCCCATTCTTTATTAAACACATCAATTAAAAAGGATACTGCGTCTCTATAGATATTAACAGTATTCATTATATTGAAGTCGATATTTTTAATTTCCACAGCATAACTTGACGTTAATAACACACAGAGACACCTTCTTATTATTTGTTATATTTACATATACAAAATGATTTATTTATAATAAAATAGTGATTTATATCTATACTTTCTAACTCATAACTAAAGTTACGAGAATGCGAAAGTTTTTCTTTCAATATTGGTAAGAGTCTTTTTAGTTACAATCTTTCTGCCATTAGTCAACTCTAATATTGTTTTCTTAACATAAGTGTCAGAAGCTGGGTAAAAATCATAATAGCTAACACTAAAAGACTGAACTCCTTCCATTGTTTTTACACCATAAAAAATCTGAAACTTTTCAAACATAATATCAATTCCTTTCAAAAATTACTTTTTCTATTATTTCACAACTACATGGAACAACTTTTTTTAACCATTCTTTATTTTCCACATAGTCATTGAACACACATGCAAAATATTCAGTTGGAGAAGATATGCCATACTCATATAACTCTCTCAACTCTGGATTTAGTTCTATTTTAGTTTGGAAATAGACATCTTTATCTTTCTCATAAACTTTCTGCCATTCTTCACTTGTTTTAGAATAGAATCCATCATCACAAAAAATTTTATCAACTACATGGCCTATTTCGTGATAGAAAGATAAGTCGATGATACCTTTACTTTTACCAAGCCATACTCGAATTTGGTTTCCATTGATATGAGTGCTGCCTAATTTTCTCAAATTCCAGTCATGGCCAAACAACTCATCAGACAGACAAATATCAAAATCATACTCTTCTATTTTCTTTTGTATTGTAATAGGCAACATAGAATATTTTTCATCAAGATATTTATAGAGGATTAATTCATCATCTGACAAATCACTCTTTTTCATTTTTAATAATGTTTCAAATCTATCCGAAAATTCATCACAAACCAAAGAAAAATTCTTTTCTTTATTCAGCTCATTTTGTAATTGAGTAATAAGTGCTGTCGATTTTGTATTACATTTTAAAACAGCTAAATTCAGCATATTAGACACCAATTGAGAACAATTTGGATTTAACATACAATCAACTTGTAAGATTTGTAGTGCTAATTGAACAGAATTTTTATTATAATCCTTTTTGATTTTGTTTAGATAATCACTTAATATTATCTTTTGTTCCATTGATAAATGGTAATCTTCACTGACAACAGCCTCTTTTAACAAATAGAACAACATAACAAGATTGCTCGAACCAGGCACAGCAGTAGATAATAATTGGACAAAAGCAGATGTATTATAATCATCTTCGATAATCACGCAATCCATATAAAAAGCAACAGCCATTATTAAATTTTTAATAAACTCTTTATTACTATCAGTTAATAAAAAATACGGATATTTATCTAAACACTTTAATAAATACCTTTCTTGTTCTTCTATTTTCTTTTTAATATCACTATCGGGATAAGATTTTCCCACATATATAACGTTAACCATAAAAATCGTCCTTGTGAGTTAGAGGTAATCTCTAATAAGTCTTCTCTAATTGTAGTTTCCTATATTGTGTGAAGTGAAAGAAGACAAAATATAAAAAAAACATAAAAAAAAAATAATGGAATATTGTTTACATTGTAATAATTATTATTTGTTTGGTTGTAATAATGAAAACACAAAGAAAAGAGAGTTATAGAACAAGTCTACAACTCTCTTAGATATTTAATTACACGTGACCAAAATTTTCGTCAAACTTATACGTTTACACGGGTGCATTGGGTACGTTAATTGTTGCGTTTCTCCCGTGACTGCTCCATTTATAATTTATTGCAGATGTATTATTGGTATAAACATTAGTATCTAATGTGCCATTACTATATACGAACACTTTTGAATCTAATCTTGGACCAGCTTCAATTGTTATCTCTGTTAAATTATTACATTCAGAGAAAGCGTTAAAACCTACATAATTAACGTTAGATGGAATTGTTATATCCGAAAGAGCAGTGCCATAGAAAGCTCTGGGCCGAATATTTTTCATTTTTCCACCCAAATAATTACTGGGTAATCCATCAATAGTGAATGATGTTAAGTTGGAACAACCTTCGAATAAACTTTGTTCAATCTCGGTTAAGTTATTAGATAACACTATTCCTGTTAATGCTGTACAATTTTCGAAAGCGTAATCACCAATTTGTATTACAGTATTTGGAATCTCGGCATAAGTTAAACCAGAATTATTGAAAGCAGAACTACCGATATCATTCACGCCATAAGGAATTGTGATATTTGTCAGACTGCTACAATTTTCAAAAGCACTGTCACCAATTTTCTTCAACGTATTAGGCAACGTGACAGAACTTAAATTTGTTGCGTCCATAAAAGCCTTGCTTCCAATTTCCTTTACGCCTTCCTCTATAATAACAGCTTCAAGGCCTGAGTTTTCTACCATGTATTCACCTATCAGAATAACAGAGCCTGGAATATCCAAGAACTTCAAATTAGGGCACTCAGAGAAAGCATAATCGCCTATTTCAGTTAATCCATCAGGTAGATTAATATTAGCCAAATTGGTACACTTAGCAAAAGCATATGAACCAATTCTCGTTAAAGTGTTTGGTAAATAGACAGTAGTTAAATTAGTGCAGTTATAGAACATTTTATTAGGAATAACTTCAACACCTTCAGGAATCGTTATTTCTGTCATATTAGCAACATTTGTTCCTGCTTTAACGCCTGTGATAATTACTCTGTGCAGTTCGTCATAATCAACTGTAAAGATAGAACTTTGTACTATGGAATTGAGTGTGCTATCGGTTTTAATCCATGTACTATCATCAGTATTTTGATGTTGTTTAGCATAGATATCAACTTTAATACTGACACTGGAATTTTGGAATTCGTTGCCTGCGTGGGGGTCAAATAAAAGAACAAAATCATAAGTTTTTGAATCAGAGCAAAGGGTATATTTAGCTTGTTCGTCTGCTGTTAATTGATTATATTCAGCGTCAGAAACAGATTGAGTTCTAAAAGTCTTATTGAAATCATCATAATAAGACACTGTTATACCATAATTAGCCAACACTTCATCAGCTGTTAAAAGAGTGTATGTATCAGCCACGTAATCGTAGTAAAGAAATCCTTGTATTGTAGATGGAACTATCATGCTTGTGACTTCTGAATCATATGCTCTTGAAATTTCTACATACTCAACATTTCTCACTTGGTTAGTTGAATCATTATATGCAATAACTTTTTCGGGGACTACTACAGTCTTTCCATTAGCTTGATAATTGAGCATACCAATTTCTGCATAACAAATAGTACCCAAGCTATCAACATAAGAAGACATATCAGAATAAGAATATCTATAAAACTTACTTGACTTTTGGATATCACCGTCTTGTAAATATTCCATAGCATACATTGATGTGTCGGGCGTATAAGTCCATTCTTTTTCATATTCAGAAAGGCCATTATTTCCGCTGAAAACTAAATCGTCAATAGTATAAACAATTTGAGTGCCAGAATTGTTTTGGACTCTCTTTTTAACAGGGCTTGCATTTTCTTTTGCAGAATATCCATAACCCTCTACATACACAACATCAGACGCATTATAGAGTTCATATTCAGCAGCATGAACAAAGCCATCATAAAGGTCACTGTTAGCATCACCTGTTCCGATAGGAATAGCTCTTAAAGTACGAAGACTATTAACACTACTGTCATCATAGTATTTGTTCATAGGAACAGAAGATGTTAGAGTTATAACAGCTTTTGCGTCAACTGATTTATTACCATCATTGTTGATTGTAAAACCAAAATCCCTAATATCGCCAGGATTAAAAATATCAGCTCCATTAGCGTTTAATAAGTTAATATTGCTATCATCAATAGACACAGCAACCGTACCTGCTGTCCCTTGTGTTCCAGTAGTTGCACGGTCTGCAAAATATGCACTTGACCCCGAAACCAATATCACTAACGCCAGAATAAAAGCTATAACACTTTGTACTTGTGGTGATTTAAACTTATTCCAACGCATTTCTCTTTCTATCTGCTTAATTTGGTCTGTGGGAGACATATTTTCTTTTGTTTTTCGATTAAATAATTTCATATTTTAATCTCCCCTTATTTTGAAATTTGATGGGCAGGTCAGTAATTAATACTCCACCAGCTATTATTAATTTACTATTTATTTTTCAAAAGACTAAACAGTTAATGATGTTTGGTTGTAATATTGTTGTGAATGTTACATTATGACAATATTTACGCAGAAATAATTATTACTTGTTGTTTTGTAATAATGAAAACACAAGAGAAAGAGAGCTGTAAAACGAGTCTACAGCTCTCAAAAATTTAGTTTTTCTAATTATTCAGTGTTCTTAGTAAATCTTACATTAGATTAATTCTTTGTGCAGTTTGTTAATACAATACCGATATACAAAGGTTGTCCATTGGCAAGGTCTTGAACATTAATAATTGTATCTTGTTTATCATTGTCAAACATGGTTGAAGGATTGTTGATGTCGGTGAAATAGTAGAGACCATCATAACCAATTTGAGGAGTTGAAACATAACCATTTACCATAACAATAATATTAACATTTCCCATTGTATTGTCAACACTAATTGAACTGGTTGGCATCCACATATCGTCATATAACTGATAGGAAGCTCCAGACAGGTCCCCATCTAATTTTGACTCAACAATTGCCTTTGCTTCTTCTAATGTCAATTGATTATCTAAAAGAGCAGAATTAGATGTAATAGCTACAGTTTTCAGAGGCATTGCTTGGATACCATTTGTGTAGATATTCAAATAAACAGGATATGAAAAACTTCCTCCACCTATTTGGGTGTTACCTCCACCTATTTGAGTGTCACCACTATATGTTGTGGCCAAAGAAAGGCTGGAAGTGCTTGCACCTGATACAGTGTAGTAATTATTTAACAAATTCTTCACTTCGGAAAGTGTTACAACATCATCATTAGCAAGAGTATCAGTTATATTGACAACAGTTGGATTAGAATCATCTACACTGTTTAAATATGCAGCTAAGAAAATAGGAGCTGTTTCTTTTACAGTTACTTCTCCGATTGCTTCAGTTGTTCCCTCTGTAACGGTTACATAACTAGTACCTGCTAAAATCTGGTTATCTTTGACTTGAACATCATATTCACCTGCTACAACAGGATAAATAGCAAATTCACCATTAGTATTAGTTGTGGAACCTGCGACAAAGTCTTGATTATCATCAACGATATTGACTTCTACATCAGAAACGGGGTCACCAGCTTCGTCTTTAATTGTACCTTCAACTGTTGCAGCCCAATCCATTGTTCCGTTGTATTCGTAGTGGTCAGTGCCATCTACACCTACAATTTCAAGGTTCTCAGCTTCAGTAGTCAACACAAAGTTAGGAGAAACAAGTGCATACTTACCTTCCTCTAAGCGTGTGAAGCGACCAGTACCATTAGCATCAGAACGGACTGTTGCTAAAACAGTTCCGCCTAATGTATCAACAGGAGATAATGTGCTGTCGGGTAATTTAACCAGTTTCATTGTAACATTGGAAATACCAGCGTCTCTGGTTGCATCTCTCAAAGAGAATGTAATAGTGCCGTTAGCACTACCGTCTAATGCAGTAATAACATCTTCAGCTAACACAGCATCCTGGTTAATTGAACCATGTGTTACGTTTTCAGTAGCCACAATAGTCCATCCAGCAGCAGTGTTCTCATGTTGTTTAGCTTCAACTAAAACATCCATACGAATGGAGCTTGCTTGCCAGGCATTACCTGCTTCACCCTTCATAATCATAACCAGGTCATGATTTTTAGTAAAGGCATCAATACCATCAATGGTTTCAACTTCGGTATACTTATCAGAATTACCATTTAATGAGTATACAGGCAGTCTATAAGTGATGACATTACCGTTAATAGACTTTACCTGCAGAGGAGTTGCACCAGTCTTAGGAGCATATCCTTTGCCTTCAACAAGTTCGACATCAGATGCTAAGTATAAGTCGTACTCAGACTGGACATCTGTGTCACCACTAAAGTTAATTGGTTGTCCCGCATAATCCATTGCTGTTAATGCAACAGTTGTTCTTACATCGATTGATTTATTACCCTCATTCGTAACAGCAAAACCAGCTGCACGTTGGTCACCTGGGTTGATGATATCTTGGCCATCTGCATCTAACAAATTAATGTTATTTGCTAATGAGATAGCAACTGTACCAGCAGTACCGTTAGCTTGTGTTTCTGCTCTGTCTGTAAAGTAAGCTAATGAGAAACTCATTAACAAAGCAGCTACAAGAATAAGAGCAATAGGTTTTACAATTTTCTTATTCATATTTTTTACCACCTTTTAAAAAGATTTTTTTGTATTAGAAATTGAAGAAACGTAATCTTCAATGTCTTACTGTTATTAATTTTCTATTTTCTTTTAGTTTACGAAGATATGAAATATCATCTTTTTACATTATCTTTTAGCTGTTTGTAATATATAAGAATTAGACGAAAAAATGCAAAAAAAAACTTTCGCAAATATTTTTTGTTTTAATGTTTACACTGTAATAATGTTGTATTGTAATAATTTTATATTGTTTACATTGAAGAAACCAAACAAAAAGCTTCAGTAAAAATGCAAACTGAAGCTTTTCATTATCTTTTTAGGAAGTTTACTGTTGAGTTATGATATTCTCTGAAACAACAGCTTCCTTATTGATTGAGCCTTGGATAATTGTCTCATGAGCTACTATATCCCAACCTGCACCTGTATTTTCATGTTGTTTGGATTCGACAACAATATCAATAGTTAAAACAGAGTCTTGCCAGGTATTGTCTGTATCATTTTTAAACAGTAAAACATAATCATAAAGATACTTAAAATTACCAATACCATTGATAGTTTCGACTTCGGTATATTCATCAGAGTTACCATTAAGACTGAATACAGGCACATCATAGTAAATAACATTATTATCAACACGTTTTACTGTTATAGGTTTAGCACCTGTTTTAGGCATATAACCATAGCCTTCGACAAGCTCTACATCTGATGCTAAATATAAATCATATTCAGACTGATTGTCTGCATCACCTGTAAAATTAAGAGTATAATGTTCACTGTTAACGGTCATAGCAATTGTAGTTCTTACATCAATGCTTTTATTACCCATATTAACAATTTCCATCTTTGCACTTCTAATGTCACCAGGTCCAATAATATCATTACCATCTACATCCAGTAAATTGATTTTGTTATTCAATGTTGCTGCTACAGTACCAGCTGTAGCACTTGCTTGTGTAGTTACACTGTCTGTAAAGTAAGCCATAGAAACACCCATCAGCAAAGTACATGAAAGCAATAAAAGAGGAATAGCTTTCTTCATTTGGTTCTTCACCGCCTTATTCTTTTTTAGTCGTTCTATTCTTGGAACTATTACTAATTTACTATTTTTTTTAAGGATTACGAATAAAGGAAAACATAATTAATATCTATTTACCACAACAATGTTTACATTGTAATATTGTTGATTTGTAATATTGTTTACTTGTACTCCACCTTTACTTTTCCTTCCCTTAAAACCAAATACTCTTCATAATCATTTCCTGCCTTTGATTTCAGCTTCTTTTTCACTCTCTTTCCTTGTATTAAGGCTATTGCATCTTTTTCTGTAATATTAACCCCGAAGAAATCTTTACCAATGATAAAGCTGCAATCAGGCTTCTTATAATTTTCACAGATATAATATTTATCTGTTATTTTAATACTGCTTCCACAAAAGGGGCATTCGACATCAGGTAAAATATTATTTTCCTTCACAAACTCCAGCTTAAAATCAGATGATAGTTTTAATTTTTGTTTCCAGCTTTTATCATCTTTCTTTAATGTTTTAGTAATGATTTGGCCACTTAATAACTTTTCAATTTCATTATCTGTTATCTTAGCCCCAAGAATGTTTCTTAAAAATCCATTTTTACATCCTTTTTCTTTCCAATTAGAACAGAACACACTTTTTTCACCAAGAACCATATTACCACCGCATCCAGGACACTTACCTATTATTTTCTTAGTTGTGACTGTTGTGATATTACCAGATTGAATAGTTTTTAATTGTTTTACTATATCTCTCTTAACATCTTCTATTACTTCTTTTGGGTTTAATTCACCATTACGAATTAACTCTAACTTATATTCCATTTGAGCAGTCATATCAACAGCAGCAATATCAAAATCTTTAATTCGTTCTATCAGTCCAATAGATTTAGGCAAAGCATAGATAAGTTCACTCTTTCCCTTTCCTTTTCTTTTCTCTGCATAGCCTGTTCTTCCACAAATATCAGTTATCTCTTTTGCTCTTGTAGCCTCTGTTCCAATCTTTAACTTTCCACTTAACTTATCTTTCAATGATTTATCCTTTAAAAATTTAGATGGATTTTCCATTAGAGCGATTAAGTCTGCATCGGAGTAATGTTTAGGGCAAATAGTAGTTTTTTCATTGACATTAAATTTATCTACATTGACTTTTTGCTTTTCTTTTAATACAGGCAAAGATTTGTCTTCATCATCTTTGTCTTTTACTTTACCAAGAAGAGTAGTAAATCCAGCAGACACTAAAACCTTACCAGTAGACTTAAACATTTTATCATCCACTTTTGTCATAACCACAGTCTTATTTTCAACAAGTGGAGGCAAGAAAGAAGCTACTAATTGTTTAGCTACCATTGCATAGATATTCATTTCTTCCGTTGTCAGAGTTTTAGGGGCAATTTCTGTTAAAGTAAGAGCAGAGTGTCCAGCTTCTTGTAATTTCTTATCATTACAATATCTCTTATTTGCCTGAATAGCCCTAATATCATCATCTGTAATCTTTTTGATATATGGCACCAATTCAGGAATTACAGAAGCGGAAGAAAGCAGTGCTTTAAAATCTGTTGCACTGGATAAAAACTCACAAGATGTTCTTGGATAAGACATAACTTTCTTTTCATATAAGCTCTGGACAATAGATAAAACTTTATCAGCATTATAACCAAATGCCTTACCAGCTGCTATCTGTAATGTAGACAGTTTAAAATAAGCAGGTGGATTTGTTTTTTCTTCTTTTGATTCGATAGAGACAACTTCTCCAATGCTGTTAAGAGCCTCTGTAAGCCTCTCTGCGGCCTTTTTATCAGCAAATGATACATTTCCCTGTTCATTAACTAAAACGCCGCTAAAACCCTGTTTATAATCAACAGAGACCTCATAAGTAGTAGTTGGTTTAAAGTTAGCTATTTCATTTTCTCTGTCAACAATAATTTTAGTAACAGGCGTTTTTACACGGCCAATAGACATAGTTTGATTTGTTTTCAAACTGATTGCCTGGGAAAAGTTCATTCCATACAAATAATCCATCTTTTGTCTTGTTAGAGCAGCTTCATACAAATTGATTAAGAATTTGTCATTATCATTATCCTTTAAGTTTTTCAATGCATGTTCAATAGCTCTTGGTGTTAAATCATTAGACCAAAATCTCTTAACAGGCAGTTTATTCTTGCATTGATTAAGGACCAACTGAACCAACAGCTGTCCCTCGGAGTCTGGGTCACCTGCATGGATAATGAAGTCATAATTGCCTGAATTGACTTCTTGTTTTATTTCATTAAACAACTTGCTTTTGCCCTCTATAATTCTATATTTCCATCCACCATGTTCTTCGGGAAAGAAAGGCAGATTTTCCCATGCCCATTTCTTTTGTTCTTCATCTAATTCAGAAGGCAGCAACAGACGAACCAAATGGCCCGCCTGTGCGGTGAATTTGGTTATTGTATAATCAAGACAAGATGTTTTATCATATGTTTCTTTAATAGTTCTCATAAGAGAAGGTTTTTCAGCTATTAATAAAGCACGTTTCAATTTAATCATCCCCTTTCAAGAATTACATTATTAATTTCTTACTTTGCAGGGAGAAAACAAAGTGAAAAGTAAAAAAAAATAATGTTTAATTGTAATATTGTTTGAAAAGTTGAGGATTTGAATGTTTACATTGGAAAATTTATTACTTGTAATATTGAAATAATGTTGTAAAGTAATAAAAAAGAGAGCGGCAGAATAGGTCTACAGCTCTCTTAAATTAGCTTTTAGAGATTATTATTTCATTGTTGGTAATAGAAGGTTCCATCAGAACACTTAACAGTAAACGTGTTTGTGCCGCCTCTCCAAGTAGCTCCTTTGGAAATAGCATTAAAGCTGGCCATATCACCATCATAAGTAATAGTTCCTAAGCTAGTACAACCAGTAAATACATTGTTACCGATTGACGTTACACTACTAGGTATGTACATTTCAGTCATGTTAGAACAGTCCTTGAAAGCCTCATCACCAATAGATGTTACGCCATTAAGAATATAGATATCAGATAATCTACTGCAACTCCAGAAAGCTCTGTATCCAATTTCTGTATCTGAAAGAGCGGTTTGGTCATATCCATAGGCACTGCCGCTAGTTTTCAGTTGTTCCCAAGTTAATCTATAAGAAGGAAGCAATAAAGCTGTTCCGCTCAAAAGAGCTCCATCAACAGTAACATTTCCGTTTGTAGAAGTGCCAGCGATTGAACTTAAATTCACAGAAGAACCATTAAGTACAATGGGCTGAGTGGTTCCATTGAACATATTACCATAATTATAGGTGTCAGTATTAATAGTCATAGTGCCTGTTAAAGAAGAACAACCTCTAAAGGTATTCATTAATAATGTCACACTAGAAGGAATTGTACTTGGGCCACTAGTCATTGAAGAACAATCAGCGAAAGCAGAAGTCATTGTCTCAACACCGTCTTCAATTTCTGGTGCAGCTAGTAATGCAGAGCAACCTTCAAAAGCAGCTGTCATATCTTTAACGCTTCCAGGTATCTTACTTGGACCTGTTTGTAAAGAAGAACAGAAAGCAAATGCCGTATTCATATTTTCAAGGCCATCAGGTATTTCAGGAGCAACAGTTAATCCGCTAGCAGTATAAGTCATTTGTAAACTCTTAACAGTGCTTGGAATTGCAGGTGACGTTGTCATAGTAGAGAAATTATTAAATGTGTAGTCCATGTTGACAACAGGCTTGCCACAAATTGTTTCTAAAATTGGGCTAGACCCTGCTGAGTAAGAAAGACACATTACATTCCAACCATCCATTGTTTCGTCTTGTATTAAGCTTAAATCAGCTGGGTTAACACGTACATTATATCTGTATTCATAATCGCCACAGACGTACACATCACCAGTGGAAGGTGTTGCAGGGAAATCAGCCTTATTGGTGTATGTGGCCGTTGCTCCTGTATAGCTACCCTTTGTTGTTGATGTTACACCAACATAATATATGCCTCCGCTGTGAATAGGACATTGTACAATATCTCCATCAACATTCAAACAACCATCAGAACAGTGAATAATAGTTCCGTATGTATTATTCCAGAATGTTCCCTTTGACACATTTCTAAATTGTGCCATTGTGCCAGCAAAGTTGATATTCTTAATAGCATTAGTTGCATCCAATGCATAATCTCCAATACTTATCACACTGGATGGAATACCAATTTCGTCAAGAGAAGTACATTGAGAGAAAGCACCCTCACTGATAGTTGTTACGCCTTCAGGAATAGTGATTGTAGTCAAAGCTGTATTGTTTCTAAAAGCTTCATTACCAATTGATGTTAAGTTATTACCAGCAAATACAACTGTTTGCAGATTAGCACAGTCAGCAAATGCCATTGTATCTAAAACTTCTACATTTGCAGGAATAGTTACAGATGTGATTTTATTAGGTCCACAGAAAGCACCCTCACCGATAGTTCTCAAGCTAGCAGGCAATGTGACATTCTGAAGATTTTTGCATTCACCAAAAGCGAATTGACCAATAGAAGTAATTCCATCAGGCATAGAAACAGTTGTTAATTTAGAACAATTACTAAATGTATTAGCCTTAATTTCAGTTACACCAGCAGGGATAGTAATACTAGTGAAAGCATTACGCTGGAAAGCACATTCACCGATTTCTGTTACACCAGTAGGAATATTAATGTTGGTTAAGTTGACACATCCACTACATAAAGCTTCACTAATTTTTGTTAAATTACTGGGTAATTGGACATCAGTTAAATAATGACATTCATTAAATGCCATATTACCAACATATGTAACATGCTCAGGAACAATTATGGATTTAAGTCTTGTATTATCGAAACAACCATAATTAGAAGGAGCAATTGCATTATCATTTATTTCTTCAGCAAGATAACCATATTTTATGCCATTGGCTGGGTCTTTTAGTTCAGACCATGTCAGGCTATCATTACAGCTACTCCAACAAGTTGGACCATGTAATTCTAAATTAGATTCATCATACATATTGTCCCAATCATGGCAGCTCGGATTTGTTAAATAACCAGAAAAAACAGCTACGACTGGTTCTGCTACTGGTTCAACTGTAATATCTTCCGCAGCAGCTGTATTTCCTTCTGTTACTGTTACAGTACTATTGCCTGAAGTAATTTGATTGTTTTCTACTTCTAACTCATAAGTACCTTCTACAACAGGATAAATAGTATAATCACCATTTTCGTCTGTTGTGGAACCTGCTACAAAGTCTTTATTTTCGTCAACGATATTGACTTCTACATCGGGAACGCCTGTGCCCTGAGAGTCAACAATAGTTCCTTCAATTGTAGCTGCCCAGTCAATCAGACCAAGATACTCATAGTGGTCAGTTCCGTCTACGCCAACAATTTGGAGATTTTCAGCTTCAGTAGTTAATACAAAGTTAGGAGAAACAAGTGCATACTTGCCTTCCTCAAGTCCCATAAACTTACCTTCACCGTTGCTATCAGAACGAACAGTGCCTAAAACAGTGCCGCCTAATGTATTAACAGTAGATAAGGTATTTTCGGGCAATTTGACTAACTTCATGGTAACATTGGGAATACCTGAAGTATTAGAACCATCTTGTTTCTTTAATGAGAATGTGATAGTACCATTAGCAGTACCATTTTCATCGGTTAAAACGTTTTCACTTAAAACAGCATCTTGGTTAATAGAACCATGAGTTACATTCTCTTGAGCAACAATAGTCCAACCAGCAGCTGTATTCTCATGCTGTTTAGCTTCTACAAGAACATCAATTCTCATTGAGCTGCCCTGCCAAGCATTATCTGCTCCACCCTTCATAACCATAACTAAATCATGTGTATGACTGAATTCAGCAACACCGTCAATAGTCTCCACTTCGGGGTACTTATCAGAATTACCGTTTAATGAGTATTCAGGCAGAACGTATTTAATAACGTTTCCATTGATGGATTTAACCTGTAAAGGCTTTGCACCTGTCTTAGGAGCATAACCCTTACCTTCTACTAACTCAACATCTGATGCTAAATATAAGTCATATTCAGACTGATTATCAGCATCGCCTGTAAAGTTAATAGGGTCACCATTGTAATCAACTGCTGTCAGAGCAACAGTTGTTCTTACATCTATACTCTTATTGCCTTCATTGGTAACAACCAATCCAGCTGTTCTCTTATCCCCTGGGTTGATGATATCTTGGCCATTTGCATCTAACAGATTAATGTTATTTGCTAATGAGATAGCAACTGTACCAGCAGTACCGTTAGCTTGGGTTTCTGCTCTGTCTGTAAAGTAAGCTAATGAGAAACTCATTAACAAAGCAGCTACAAGAATAAGAGCAATAGGTTTTACAATTTTCTTATTCATATTTTTTTACCACCTTTTAAAAATATTTTTTGTATTAGAAATTGAAGAAACATAATCTTCAATGTCTTACTGTTATTAATTTACTATTTTCTTTTAGTTTACGAAGATATGGAATATCATCTTTTTACAAAAAAAATAATTATTACTTGTTTATTTGTAATAATGAAATATCTATTACATTATTACATTATTACTTTTACAATCGTATTGTATGTTTACATTGTTACATCACAAATTTAGAAGATTTAACAAAAAATATGCAAAAAAAAAATACTCCAGCTATCAATGAAAACAGCTGAAGTATTTAAGAAATTATATATTATTTAGTCATCTAAAGCAGGTACAAAGGTTACTATTCTACGGTCACCACGCCAATTGTAATTAATAGCGTTCACATTTTCCGTATAAACAGTGGTGTTGACATTAGAAAAACAATAGAAAACGCTTGAATCGAATTTAGGTCCTTTTTCAATTGTTATTTCTGTTAAACTATTACATATATCGAATGCACTGTTTTCTACTTTTTTGACACTGGAACCTATTGTTATAGAGTGAAGAGCTGTTCCAGTGAAAGAATCAAATGCAATTGTTTGAATTTTACCATCTATAGTATTAGCGGGTAATCCATCAATAGTAAATGATGTTAAATTGGTACAACTAGCAAACATACTATCTGGAATAGTATTCATATTGTTTGAGAAAACAACAGTTTGTAAATTTTTGCATCCAGCAAATACAGAATCCTCCATAGTTGTTACACTATTTGGAATTGTAATATTAGTCAATCCAGAATTTATAAAAGCATATCTTTTTATAGTTGTTACGCTATTCGGTATTGTAATATTAGTTAAGCTTGTACATTCACAAAAAGCATATTCTCCAATTGTCTTCAATGTATTAGGTAATGTGACAGTATTTAATTTTTTTGCATTTGCAAAACAACTTTTTCCAAGTTCTGTTATGCCTTCTTCTATGATTACGGTTTCAAGACCTGAACCAGCAAATGCATTTCCAATATAAATAACACTACCAGGAATAGTAATTGACTTCAATGATTTACAACTAGCAAATGCTTCATCACCGATTGATTCTAGCCCATCTGGTAAATTAATACTGTTTAGATTTGGACAATTGTTGAAAGCGGAAGCTTGTAGTTCGATAATTGTTGATGGGAGAGTAACAGTTTTAATATTTGAGTAATTTGCAAAGAATGATTCAGGAACAGTTTGAACACCTTCTGGTATCACAATATTTTCTATTGTTGATAAATTTACACCAGATTTAACGCCAGTCAATGTTACTTTATGCATATCATCATAACCAATTTCAAATAACTCACTGTCTCTTATTATTGAACTTATTGACGAGTCTGTTTTAATCCATACACTATCATTAGTATTTCTATGTTGTTTAGCATAAATATCTACTTTTATGCTGACATTTGAATTTTGGAATTTATTCTCGGCATTGGGGTCAAACAATAATACCAAATCATAAGCTTTTGAATTATCACATCTGGTATATTGTGACTGTTGTTCTGCTGATAATTGGTTATACTCATATTCAGAAATATGTACAGAAGAATCAGAATTAGATGTGTATTCGACTTCTTGTTCAGATAAAGTTTCATTACCGCTTAAAACTAAATTATCAATAGTATAAACTATTTGTGTCGAAGCAGTATTTTGTGCTCTTGTTTGTAAAGGTGATACACCATCTTTTGGGTAATGGCCATAACCCTCTACATACACAACATCAGACGCATTATAGAGTTCGTATTCACTGGAATAAACTACTTTTCTATATAAGTTTTCTGATGGAGTTACCGTTCCAAGAGATAAAAGAGACATTGGCATTATAGTATTAGGATTTATCATAGGAACTGATGATGTCAATGTAATAATAGCTTTTGCATCAACGCTTTTATTACCCTCATTTTGAATAGAAAACCCAAAATCACGGATATCGCCTGGGTTTAATATATCACGTCCATTAGCGTCCAATAAGTTAATATTACTGTCATCTATTGATACTTTCACAGTACCAGCAGTGCCAGCAATTTGAGTAGTTACTCTATCTGAAAAGTAGGCAAAAGAACCCGCAATCAAAAGAGCACCAGCAAGCCCCAAAGCTATCAAACCTTGATATTTAGGTGATTTCAGTTTCTCTTGTTTTATTTCTTTTTCAATTTCTTCTATCTGTTCTTCTGCAGACAGATATGTTTTATTTTCTTGTTTTTCTTTAATTAATTTCATAAAAAGTTCTCCTTATTTGTATTTTTTTGCTTTTCAAGTACAAAACGCTGAGCCAATGTTGGTTCTTACTAAACAAAAATTAGAAAAACTTTCATTAAAGACAAGAAAAAAGAAGGCAAACACACCAATTCTGCGTCTACCTTCTTATGAATGTTAACAAATACAGAACCTACATTACAAAAATAATCCTAAAAACAGTTATTTACTCCTAATTCAATAACAATTTTAAAGCATTATCTCTATTCATAGTTTTCTATATATTTTGTTTGAACTAAATATTACTCATTTTCAGCCCTTTCTTTGGCCTTTTGTTTTCTATACTCTATCAAATCAGCAGGTTTAGTTGTCATTGCCTTATACAGTTCCGTATCTCTTGGGAACTTATTGATGAAAGGCACGATATTAGGTGTATTAATCAATAAACCTTCGCCAGGGTTAGCGGCAGTGATATAAGAGAGCTGTGTTTCAGACAATCCAAGTTGTTCTGCCAGTTTTTCTCTATCATCTGCAGATTGGTTTAACAGAATCAAGAATTCAGAGTTACCAATCATAGTCTTACAAATTGGGTTTTCCAGAATATCAGATACGTTCTGAGTAATACAGGTAATATATCCATTGAACTTTCTGGAACGCTTATACAGTGTCTTTAAGAATGTTGCAGATGTTTTATTAGCAAACAATAAGTGAGCTTCATCAACATAAACCCATGTCTTCTTGCCCAGTCTATGATTTCTCAAAATTCTATTCCAAATAGAGTCCAAGATAACCAACATTGCCATAGTCATCATATTATCGCCTACATCCCTTAAATTGTAAGCAATAAATCTATTATTGACATCGACATTAGTATAGTGGGCGAAGTTATCTAATGAACCAGCAGTATATAATTCAAGTGCCAATGCGATTTCTTTTGCTTCTCTGTCTCTCTGTGAAGCCAACAAAGCCTGGAAATCCAATAATGTAGGCAGCTTACTCTGGTCATAGCATTTCTCACCATCTTCATTGATATATTCACTGGCTAAATACTCACGATATACCGCTCTTACACAACGGTCAATGATAGACTTTTGAGAAGGTGTTAATCCCCATGAACCGCCACATACAGTCTCACAAAGAGACAATACAAAGTCAGTCTTTAAAACTATAGGGTCTTTGCCCTTTTCACCAGCATAGGCAGAGTCCATATCCAAGGGGTTGATATAGTTATTACCACCAGCCTCAATGGGAATGATTTCACCGCCTAAGATTTCAATTAGAGGACAATATTCATTTTCGGGGTCAATAACGATAATTTCATCATCTGTGCCTAAAATAACATTAGACATCTCTATTTTACCAGTCATACTTTTGCCAGAACCTGGTGTGCCCAATATAAATCCATTACCATTTTTACAATTCTCTCTATTAAACAGAATTAAGTTTCTTGAAATAGCATTCAAGCCATAATATCTACCATTTTTCTGGTTTAATTCTTGTGAAGTGAAAGGCATAAATACAGCAGTAGAAGCAGTAGTCAATGTTCTCTGGATGAATAACTGATTATTACACAAAGGTAAAGCACTTTTAAATCCAAGTTCCTGTTGTGTTCTCAATCTGCGAATATCACAGCTGTATTTTCTACCAACAGTGATAATACTGTCGGTATCTTTATTCAGCTGTTCTAAATCATCAGCAAAATGCATAATAACCATAGTTAACAAGAACATTTTCTGGTCTTTACTGGTCAAATCATCCAATAACTGATTAGCTTCATCTTGGGCCTTCTGTAAGTCATGACCAATCAATGTGGGGTCATAACCATGTTTAGCTGCCTTTTGCTGACGGTCAACAATATTAGAATTAATATTCGTTAACTGATTACGGCAAATCTTCAAAGCTTTATCTTGTGGAACAATAGAAATATTCAAAGATGTAATCATATTTCTATCACAGTCAGTTAATTCGGAAATAATAGTATCAGGTAAATAGCTAGGTAGTTCCTTTAAGTACAGAACACGAGCAACCTTATCACCAATTTCGATATAATCAGACTTAAATTCAATACCATTGGGAATAATAACATCCTTGGTATCCCAACCCTTCATAGTTAAATCTTTAAGCCAGCTCTCAGCATTTTCTTTATCAACCTCAAACTCACCTTCATGTCCAATATTAAGAATATTATGCAAAATAGATAATCTTTCAACAGTAGACAAAGCAATAGCTTCACTGCCGCCGATTTTCTTTGTTGCATTTGTAATTTCTGTATCAAGACGAGAGAAGAGATTACAAGCAGCTTCAAAAGATTCAGCTTCAACAGAAACTGTCAAATACTTATCACGAGCCATGTTATTCTTACCTTCTGACATCTTATCAACAATCATATCGTTATATTCGTTAATATAGGTGTCAAGGTTATTGCTCTTTAAAGGCAGTAATGTCTCTTCCTTAAACTGTTCCTGGTCAATATTTCTGTTATTAATAGAAATTTGGATTCTAACACTAGAATCAAAGCTGTTCAGTAACTCAGAATACTTTAAGAACATAGTAGTCTGGTCTTCCAATTTAGCAGCTTGATAGTTTACGTCTTTCAGCATATAGGATTTTGTATATACACCCTTAGAAGTCTCAATAACGCCGTTACTATAGACAGCACGATAGGGAATAGTTCCCTGAAGAGTAGAAGATACCTCTTGGGCATTAAGGGCATTCTTTTTCTTATTAGCCTCTCTAATTTCCTTTGCACGTTTAGCCTTTTCTTGCTTTTTACGCAGCTTTTCTTGCTGTTTCTTTTCAGCACGGCTCAACTCATGAGGAATTTGAACTTCTTTCTTTTTATTAAACATTCTGTTCAGCCTCCTTTTTCAAATATATGGTAGTCTGGATATCTAAATCATCAGAACAATAAGGCAACAGCGTTCTGCAAGCAGCTGCCTGTTGGAATTTCAATACTTTCAAAACATAGGAACTTTCCATATCCTTGGTCATCTCTGCCATTTTCTGGTCCATCTCATCAATGCTGTCATCTGGCAGTCCCAATACAAGAGTCATCAAGAACATTTTTTCACCACGTTTAATAGACCTGGTGAGTTCACTTTTAGCATTCTCAAAGAACTGTTTCTGGATGATTTCAGACTCTTTAAGTTCCTTCAAAGCAGCAAACTTATCATCTGTATATTGAATAATGTCCTGTTGAGATAAAGGCTTAAAATGGATAGAAAACATAACATCATCCAAAGACATCAATTTATCCAGGAATGACTTATCTAAATATCTTGGAGTGTTTTTGAAATAGAAGAAACGAACATAATTTCCTTCAAACTCCATTTCTGCCACATCATTAATCATCATTTTAGGCATAATCAAATCTTTTGAAATCTTTTTATTCTTTCTAAGATTTTTCAGCTGTTCCTCAACGGGATAGTTTCTATCAAATACATCTGGCAACTCTGGTTCTTCAACACCCCTTTTGGGTTTTCTATATGTAAATTCTGCAACTCTTTCTCTGAAGCTGTCATCATTCTGATACATAGTGTGTAAAAGACTTAATCTCTCTATTAACGATAAACTTCTTAATCCACTCAGCTTATCAAAGTTCTCAAAATATTCCGCAGCTTCTTCATAAGAAACACAATGCAGACCCAGTGTCAGATAAAATCTTTTGGCTACATATGTTAATTCAGAACAAATGTTGGATAACTCACTTTCTGAATTGAAAGCAACCTTATGAATCATATCAAAAATAGAGACAACATCCATTCGGCATAAATATGTTTTCGTAAAATAGCCTTGTTTAACCTCAATAACTCCATCTGTATATACATTGAGATATGGTATGTCTTTCAAAAGCTGTTTACGATTATTAAATTCATTTTTATTACTCATAACAACCACCTTATCTTTTTAGTGTGTAAATCATCTATTAATAGTTTTCTATTTTTACTGTGATAAATAATAGAAATTGAGATATTTTTTTTAGCATTATCAATATTTCTAATTTACTGATACAAATAATGTAGACGAAATAATGAAAAATCTGCAAAAATATTCAAAATAGCCGTACTCACAGATATGAATACGGCCAGGAATGCTTACTTAAAAGCTTTTTTACTTTTCTTATATTTAGTGTTTTTATGTTCTAAAGAGTTCATTTCCTCATCTATGAGAGCAAACTGGTTCTTAATAATTGATTTTCTTTTCAATGGTGACATCATATTAGTTTTCAAAAAACCAATAACGAATTTACCAAATGGCATATCATAGACGTTAACGAAACCCATAGCGGCAAATGGAGTACACACTAACACCATAGCAATAATTGTCCAATCAGGTGCAATTTGTTTGCACACCATATTAGTCAGCATTGCAGCACCAGCACCCAATACAGTCCATAAAGTCTGTCTGGATGTTAAGGGACCTATCAATTTTGCCTCATATTTATTTATTTCTTTTGGAATTTTAATTTCAAGACTCATATATAGACCTCCTTATCTTGCACCAAGCATTTCCTTTGCAATACCGCCAGATTTAAACATCAAAATAAGGGCAACTGCGGATATTAAAAGCATATTGAGGCATCCACCTAAAACGTCCATAGCATTTTGACTTTCAGCAAGAACACCTTGCCAGAATACAGGTACAAAGTGTGCAATTACGGTTATGAACACACCTTGCAAACACAATGCAGCGAAAGACCTGATAAAACCAATTGCATGGCTATTTAATATATTACCAGCAAACGTATCTGAAAGAGCAACTGGTGCAAGAGCTGTTCTTAGTGCAATTTCAAGTACTCTTATCATACTTATACCTTTCATAATTACCAAAATAATCAAATCAATAATAATAAACAGTAAAAATACGATTGACAAAAGTGCTGTTACTAAGAAGTTCCCAAAACCTTCAAATGTTTCTTTAGTAACTACCATTGACCAATTTTCGGGAACACCACCTATTACACCTGCAACGCTTCTTAAAATACCATTTCCTAATTCGATACATCCGACAACTATTTCAACAGCATTGGTAACTAAATAAAGACCCAGACATAATTTAATTAAGTCTTTCATCAAACTTTCCATAGTAAATTGTTCTGTACTTACTTTATCAACCAAACTAAGCAAAAACATAATAACAATAACCATTATTCCAATTGGTTCCATGATATTGTTAGCAACCTTTGTAACTATATTCCAGACATCAGTATATCCATTTTTCCAAACAGCATCACTACCAAAAGTAACAATTGTACCAGATGAAATAGATAAAGCAATAGAATATACAAACGCAAGCATTTCATTAACCATTTGTGCGGCTTTTTCTGCCATAACTATAACCTCCCTAATCAATAGGATTTACAAAAAATAGGGATTGGGGCAATTTACCCCAACCCCACAAACACAATATTATTTACACTTTCTTTCGATTAAGCCAGAATACCAAACCACTTTAACAGGGCTTTCAGACCAACCATGCAGACACCAGAAATCAGGACTAACATAGCTCTTGATTTGGAAGCTGCATCTTCGTCTCTCAGTGCCATAGCGAACTGGAATCCGCCCCATACGATAAAGATACCGCCAATACCCTGCAGAATGCTTAACAGACCGCCAGCGATTTTGCCTAACATTACATTCACGTCGATATTATCCTGAACAGTAATGGTAGGGGCAGTGGCATATACAGGCATAGTCATAGCAGCAATCATCATTGTGGTCATAGCTGCCTTAGCTTTATCAGCAAAAGCTTTAACTTTATTAAACATTTTCTTAAACATAAACAACGTCTCCTTTTTAAAAGATTTTTGATTTTTATTTTTTGAATGAGTAGTAATATCTCTTCATCTGTTAATAATTTACTATCTTATATTAAATTACGAATAGATTTAAAGAAAAAAACTGAAAAAATTTTCTAATTTCATTCATCCCAACCATCGGGTAAGTTTTCAACATCAGGTTCTTCGCCTTCATATTCATCGGATTCTAAATCAACATTATTTAAATCCAACATATAAGGCCTATCTGTTCTAAATTCATAATCTCTGTCATAAGTTTCAACAATAGTGATATGAACAGGTTTTTTACTGTTTTGCAACTCTTCAAAAGTCTCTTCAATGGGTTTAAATTCATTAAGGACCTCACCATTTTTAGATTTCATAACTTCGCCTGATTCAATAGTTTCTGCTATTCTTTGTTCTTTCATAATGCGTTCTGCATTGACATCAGGACATTTAGTTGCATTTTCAATAGCTTGTGGTGCATCTAAAACAACCTTAGGCTTATTTACATTTCCTACATATTCATAGTTAAATGAATCATCAGCATCGCCTGTATATTTAAAGTTCTTATGTTTTGTTAAATCATATTTAGTACAATAGAAAGGATTTAGACCACGAATAAACAAAATACAGTTTTTATCAGGCATTTGCTGTAATTCGGCAACGGTCATCAATTCACGGCCCTCATGCTTACCTGATGTACTGGATGAGCCCTTAGAACCATGTGTTCTTGAATGGTCCTTTGACCGGATAGTTGTTTTACCTAGTTTTTGACTGACATATTCAAGAGTTGTTTTACCCTGACAACCCAGGAATAAGAAGCTATCACAGTTGTCTATAATAACTTCCCATTGTTTTTCATACATTGCTTTTAACTGAGATAAAGATTGTAAAATGATAGTACAAGAAATTTCATATTTACGCATTGTACTTAACTTTTTATCAAAATCAGGTATTTGGCCAATATTTGCGAACTCGTCCAATAAGAATCTTACATGGACAGGTAATCTTTTGCCCTTACAATGTTCTGTATCATGTTCAGCATGGAAATATAAAGTCTCAAACAACTGTGAATACATCATACTGACTAAGAAGTTGAATGTACTGTCAGCAGCAGGAATAACAACGAATAAAGCTTGTTTTTCATCACCAATAGAAGCTAAATCCAATGTATCATCACTTGTGAGAGCTTTAACAGATTGAAAGTTAAAAGCCTGTAATCTAACAGCAGCTGAAATCAAAATAGATTTAGCTGTTTTACCAGCAGCTTTCTTATAGTCTGTATAGTTCATAACTGCCATAGATTCAGGATTATTCGCTGCCAGACTTTCCATCATCTCATCCAATGGAGATTTTGCGTTGGGGTCATCTTCATCAACAGTGGCTAATTTTAATAATCTCATAACATTAGCAAAGTTTTGTTCATTTTCAGGAACTGTCTCTCTTAAATAGAAGCATAATGCCAGTAGAAGAGTAGTCTCTGCTTTTTCCCAGAAGTCTGATTTCTCACCTTCGCCCTTAGTATTAGCAATTAAACACTTAACCATCTGCAAGACACCATTTTCATCTCTTATGTAATGGAATGGGTTATAATGAGAAGATTTAGACATATCTGTTAAATCAAATACCTTAATTTTATAGCCCTGTTCTTTTTCCAGATGATGTGCTTGGGTCTGTAATAACTCACCTGAAGGGTCCGTAACAACATAGGAACAATTCGCTTGTAATAGATTAGGCTTGACCATGAAACGGGATTTACCTGTACCAGAACCACCAATAACAAGAACGTTATTATTCTTTCTTGTTCGTCTTGTATCCATATCCAATTGAACTTCATTGCTGAATATCATATTTTTCTGTTCATTTTTATTAAAATATTTCTTTTTGAATGTCTTCCAATCATCAAACCATTTCGAAGAGCCTGCTTCTATACCAGCTGCGTCCTGTCTGTTGAAGTCATGCTCGACCCAGAAATACAACAGAGCAACTATATACAGTCCAGTTGTTGCTAATAATGCACCAGGTGAAACAGGTAAGATATCCAGAGGGGCCGTTTCAATGTGTTCCATCATTGCTGGCAGAACATCAAATATTACTTGACTATCTACCGCAAGTGAAGTGACATAATAATGACATACTAGCCACAACACCAGCAACCACATCAGTGTGAAAAAGACAGTGTAGAACATTCTGTCATTTTTCTTTGGTTTCATAAATTTAATCATCTCCTTATTTAATTTTAGATATCTATTACTAATTTCCTATTTTTGGAGAGTTTTAGAATATTTTTGATGTATTTTACAAATATTTTTTTTACAGAAAACTAAAAGTCCCATCCTCAACAAAGAAGATGGGACCTTTAGCTTGGAGGTGATTTCGTAGAACTAACGTCTACAGTATTAATTTACTACATTATTTTTAATTACTAATAGGTTGAGAGCCTCGTTATAATTTTCTATGTTTTATACAAAAAGCAATATTTCATACTTGCAATAATTGTTAATAATATACAAAAACACTCTTGACAATACCCATTGAGTGTATTATAATGTAATCAAGAAACCCAATGAGTGCCAAGAAAGGAATAAAATATGAAGTTAGAGACTTTACAAGAGCGGATTGCGAAAGCTGAACAGAGAGTGGAGAAGAAGCAAAATACCATTGAGAAAAAGAAAAAATCTATTGAGAAGAAAGCGAAATACTTACTGGACAAATACAACATCAATGCTGACACCTTCAACAAATATGAAAGAGAAGGATATGGATGGACAAGAGAAGAGAGCAATGATGTATATTGGACGATGTGTGATATTGGCAGTTTACGAGAAGATATCAAGCGTCTTACAAAAGAAATTCCTGAAATCCAGAAAACAATTGAGAAATACAAGTCTCAGCTAGCAGGTGAAATCGAGAAAGAATCTATTTTCACCAATGAAATTCCTGCAGCCATGAGACAGCTTGAGGAACAGTTGATTTGTGAATGGGACCGATGGGATTTTGCAAGAAGAGAAAAACTTAGAACTGTTTACGATACTGTTGGACATACAGCATTCTTCAAAGGCACACCTGAAAAACATTTTTGGGACAAACATACATATGCAGATTATGAATTTACGAATCTGACAGATGAAGAAATTCACAACAGCAATATTAAATTAGCAAAACAAGAAGTTTTTGATTTGTATCTTAGAGTCAAAAACATCACTGGTGAAGTTACAGATTGGTCCGACATCAGCTTAGAAATGGGTAACAGCTTTCCTGTTTTGACAGGCACAGTCATTGGTAAAGAAGGTAGAGCCTACATCGAAACAGTCTTAGCAGGCGGATACAATATTCAGAGACTGCACATCAGAACACTGGTGAAGCCAATATAAGGGGTGAGATAATGACAATCAAAGAAGCCAGAATAAAAGCAGGACTAACACAAAAGCAAGTACACGAACTGATAGGCGTGCCAATTAGGACATTACAAAATTGGGAAGCAGAAATCAGAAAGTGTCCTGATTATGTCGAAAAACTTATAGTTGAGAAGATTTTAGCAACTTTGCAAAAAAAATAAATAACCAAAAATAAACCACTCTGAAATTAATCAAAGTGGTTTTTAATATTACTTATCTCTTACATCATCCTTTTCCTTATCCTTTTTCCTCTTTCTATCCTTAGCTGCTTTGTTCATTTCGTCCTTAGCAACTTCTGATTTAGCCTTTTCATAAGTCATCTTACGTCTGGCAGCATTAATCAGCTTATCCAATTCTTTTTCTTGAGGAGTGTGATAATTATAAGTTTTTACCTTAACAATAGCATCGTGAACATGTTGGTCAACTTCTTTCTTTTCCTTATCATCTAATTTCCATTCGTCCTGGTCAAAGGTAATATCCTTTTCCACAACGGTAGTAAAGTTAAATCCATCGTCATAAGCATGGACTTCATCCAACATGTAATCATTCTCTGCTTTTAACTTTTCATCATATTTCTCACGATATTGTTCTTCCTTCATCTGCCAATCTTTATCTAATTTAGGCAGTTTCTTAGCTAAGACCTTTTCAATGTTCTTCATTTCTTCAACTTTGACAACAACAGGCTCATCCATCTTAGCAATTAGTTCACTGGCATTTTTAACATATTTCTTGTCCGAAACACTGACGAAGATAGCACTATCATCATCAAAGTTAGCTTCTCTTGATAAATCATTATCATAGTGAGGACATAAAGCAATTCCACGTTCATCAATTCTGATAACCTGATTAGGATGATGAGCATCTACCAAATAAACAGGTTGAGCTTTCTTTTGATACATTTGTTTAATCACTAATTGAGCTTCAGCTTTTGTACGATAGATAGCTTCTAATTCATCACCATTTCTGCCTGTTAAGTTCCATGTCATCTGTTTCATTGACATATCCAATTCTTTTCTATCATTCAGATTGTAAAGAATATGGACTTCATTTTTATTAGAGATAGTTGCTGCAAATTTCAAACCATTATTCTTTGCCATATCTCTAAACATTTCATATTCATGAAGAGATAATCCGCTGACACAGGCAAGTTCACTGCGAGGGGTCATATTTAAAAACTCATCTTTTTCAAACTCGCTAAGTTGTTTCTTTTCTGCCATAACCAGCTTAGTTGCAAATTCTGCTCTTTGTTTGTCAATGTCTCTGATAACTAACATTTTACAGTTATCTCCATCTCCAAGGTCCATAAACATATAGGCAACATTCTGTTCTTTTAAATGGCGTTCCAAGGACTCAACAAAATCATCCTGAACACGACTGGTAAAAACAGAACCACCATTCTCTATATGTTTTGCAATTGTGTATTTATTGGGGTCATCAATTTTATTCTTTGCTAACAGTTTCATCAGTTCTTCTAAAAATTCACCAGAACTTTTAACAAATCCACCTGCTAATCTGATAAGTTGATTACCGACCTGGTCAGTTAAATCCATAACATAACCTCCTTAATTTTTCATTTTCTTTCGGAATCCGTGAGTAATCCCTATATTAATAATTTACTATTTTTAGAGAGAAAAAGAAGAGACCAGACAGAACAAAAAAAAAGCAAAAAAAATATTATCTACGCGATTTCCGTTTTTAATTTTCATACAGACAAACAAAGCGGGCCCAGGACAGTAAACAACTACGGCAAATCCGTTTTTATTTTTTTGTAGTAATGTAAACAATCTTACAAGACGACAATATTACATTATTACAAGTAAAAAGAAAACCCCAACAGCAAGCTAAAAAGCAAACCGTTGGGGAAAACAAAAGAAAAAGAGGTGAGGAGTCGAGTGGTGAGACAAGCTGGATTGGGACCAACATTTCAGATTCTTAACAATCTGTATTCTACTTAAATTATTGTCTCAGATGAGCCGACACAAGCCAGCTCAAAATACAAAAACAAAAAGAAAGAGGTATTGCCTTCAATAAGGCTATTAATGTAGTAACTGGTGGAATAAGTTGGAATCGAACCAACATCTTCTATGTATGGGAGGTAAGCATACATAGACGTTCTACCGTTGAACTATTATTCCATATCGGGCCAGACTATTGCCCAGCCCTACAAAAACAAAAACAAAAAGAGATAATTTCAAGCAACTCGGATTCGAACCGATAAAACATCCAATATGTGTTGCTTGATATATGGGTTAAGTTGAACCTAACCCAGTAGAAAGAGAAAAATAGGGTTTTGCATTAGTGTAAGAACGAAACAAATGCAGAAATGATTGTTGCAACAGCAAGCACAACATCTAAGAAACCAAACACTTTGTAGAAGTTTTTCAAATCAGTGCCTTTTGTTGACATATACAAGTAGACAATGCCTAGCAGCAAAAGCAGTAATCCAACTGCAAGAATCAAAATTGTTTTAATCATAGTAATATCTCCTTATTTTTGTGTAGAAATTATATTCTACATATTTTAGTTGTTCATTGGGGAAATATTTACATATTCATTCCTTACTTACATTGATAATATATAAGATTTAAGAGAAAAAAGACGAAAAAAATTTTTTAGCAATTACTAATATTTAGTCTGCTTTGACTATTTTATATTCTTTAATAGTCCAATGGTCTTTCACATCTACAACATCACCAATGTCGGTATTATTGTAGTCATCTCTATCTACTATATATTTGATAGTGTACCTTACATCTTCATCCTGGAAGAGTATTTTCATGTCATAAATGCGAGAAGAAGCTCCTGGATAAACATAAATCGTGTGCACATTACGGTCTATAACCGTTCCTCGTGTTTGATTATGCTCTTCTAAAAACTTATTTGTGGATGTAATTGTGGATGTAATTTCTCTTGCGTCAACAGCTAAACAAAGTAAGAGGACTACGATAGTAAGTGGTATAAGGATAGCCATCAAAATCTTATTTTTCTTTTCAAAATTCATAGTTTTCACCTCAATTAAATTGAGACATATTTGTCTTTTTGTTTTATATTGATAATATAGAAAGAATAACGAAAAATCTGCAAAAAAAAAATCTTTTCTAAGAAAAATATTTTTAAGCAGCTAGATAGTTAACATCTAAAATATCTTCAAAATACTCAATCAAATCTTTTTCTGTTTTCTTATTCATTGTACCCAGCGAAAATCTTGAATAACTTTCAGCAAAATATTCGCTGATGCTGCTGGTTAGATAGTCATCATGCTCTATTTTGTTGTAGAGAACTTCAAATTCATCAGTCTTAGAAAAATGGTAAGTATTGTCGACAGCATGACCGATTTCATGATGAAAAGATGATGAAATATATTTCTTATCCAAAACAATAGTCTTTCTCAGAGCATTGGTATTAGCTGTTATAATGTATCCATCTTTAAAGTATTTCACAGTATAAGGGTTAGTAGATGTCAGTACATCATCTGTGATTATGATTGCATAATCATTATTATACAGTGGAAGATTTTGGCATTGCTTCTCGAAATAGCCCTTATACAACGATTCTAAGGTTTCTGACATACTAACATTAGAGTAGATATTATGTTTTTCATCGAATACTGTATAACTTTCATCGGTAGCGACCTTGAAATCAATATAATTTCTATACCAAACAGTCTGGAATAAAGAATACAACACAGCAATAATAATAATAACAGCCATTGCAGCATATTCAGTATATCTTACAACTGGATTAGTTTCCCAGTCAGCAACTTTTTGTCTAATATTTCTAATACTTTCCATAATATCAACTCCGAATGATGTGAATTTTAACTATTCTTATTGTTTTTCAGACTTTCAACATATTCCAATTCTCTTTGATTTTGTTCCTTGGATGCCTGGTCAATGAAGATAAATGTTCCAATGAAAGAAATCACAGAACCAGCCAACCAAATTAGTGCAAGCGTACCAAGATTAGCAGCTGCACCAGCAGAAAAACAATAAGCAACCATTGCCATAGTCATAAGAACAAAAACGATAATGTTAAATATAGTAGTTTTCATAAAATCACCCCTAAACTTATTTTTGAATTACACTGTTAATATATAAGATTTAAGCGAAAAAACGCTAAGGAAATCTTTTTTTTAACCAAAAATTATTTCCTTGTCAAGCCCAACTAAGGCCTCGTAAATTTCCTTTGTTGTTCTGTACCCTCTGACAGATACTCCGTCCCAACTTTTTCTATTATTGATGCCATTGAGTAATTTAACACCTATACCACCTGCTGATTTCCATTTAGTTAGATTACCATTATAGTCATCAAGCAGGACATCGTCAGGCTTAATTCCACCAGGGACATAGGAAAACTTATCTGTACCAACAATGGAATAAATACGATGAGCACTATCTATTTCGGGTAAATATGTATCTACCCAATAGTCTTTGCAGGCTTTTGACTCTGGGTATTGAGCATTATAGGCAGATAGAATATAAACTTCACAGCCTGCTTTTATTAATTGTTTTACAGCATCTATAACTTTCTTTTGGGGAGCAAGATACCTAAAGATATTGGGCACCTCCCACCATCTTTCGGTTACAGATGGATACACAGCCAATGTACCATCCATGTCTATAAAGTACCTCATAAAATCACCTCATTATTTTAACTCTCAGCAGTATAATTTGCCTTAATATACTGCACAACTGACAACATATCAGCATTAACTTCGTTCTTTTTTGTTGCCAGATATAACAAACCAGCTACAACAGGAATAGCTATACCTACAACAGTACCATTGAGACCTAACAGGGAAATCAGAACACAAGCTGAATTATTGACAATGTGAATAATTGTCGTATACCACAGATTATTTGTTTTGTAATATACATAACCCAAGATAATACCCATTAAGGTTGCGAAAATGCCCTGGAACAGATTACCATGCATAACGCCGAATGTGATTGAAGAAACAGCAATGCCAATAATAGGTCCGTACTTTTCTGAAATATTCTTTTGAATTCCACGTCTAAAAGCAATTTCTTCAACAATAGGAGCCAGAATACCAGTAGTCAGGAAAGCTAACCAGGGCAATCCAGCAGTAGATAAAGCAGCAACAGAACTTAATGTAGAAGCCTGTTGTGCAAAGTAAGGAATAGTGCAGCAAATGTTCATCAAAACATCCAATACGAAAGAAGCTGCCATACTAATAGTTAAATATTTGAATACAGTGGGAACTTCACCTTTACTGATAGTATTAAAACCACCATCTTCTTTGCGACGGACAATCATAGCTATAATTACAGGTAAATACCCTAAACACATAGAAGTATGAATAAGAACAGCACAATTGTCTGCTAAACCCTTAGCAGCTTCAGCAAATCCTTCTGTGCCTATTGCAGCCATAAAATCGTACAAAGCATATATGCCGTCAACTATGGGTTCTATGTTGAGTAAAACACCGCCAACAATCAATGCTAAGCTGGCAGCTGTCATACCGCCGATGAATAATAAGCCCCACAGTGAAGCTAACAGCCAAGATTTAAATATATTTTTCATAATTTATACCTCTCTTTTATGCGAACTCAATAGTCCGCTTTTTGTTTTTTTTTAATTACACTGTTAATATATAAGAAATAAGAAAAAAAACGCTAAAGAAATGTTTGCAAATACAAAAAAATATTACAAGTAATAATGTTTGTTTGTTTTAATGTTGTATAGTAAACAAAAAAGCCCTCTATGCTAAAAAAAACATAGAAGGCTTATATCACTGTTAGAAACAACAAAATTAAAAACACAAAACAAAATGAAAAACAAAAAAAACAAAAATCAAAATTACTTAGGGGAAATGTTTCTAACAGAATGTAAGAACAATACAATCTGAAATCAGTGTCGTTTGTCTTACAATAATAATTTACTATACTATAGATAGATTACTAATAATAAAATTATGAAAAATATATGAAATTTACCTAAGTAAAATTTTTTCTTTGCACATTTTCTGTTTTGTCTTCTATACTATCACCACAATATTTTTAAGAAAAAAGGTCCAGGGTAAATGAAATTTACCCCCTTCGTAAAATCTTTTTCGAATAGTAAATTAGTACTAACCGAAGAAAATATTTTGGAGATGATTTCATGTTCGAGAAGAATATCAGGGCAAGTATAGACCCTGTTGAGATATATAAGAAGAAAGCTAAGAAAAGAGCAGCTTTAAATTTAAGTGATAAGCTTGCCAATGAGATGGTTAAGGCTTACAAGAGAAGAGAGCTGGACATCGATGGCAAGACAATTAAGGAACTTTATGGAGAAAAAGCAAAGAAAGTATTTGAGTTACTGTTCAAGAACGATAACACTATTGGCTTTTTTAGTCTTGCAAAGAAGGAAATAAATTTGTTCTGTGGAGACAGAGTTGATTTTGCTGTATTAGAATTAGATTCCCGTCTAAGAAAAGCAGGTCTTCCGATTCAAGAGTATTCTAGAAAATTATTTGTCAATGATTATGAAGAAAAGTTGAGTACTTCATTCGATGAATTTAACCCCTTCCAAAAATATCAATTGGTCCCATCAGAAAATATAGTCACAACCTTGATGAACTTAAAGGTTAATGAGTTCACAAATCTTTACATAAACTTCAATCCATCCCGTACAGGCAGAACATCCGCTGATGACACATTTTCTTTGATGTCAATTGTAAAAGATATTGACTGTCACCGAGATGATATTACAAGTGAAGAGTTACATGCAGCTTGCAACAGGCTGTGTGATGATATTCTACACGCTTTTCCAGAAGAATTGCGTCCAAATATCATAAATAAGTCTGGTAGAGGCTTACATCTTGTTTTTAGACATGAGAAATGTGCTGCTAATCTGATGTGGGTTAGAAAGAACGTCAGCTTACTCATTGACCAGCTGTTAGTTAAGTTTTTCAATGAACATCCAGAATACAACATGTTTAACCTGGATGTGGGCAACGATAACCCAGAACATTTCTATCGCATTCCATTCACATACAACGTGTCAGGTCAAACTTGGGGCGATGTGGTTGTTGTGCACAAAAATATGATGGATATCAATGTTATGTGGCGTGCCTTCTACAAAGCTGTCTATGGGGTTGATATGCCCGAACAGAACAGAGCTGAGAGACGCATGGACCAAAATAAGGTTGTCCAGCAGATTGACAATAAAGAAAAGAAGATTTTTAAGAACTTAGAGAAGAAGCTTAATCAAATTGACAAGAAAATTAAGAAAGGCGGAAACTCTATTGGTAATTTACTGAGATGGCGTTGTGCTCTTATTGAGTTTGTCGTTAATCATATGACTCATCATGTTGGATTTAGAAACAAGCTGTTATACAACTATCTATATGCTGCTGTTCAGTGTTACAGTGCTGATGTAGCAGAAGAGAAGTTTTATAATCTCAATAGCAAATTCTCCGTGCCTCTGTCTGAAAGAGAGTTGCGTAGTACTTTGTCTGCATTAAAAAGAAATGGCTATTATGATATAACAGCTGTCTACCAGGAAATGAAACACTATAAACAAGAGACCTGGCTAAATTTCTTCAGTGGTATTGAAGGCTTTGATGATTACGTTACAGAGTTTAGAGCTATGAGACGTGAGAGAAGTGCAGAGAAGAGAAGAGCAGCACGCATAGAAGCTTCTATGGTTAAAGCACATGATAAAGAAGTTAGAAATCAAGAGATACATAAGTTATCCATTGCTGGTTATCTGAAAAAAGAGATAGCTGACATAGTGGGTGTCTCTATCAGAACCATCTATAATGTACTGCATGGAATTGGTGACTACATGAGCCGTTCCAGTCTATTAGCTCCGATTTAAGATATCTAATTTAATACATAGGGACATTTTGTGAAAAAAAATAAGCAGAATGCCCCTAAAAGTCATGCTTAGAATATAGAAAAATGTGCATTTTTCTTGATTTTTAGATGGATTTTTGTGTTTTCGGAAATTGAAATAAGTGATTTTTTGAGATGTCGGTTAGCAACATCTATTTTTAAAAGAGCAATCGGCAAAAAGATGGATTGTAGCTAAAGGTGTAGATTGTGGAGATATTATTAAGGCCAACCAAATCAACAAAGAACAAAGAATATATTTAATACTACAGACCCAAAAGACTCAACAACTAAGACAAAAACACCAGCAAAAAATGGAGCTATTGGTTTTAGGGCTATTGTGACTAACGTTATGGGTTTAGAACTTCATAGCTATTGCCATCATGGGCATCTCTACAGTAAAGCAAAATCGTAGTCGTGGGTAGTTATTGGTTTTTGTGACATCTTAGCTGTTGGCTATTGCCATTTGACATAGCTTTAGTGGACTCTGAAACTTTTTAAGATGTTAGCAATTTTAGTTTTAATAGCCATATTTTTAATAGACATCGCAACAGTTCAGAATGTTTGCTATTGCAGATTTTCTGTAGTAATCTGGATTGTAGGTATTTAGCTGAAAACAAAATCTTTTTAAGGTATTACAAATATTTTTACAACAAACCAAAAAGATAACCTCAAAAGAAGCTAAGCTAAATTGAAAACAACAAACATTATTACTTACCACACAACAAACATTCACAACAAAACAATATTCAAAACAACTTAGACCAACACAACATTAAGCATTATACAGCATAGATATTGCGTATTTCTTTGGATTTTTAATAGAGCTGTTGGTATTTAACTCAAACACAACTTTTTTCATTTTCATGAAGTCAACTTTACGCAATCTGGCCTTAACAACATTACGGCTCAGAAGCTCATCACCAATCTTTATGGGGTCAGTATTCAAGCTTAACAGAATATCCAACATGTAATCTAATATCTGGTTAACAGTTTGCAAATCATACGTCATAGAAGAGTTCTCATAGTCAAATAAATCCAGCTCCCCACTTTCAAGTTGTTTATTAAGAGTCTCACATTTACGCTCAAACAAATCGTAGCCAATATTCTCTTTAATGATTTCTCTTAAAGCTTCTCTATGGACATTATCATTCAATCCATCATTCTGATTGATAGATAGATTGATTTTATTTAAATCTTTATTTAATTCATCTGTACTTGGTATATCTTTATTTATTTGGGGTTGTTTTCCCAATGCAGGACTATCCATAGTTGGATTATCCAAGATGGGATTTTCCAATATAGGTGAATCCAGTTGTGGTTCATCCAATTCTGGTTCTTCCGATTGAGGTTTAGCTTTTCTTGGTGACTTTTTATTAGAGCTATTATCTGGTCCGTAAGTTTGAGTCGAAACCTCATTTCTTTTTTCTTTTGGCATCTCGTAAATTTTATATATAACGCCTTTCATACGGCCATTTTCATCTCTTTCTCTTTCTCTTTCAAGATAACCATATTTTTCTAACTCTTTTAAGCCGCTGCGAACGCTATCTTCACCATCTTTACAGATAGCTGCTAATCCAGCTTGTGAATAATCCCAATTATCAGGCAGACTTAGAATAAGGGACAATAAGCCTATTGTTCTAAGGCTTAAATTTTTATCTCTTAGGTGATAGTTTGATATAACTGTATAGTTTGAATTTTTCTCAACTCTGAAAATACTCATCTACGGTTCCCCCTTAAATACAAAATATAAATACAGGCATAAATTTCCATTGCAAAAGTAATTATTCTATGGTATAATGCTTAAAAAGGTCAACTTAATAGACCTAATGAATTTATATATTCATTAGATTACTGAACTGGTTGCATCAGATGAATTAAGTTGTACCAAACAGACGAACAAGAAAACTCTCAAACACTAAGCACGGCTAATGCATAAGTGTTATCAATGGGAGTTTTTTTGTTTGTCAAAATTATACCTCAAGACAGGTCAAAAGGTCAACAACTTTTTTCTTGACACATGCTAGAAATCCAGTGTTTACAAGGGGTTTACATTTCATAATGTAATAAGTATTACAATATTACAAGTATTTATGGACTATGGTTATTTTCTTCAAAGCCAGTTGTATCAAGGCTTGACAACCAAGTAATAATGTTGTATAGTAATATTGTAATAATGTTTCCATAACTAACAGCATCTGTGGATAACTGTGAAAAATTTTTAATAAAAAATAGAAATAATCCACAGATGAAGGGCATTTTTGTAGTGTGTTGTCTTTTTGTAAGCTTTTCTGATAGCAAATGCTGCACTAAAGACAAAAGAGCCGCCCCTCGAGAGGGCAGCTCCAGAGTCTATAAAAAACAACTTTAAACATCAAAAAAGGAGACAATATGCTTATTCATACACCAAAGACAGAACATGTGATTGTCCTGCCATTTAGTGTTTGAAATACACAGCCCATTTGGGACAATGTAATGAACTGTGTGTTTGTTCGGGCCGTTCCAGCCCTGTGTTAAAGTTTCTATATTTCAGCAGTAATAAGGGGCAAACTGCTGACATAAATAAGAAAGAAAGAAGAAAATTTTTAGTAACCAATCACTTTGCATATTATCAGTTACATTACTAATTTACTATCCAAAAAGACAGCTACTAAGTGAAAAAGAAAAATTTTTTTTGTAGAACAAAATTTTTGCATTTTTTTGCTTATTTCTTATATATTAAAAGCGTAAACACAAGAGACAAGATTAGTAGTCTCAGAAAAATATAGAAAATTAATAATAACCTGAACGGAGGTATTAATATGGATAAGGAAATGATTTTAGATATCTTAGATTTAGTTGATGATGATTTTGATATGGGTGTTGCTGAGATTACAGTTGGCCCACGTCAAATCCAAGCACTTAAAGACAACAACTTATTAGATATGGAAGTGTCCGTCGGCGAAGGACCCTCTGTAAAAGAACTTTTAGATTTTGCGGATAGACATCCTGACAAGTACATTGAATTCACTTTACTGGTAACTGAGCCAAGTAGAGCAGATTTTCGTATTGCAATAAACGCGATAACCATCCCGCCTGAATGCACACAACTAAATAATGATAAAGATAAAGCATTCTGGGCAGATTTTATGAAATTTAAGAAGAAGGGTAATCCTGAAATGGTAGATACCCCACACTTTATTGCCTGGCTTTGGAATGCCGAATGAAATCTTTTGTAAGGTCTTAGTATCATTTCTAAGGCCTTTTTTCTTTTTGCCTGTCAGTAATATGTCTTAGCTGCATTCTGTTCTGTCAGGGCATCTGTAAGCCTGTGAGAACATTTTAGAAAGATGATAATTATACATACCTCAAAAGTAAAAGTTTGTTGTAGAGCTACCAGAAGCCTCACAACAGGTCATCTAATCATTTCTCAGCAAAATATTGAGCAAAAAAACACATATTTAGCTGTAAAAAAAACTATCTTATATGCTGTCAGGCCGCTGATATCTCTCTGTTCCGATTTCATATTTAGAACGTCAATTGATACGTCTAAAAAGATATTGTCTTACAGGCCCGTCAAAAGCCTCACAAAATGTCTTGTTCATGGTATTTCATCAATTTCCTTTTGTGCTATTTGTTATTTTGTGAAATGTAGTAAATTAATAATAGAAAAACCTATCAAGAGGTGAAAATAATGCTAAGTTTTATTATCGGACTGCTAACAGGTCTCGGAATTATCGTTCTATTGCCATTATTCATTATAGCTGTTACTTTTGATGTTCTTATGTTCATGCTATCATTTGGATGGAAAGCTCTAAAGATTGGATTTAGAGTTGTTGCTACAATTTTAGGTATTATCGGATTGATAATTACCATACCTATCTTTATCTGTATTCTAATTCTCTTGTGATGAGGTGAAAAACAATGGAAAAGTTTATACCCTATGAAAAACAATCTAAAAAGGCCCAAAAAGAGCAAGACTCTGTTTTGAGAACACTAATCCCATTTAATACTGGTACAAGAGTTCATAAAACAGACAAACATCCAAGTCGTGCAAGACAGAAAGCAATGAACAGAAGAGATTATGATGAAAGGTGAAATAATCCAACAACAGATGGATTAATAATTAATATGGTTGTAATCGTTAATTACAACGTAGCCACTAAGCTGAAAAGTTTAGTGGCAATTTCTTTAGTTATTATATAAAAAAAACAAAAAAGCCATCCCACCACCACCCCTGAAACACAGATTGCCCCCGAAATTGCAAGCAATTTAAAACCACTTTCGCCTGATGCTGTGACCATTTTATATAGCCTTCCACGCCAGCAATAACAAGCTCTGAAATATTAAATTTTTGATATGTATAAAAAATTGAACTATTTTTATTGCTTATGTATCCAGTCTATCGATATTTTATGGTCACAATCAGCCGAAAAAGTTGAGCGAAGCGGACAAACCTAAATATCGAAGGGAGAATAACTAATATGATTACATTTACAGAATATGTTCAACCCTCTACAATCTGGCAAGGTGCTGAAGACTTTGTTGATGAAGGAAGAAAAGATTATAAGCTGAGAGGCTATAATGTGGAAGGTATCAAGGATGGTAAGAAGGATTGGTTATCTGCAGAGTGGATATATGGAAATCCCGAAGATAACTTCAATAATGAGTACCACACTTGGTTCTACAATATGTTTGGTATTACATTAACTGGCCGCATTGCATTTAGAGGCTATGGTATCGAAGAATACGATGCCGATGAAAGAGAAACCTATATTATACCCTGTATGTGAAGGGAGGGTAATTATTATGAACAACTTTTTCAGAAACCACAAGAAAGACATCATCAGACCTAGCCCTGACAAGACCAATGCCGAACTCAACATTATCATTGAGACTTTTATTGATAGTTGGCAAGGCACTTCAATCGGTTCTGATATCCGCAATATGTACGAGAATGGAACATCCTATGAAGCTATTTGTGAAAGATTAGGTCTTGAATACTCTTACTATGACAACTAAATATTAAAAAAAATAAACATATACAAAGGAGAAAAGTTATGATGAACAACACTGAAATTACTGCCGCTAACAACAAACTGATGATTCGTTCTGCTGAGAAGTTTTTGACCGAGAACTACCTGACCAGCCTTTTCACTCTTCATTGTGCCGAGATGAGAATCAATGGAGCGAAAGAAAAATGGGACCATCAGAAAAGATGGGAAGCTGTTTCCGAATGGATTAGAGATGTTGCTGGCCCCACCATTAAGGATGAAGCCAAACTGAAGGGTGTTACTGCTGACCTGACTGCATGGTATGAGGAATTCTATTTGAAGACTGTTCCCGCCAGCAGAAACAACAACTGGAAGAAGAAAGGAGAGAGCAAGGGAGCTGATGACAGCTTCATGAATGTTGATAATAATCCTTTTGCGTGATTATTAATGAGAGGGGGCACAGAAAGCATTGTGTCCCCTCTATTTTTTTTTTTACAAAATTTCAGTTCAATACTATTTACATTTTGTTTACTTTTTTCATCTATATTATTGTTAGCAACAGGCCATTAATATAAGAAAATATTATTGTAACTAACAAACGAAAGGACTGTTTAACTTGTCTAAATCACATCTAAAAACTATCCCCGCATATTTTTTACATTTTATCTTCATTATTTTTCTTATTTTATCCCTTTTGTCTATCTGTATTTGTCCTGTATGGGCAGCAGACACCAGTAAAGAGAATTTAACTGTTGGGACATCATATGAAGAACCTTCTAAAATCTATTTTGTAGAAGACATTTTAAATCTTGACTTATCAGATGAAGAGCTTAATGATATCTACAAAATCTATAAAGATAGAATAGAAGGCGTTCCATTAATGTATCAAACTGACTATCCACATATACCATTTAGTCATGGTACTGTTGCTACAAGTGGATGTGGAATCAGTTGTGCTGCTATGGTAATATCATATCTAACAGATACAGATGTAACACCAGGATTACTAGGTGAAACATTTAATCTGCCAGGTAAAAGCAATATGGAAAGAATGGAAGCAGCTTTGGACCATTACGACATATCTTATACCGTTAGTTTTTCTTGGAATGAAGCATATGAAGCCTTGTCTAACAATCAAGTAGTAATATCTCTTCAAAATCCTGGTATTTTCACTGATTATGGACATTTTATACTACTAACTGGCATTAATGAAGAAGGATTGATAACTGTTAATGACCCTTATCAACCAAACTATTACAGCCCTGCTAAAAGAGCTAATGGTTTAGCAAATGGGTTTAGCTCAGAACAAGTTAAAGAAAATGCAAGTGGCTATTGGATATTTGAAAAGAAAGATTTACCTGATATAAAGATAGTTGGAGATATTTCAATGTTGTACACTATGTTTAACTCGCTGGGCTAATATTTTTCATTACACTATTAGCAATCTGAAAAAATATAGTAAATTAATAATGTAGAGGTTGCAGCCTCTACATTTAGTTTTGATAATGTAGTTAATATATCGAGCATGAAATCCTCCTCCTGTAATAGCAATGTCATTAAGCAAATGCTTAATGACATTGTCTGTAATAGAGTGTAAGGTGATTGGTTCCGCCAGTTGCTTTGCACTCTATTGCTATGAAACAAAATCAACATTGAAAAATATCATAAGGCAGGTGAAAAAAAATGAAAATTAAAAATCTCTATCAAAAGGATGAATTTGAGAAAGCGATAGACAAATGCAAAGGCAATGTCTATTTAATGGATGACAAAGGGTCAAAATTAGACCTGAAATCATTGTTCTCTCGTTACATCTCAATGGGTAAGCTTTTGGATAAAGAAGGAGACAAGCTGGAATTGTTCTGTGATTGCAAAGATGATGAACGGCACTTCATGAAATTCTTCTATGAAAATCCCGAAGTTTTAGCACCAATGGTTGATGAACAAGGAACTGGGACTAAAGCAATGTTATTAAGTTAAAGGGTTTATTCTTAGTGGTAAACTCTTTTTTTATCTCTATCCCTAAAAGTTAATTAAACTAAGAAATGGTAAATAAAAACACACATATTTTGGTATAAATGTGTGTAATATGGAAGAATAAAAATCACCCCTCCTCCATGCTTTTCAACATAGAGTGTGGGTGATATCTTTATATTAATAAGTAAAAACTCTAAATCCGACATATGGTATGCACCCAGATTTTAGCACATAACAGAATTTCATCTTTTTTTCTTTTGTTTTGTTATGCAATATCTTTGCTTCATTTTCATCTTTGGTAAAACGGAGGCCTTCACAGACAAAAGTGTCTCTTTTCGTATTTTCTTTGTTTTTGGTCTTTTTCTCATAACAGATTAAGTCACCAACATGGAACTTGCATACACGACCATCTTTATGATAAGTGTAATTTCTTTTAGCAGGACGGATATCAATTTGATGCATTATTTGCTGAATTTCTTTTTCGGTATGAGTTTCTCTGTACTTGGTAAGGAACTCTTCAAGAGAATCTTCTTTCTGGTCTATTGCTTTATGACGATTGATGGCAACTAATTTGCCATCTAACCAATATTCTCTGCGGTTTAACTTTTGAATATTATTTTTAGATTTCTTTTTATAGCGTCTTTGTTCAAATATTCTGTCAGGAATAAATTTAGGCGTATTAATATCTCTATTGGAGAGAGAAATACAATATCCATCTAAAGCATGTGTTTTATCAACACCAATTGTAGAACGAGTTTTTGCAGTTTCTTTCCCGTCAGTAATAGAGAATATTAAGCCATTCTTATCACAGAACTTAGCCATTTCTTCGATAAGTACAGGCATAACAGAATTCAGTAATCCAACTTTATAAGATTTATTGGATTCTGACTTCATATCAAACAGCTTATCTTGTGTTTCTTGACATTTATGAACACCTTGTGGACCATAATGACAATCATAACAAAGACCAGCAATATTGCTTACTTTATCAGAGCCACCAGCTTTTCTGGGTATAATGTGATGATAGTATTCAATTTTCTTTTTGCCACAAAAAAGGCAAGTTCCATGCTGAACATCATTAATGTATTCTTTGTAATCGGAGTATCCATATAATGGACCTTTTCCATATTGCCAAGCTTTAATGTCTTCGTTTTCTAACTTCTGAAAATCAAAACAAACACGTTCTAATGATACATGACTAATGGGCATAATTTCTATAGCCTGTTTTAGCATATTCATATGCATTTGAATCAGCTGTCTGGCAGAAGGAGTAATCCAACCTTCAGAACGTTTGCGATTATTAAATTTAGCTTCCTTACCACGAATAACTTTATGGGTTACAGGCTCATCTGCACCAGGATATTTAATCTTTACAGACTTACAGCTATGCTTTGTACAAACAGTATCATTATCTCCGTTTTTAATAGCAGTTTTATCATGGTTGGATTTTCTTTGCTTTGATTGTCTATTATGTCTTCTACGACTTCTACGAGCTTGAGTTCTTGAAGTCATATTCTTTTTAACCAGCTTATTATTAGTGGTTAATTCAGACAGATAGACACAATTTCCATTTTCATCAGATACACCAACACCAATATTTTCTCTACCTGTATCATTTCCATAATACAAACTTTGAACAATATCGGGAGTGTCGTATTTCAATCTGATTGTAAATGGATTAGTGCTAATAACAACTGCCTTACTTTCTTTAAGCAATTTGCGTACATGCCCACATCTTGTAGTAGGCATTAATGGTTTTCTCTTTTTACTTATTACATAAATAATAGTTTTTTGCTTCATGGTAATTTAACTCCTTTTTACGGTTGGAACCGTATATAATACACCCGTAGGGTGTTACCGCATATCCCGAAGATATGCATGTACTCGAAATATCATTACACCTTGACGCAATGCCTACAGCTGTACAAGACCATAGGGTGCAGTACTATAAAGTAAACTTCATAATACCTCAGCGATTTGTTGCGGCAAAGCCATAACAGCATCTGATTTGATGTAATATTATCCAAACGGAATAAAATCGTGTCAATGTTTCGAAAGTTAAGTCTAAAAAAAAGACCCCTGCAAATTTTATTAAAATTTGGGAAAGAGGGTCTTTTGCTCTTAATGGCTTGACTTAATGACATTGAGAACCAAAGCTATTCAATGTCCTACCTTTTTTTTAATATTATTTCAACCTAAATTCAGCAAACAATTTCTCATCATCTTTAAGAACACAAATCAGCTCTAACACTCCATCTTGTTCGGCCATCAATCTTTCTAAGGCTAAATATTGAGAGAAGTATGAATGAAGATTGAATCTATCGCCAAGTGGGCTGTCCAAAAACACAGCACCTTTGGCTTTATCCACGGCAGCAATAAAATCATTCAGTTTTTCTAACTTTTTTATACGCATATTAGCCTCCTACTTTTCACTAACTTAATACCAAACACAACACCAGCAGCTACAACAGCAACTGCACTGACAGCCCCAGCAATGAACCACGCTGTCTTATGTTGTTTCTTTGTTTCCAGTCCCACAACAAGATAGTTCTTACCATCTGTTTTTGACATTTCTTCTGCTGATGACAAAGCGGCTTCTTGGGTGTTGAATATTCTGTCATCACAAGAAATAAGTGCAATGCCATTATTTTCAACTTCAGCCAAATCAATCTTATAACTATTTATTTTTGTCATAATGAACATCTCCTTTGTTTAGTTACATTAATAATTTCTTATATTTTCACTAATTTTCAAAATCTATCAATCTATCTTACTCCATTATTTCTTCATTTTACTTTCCCTTGTTTTCAACCCCAAACCCCACTCATGGGGCTTCTCCGTGCCCAGGACAGAAAAGTAGGAGAGGAGGATAGCCATTGTTTCAAGGTTATTTACTAATAGTTTTTGATGTTTTTCTCCGCTCCAAGTGATGATTGTTTGGCCAGGTATTAATCCATTGGGACGGCATTCTTTTCATATGGTACAGCATTTGGGTCTGGTTTTACCTGTATATGAGCCTTATAATAAGTTTCATCAGTAAAATCCAATTCCTTTGCTAAAAATATTGATTTCTCACACAAATGATGTGCTTGTGTTTCTTCTATGGAACGACTATAAGTAGTCACTGTTCCATCACTGACCCAGCCAGGCCTGACAAAATTCATTGTATGTATTGCCCCATCGAAAGTTGAAGGCATAAGATATTTGCTGCTGGAAATGTCTCTTCCATCTAAATAGGTCAAGTCAAAAGAGTAAGTTAAGCCATCATCCATTGTGATTACATTCCAAGCATGATTATCGCCACCTAAAATATAAGCTTTGACATTGCCTGTAAATTCAGTATTGTCGCACAAAAATTGGAACGCTTGTGCGAATCCCGAACAAACAACCTTAGTAGATTCATCGTTGTCAAAAGCATTTAACATTGTGTGTGGGATGTAACTTTCTGGGTTATAATTTTCCGTAATTTCATTCTTTTTTACAAAATCGTAATCATAATCAGTCATGTATTTAATACAGCTGATGTAGTTAACAACTTTTTCATAATCACTTAACCCTTCATTATTCTCTATAATCTCATTGACTGTCTTCATAGTTCTGTCATAGGCAGCTTTTGTCTTTTCAGTGTCTATTTTTTCACCATTTGTTCCCTCAACTTCAAATTCTGGTGCAGCGGAAATGGAGATAACCAACGTATTGACATCATCAAACACCTTGGTTGAACTCTGATGGCCACGCCAATACTCAAAATATGGATAGTTGTTTCTAAAAGCATGGAACACCTTGTTAACATCCAACACATCTTGATATTCAGTATTTTCAGGCAACATATACTTAACAGCCATGACATCACTTTCGCCTTTTCCAACAGCAATGAACATATTCCTCAATCGGTAATACACATTTCTCTCTGTCTCTGTAAAATCATACAGAGATGTTTCATTATCAAACTTGTCTTCTAAATCATAAGCATACACATCATTAGGCAAATCATAGCAAACAGGTTCACTATTCCATTCCGCAACAGCTGCCATAACAGGATTAGCCAAAGCCACACCCAGGACAGCACCCAAAGTCCCAAAAACAGCAAAGAAAAGAATATAGATTAAAGCATTTCTAATTGTATTTGATAAGTTTTTCATAAAATCACCTACTTTTTTTAAAGGTACCAAGAACTTCGTGGTGAACACTCGTTCTTACTGTTTTAGTAAAAGTTCTTTTGTTCATTGGAACTCTACCAAACATCTATCTGTTTTCTTCATTAATTAATATATAAGAATTAAGAGAAAATCTGCAAAAATTTTCAGCAATATAGTTTTTCTCCCTACAAGACAGAGACTGGGCAAGGACAACAACAGTAAGGGGCTTTTGTTTTTTGTGTGGAAGACCTAATTTATCAAACAATATAACTATTTTTTAGCAAATACACAAAACAGATTATTTTTTTTCGTCTTTTTTTCGTTATTTCTTATATATTATGGGTGTAACAAAGGAAGGACAATATCCCCGCCACATAAAATCAACAATAAGATTGATACTCATTTAATCTTTTATAAATATACAAAAAATGAAACCAAAAACAATTAAGAAAATAAGCGGAGTGATTTTTATGAAAAAGAATTTAACTACTAAAAAGAATATAAATGTAAATATTGACAATAAAATTATTGATGTAAATTTGCCAAAAGAGTTTACATCTGCCGAGGTTCACATTTTTGCTGACCTGCATATCGGTGACCCATTATGTGACATTCAAGAAATCAAGAATCGTATTAAAGCTGTTGAAAGCAAAGACAATGCATTAGCTATTTTGAATGGTGATATTCTTAATAACGCAATTGCTTCCAGTGTCAGTGATTGTTATGCAGAGAAATTGACACCCATGGAGCAGGTAGAGAAAGCAGCAGAGTTGTTTGCCCCCATCAAAGACAAGATTATTGCTATCACAAATGGTAATCATGAAGACAGGACCTATAAGCAGACAGGCATTGACTTGACACAGGTCTTAGCATTGAAATTAGGCTTACAAGAGAAGTTCTCCCCATCTGCAGCAACAATTATCATTCGTTTAGGCAATGGTAATCGACAGAGAAAGATTTGGTACAGCATGTATGTAACACATGGACGTGGCGGCGGTTCAAAGCCAGGCTCAAAAGTAAATAAGTTAGCAGAGTTAAAGAGCATTATTGACACAGACATCTATGTTCATTCTCACACTCACATGCCAGCGATATTCAAAGAAGGGTTTGAGAGATTAGATGTTATCAATCGTTCAATCCAAGTTGTTGAGAAGTTGTTCATCAATACATCGTCAGAACTGAACTATGGTGGCTATGGACAGGTTGCTTGTTTTACACCTTCCGCAAAGGCCACACCAGTGATTCATCTGAGCGGTACAGAAAAGAAATATTACGCAACATTATAATAGTAAACAAAAAGTTAAGGGATTCAGTTATAGACTGAGTCCCATTTTTTTTGCAATTAATCTATTTTTACTTAGACTATTTATTCCGTCTTTTTTCAGTTATCTCTTCTATATTATTTGCGTAATAAGAAAAACAAACAACAAGTTATTACTTGTTGCGAAATATAGAGGTAACGATATGAAAACTGTTATTTTAGATAAAAATGATGTTAATAAAGTTAGAGATTTTGCAAAGAAGTTAGCAGAAGCAAAAGCTGCTGAACATAAATTTGACAATAAAAATGAAGTTAAGAGAAATATGACAGGCCTGTTAGGTGAATTAGCTTGTGAGAAACTGTTAGGCCTTGAAATTACAGAGTGGACCATTGGTAAGTCTCAATACTATGACCATGCTGATATTAAGAAATTAGGCGTGGGTGTTAAATCTGTTACAGCTGGTGAAGACCATTTAATACCTGTTAGAAACTACTACGCACAAATTATGTGCTATGTTTATCCCGAAACAGAGGAAGGAACTGTAAGAGTTGATATTTTAGGACTGGCAACCGTTGAGATGTTGAACAAATATCAAGACATCAATTTAGTAAAGTCTCCCTACTGCAGAGCAAAAGGGACAAAGACAGGATTTAGTAAGGAAGGAAGAGATAATCTGATTAATTTTGATAGCTATGATGATTTGGTAGAAGTTATGAAAAAGTAAAGAAAATGAGGGATTCAGTGATAGAAACTGAGTCCCTCTATTTTTTATGTTATGGAGACGAAGGTGAAGTTCGAATTCACGTATACTGGTTTTGCGGACCAGGGCCTTAACCGCTTGGCTACTTCGTTATAAAATGGAGGAAGATAACGGATGTCAACTACTCGGCAATTGAATTACTAAAAATGCATTTATACACTCAATAATTTTACCGAGGGGTGGTACGTGGTTGGTAATTATCTAACAAAACGCAGCACTTTTACTTACGTAGATACACCAGACTTGTTATATTGTACGTATACAACATAATATTGGTCCAGCAATTAGAACGCAGTTACCGTAGTGAGTTGCCATACTACGGGAGTATTATACTCAATATATTGTTAAGCAGATAATAACATTAAACCTCTTTGTTTAATGTTTTCTGCTGAATTGTGGTCTCTAATCCTTAATTCCCCACAATTTGGACATATCCATTTTTCAATACCTAGTTTTATATGTTCATCGCCTACACAGACATGTTTGCATATGCTGCATGTTTGTGTTGTATTTTTAGGAGGAACTTTTATAAAAACTTTACTCTGTTTATTGGCTTCTTTTTCTAATATGCTGAAAAACTTACCCCAACAAACATCAGATATTGCATATGCCAATTTATGATTTTTAAGTAGATTTTTTATCTTTAAGTCTTCAACAAAAATATAGTCGTGATTATTGACTATCTTTTTGGCTATGGAATGAAGATAATTATCTTCGTGTTTTGCATTTTTGGATTGTAATAATGATACTTCTTTGCGAGCTTTTTGATAATTTTTAGATTGATAAACATCTTTATTTTGGGTTTTGGCTTTATGTAATCTTTTAGAGGCTTTATGTTGCTTTTTAGCTAATTTCTTTTTAAAATTCTTTCTTACTTTAATATTATCAAACACTTCATTATCAGAAGTGGTACATAAATTTGTTAAATTAACATCAATACCAACAGCCGTATCAATATTATTAAAAATATTTTTCTTTTTATATAATGGTTCATCAGAGGCTATCAACAATGTACAAAAATATCTACCAACAGCATCTCTGCTAATAGTTACAGTAGTGATACGAATTTCACTGTTAGAATTTTCAATATCAAATATACGATTAATTAATTTAGATGAACCCTTAAATCTAACATCGCCTATTATTGGTAAATGTATTTTCTTTTTATTGATAAAACGTATAGAACCTTCTTTAATACCTTTTTGATGATTTTTATAATGAGTGCTTGTATTATACGATTGTTCATATTTTTTCTTATGAAACGTAGGTTTGCCAGTATTAGGAACTTTTACGAACGAATTCCAGCCAGCTTTGTAATTAGTAATAGCGTTAGTGATGGCATCAGCATCAACTAATTCGCCGTACATATAAGGATACATATTTTTAATGTTAGTTGCCGAAGAAGTCAGTGTGTTCAAAAAATCAATTCTATCTTTATATGTTGGTATAACATCAGCATATTGTTTTAAGCGATATTTTTCTTCATTTGCTGCAACTAAGATATTATACACTTTACGATAGATACTATCATTAACAGCAACAATCTGTTGAGCGTGATAATTTAAATAAATACGACCACTAATTGCAAAATGATAGGGCATTTCTTTAGATGATTTCATAATACACCTCCTTTCTAATTGTGGTTATGGTGAATAGTTATTATATTAATAATTTTTTATTTTATATAAATTTTAGAAGCTTGTTGTAAATATAGTGTATTTTTTTATGGCTGGGATAGAGAATTATGATATCTCGACCCTCGGTTTAACAGACCGATGCTCTGCCTCTGAGCTATATCCCAATATAAAGCGTCTTAAACACTAAACTGCTCCAAGACGCAAAAGAAAGAGAATCTCATTCCGAAACGAGAACACTTATGAGATTTTGTATAAAAACAGTGTTATTTGGCGAGAGCATCCCGACTTGGACAGGAACGAATAGTTTTGGAGACTATCATGCTACCAATTACATCATACTCCCTGGTGCACCATACAAGTTTCGAGCTTGTGTCGCCAAAATTAAAAGTTTTGTGCTCTACCAATTGAGCTAATGGTGCATATAACAGCATTCTCATTGGGAATTGAACCCAAATCTCTGCATTCGTAGTGCAGTGTTCTGTCCATTAAACTATGAGAATTTGGTTGAGGTTGAGAGACTTTAACTCCCATATGTCAGGGTCAAAACCTGATGCGTTAATCATTTCGCCAAACCTCATGGAGGAATAGAAGGAATTCGAATCCTTACACCGTATTGCTACGGCCTACCTCTTTAGCAGAGAGGCCCCTTCACCATTTGGGTACTATTCCATATTATGGTCTGAGTGGCCAGATTCAAACTGGCACCTACTAGCTTCCAATGCTAGCCGTCTATCAATTAACTTACACCCAGATATGGACTTGCTGACACGACTCGAACGTGCAATTTGGAAATTAGAAGTTTCCTGCCTTATCCTATTTGGCCACAGCAAGATATAATGGTGCCTTGGTTTCGAGTTGAACGAAAATCTTCTGGGCTTCAACCAGACGCTTGGACCACCTAAGCTAACAAGGCATATATGGTGTGGATGGACTGATTCGAACAGTCGATAGCCAGCTTATCAGGCTGGTCCCTTAGCCAACTGGGGTACATCCACATATAAAATAAAATCACAAACAAAAAAGAGACTATTACCAATACAGTAATAGTCTCTCAAAATCTTTCAAAGATTACAAAATTGAATAGTTAAGCCTGGTTCGGGCCCCTATTCATGTTATTATCTGGACTATTACTATAATTCAACGCAGCACAAATTGACCAGCATTTATTAAAGTTAATGCTAGCCTGAGCTGGATTATTGAATTGTCTAATAACAGTCAACAACATATCTTTCGTCTCCTTTGAGTGATTTTAGTTTAGGGGTAGATTTTTTTTAAACCTTCTAAAATTTTTGAAAAAGCATTTTTGAGGTGTTGCCTATGGGCATATACAACCTTATGACCATTATTAATTTACTATTTTATTTTCAATTACTAATAGGTTGAGAAAATATTTTTTTTTACATTAGATGTTTTTCTGCAGATTTTTTCTTGTTTCGTCTATATTGTATGCGTAATAAAAGATACAAACATCTAACTCACTATCTCACACAGGCAGGTGTTATCAATGGCAAATTTTCTAATCAAACAAAAAGATGGGAACTACCAGACTGTATTGCAAGTATCCCTCAAAATCAATTCTCCATCTAACCATTATACATACGAAAAGTATTTATCTTTTGATTTACCATTTATTAAACAATTACCCTCAAAAGGTTATTATGAAATTTCAAAAATTGAAGATATTTTACTTGTTGAAAGTCTGTATAAGTCAACACTGTTAGACCTGGTAAAATGTTATAAACTTCGCAAGCAAGCTAACCACAGAGCACAAGTCAGTAATCTCATTTTGTCTGTGCAGGGCCAAGAAGTTTTCAATCTAAGAGAGCAATTCCCAAAATTATGGGAAGTAGAAGATAACAAAATCGAAGGCACTATTAATAATATCAAATTCAATCTAATGTCCGATGGTGTTGTTTACAGTTGTTTTAGTGATAATGAATATCTTATCTAATTTTCAAATTTTTTTTGCAGAATTTCAACTAATTCTTCTATATTAACAATACAAATAGGAAACTAATAATATCTAATCAAATCTAAAATAAAGGATGGTAACGATATGAAGAAATTTAAAGAAGATGGCAAACGTCTATGTACTATTAAGAACCCAGACAGCAATGGTCCTGACCTGGAATTATGGTGTAAAAATCACAAGCATTGTTTATTCTGTGAGCATTGTACAACAGAAATGGTACTTGAAGATGGAAAATTAAATGTAGAAGCATTTTGTAATTTACCTTCTATATCAGCACAGAAAAACAACTGTCTATTACATAATCTGAATCAAGACCACACATGTGCTGCATTTAAAGACGTTGATGGTGATGGGCCTGGTGTTGTTATGGTTAAAAAGAAAAAGCAAGAGCCTGTTTTACCTGGATTCAGTATTACAAAGGATGGAGTGGAAGAAAAGTAAGTGAATATAATAAATACCTACTAAGACATTGGTAATCTTAGTAGGTATTTTTTTTAATAATTTATGCTTCTGTTGAGTCAGTGTATCCTGCATATCTAGGCACAAAGAAACCAAAATCTGTTGCAGGAAATGTACTTCTATTGATATTGTCCATTATACCACGGATATCATGCACAAAATTTACATCGTCCCCATCCAACATATCCTGTAATCTTAAATTGAATACTTTATCGGCACTCTCTAAATCCATAATTAATGATGTTCTGTCTCCATTGTACCCAAATTTTTCTGCCCGTTCACATATTTTTACTATGAGTTCAAACCGTTTTTTATCCATAATACCGTCCTTTCGTGATACTTGTCGTATATGAATATTATACAATATTATGGCCATAGATTCAACGAAAATCATGGAGTAGTATTGTATAATATGTAAAAAATAGGGGTATTTTTACTTTTTCTTGTCTATATATTCCTTCACATCCTCAACCTTGTCAGCGATTTCAGAAGCTCCATCAAATATTTCCTGGCCAATTACATCTGAAAATCTTTTAGCATCATCAGCTATCTTGTTTGTCAACACCAACTTATTTCTATATTTCCAAGTTTTTGTTATGGTTGCTATATTATCAGCAATGAAGACAACTATGATAGCAAATAACAAAATATAACAAACAATATTATCCATGTGCTGGACCAACATCAATACATTAGGATGAACAAACTTTACTACAAACAAACAACCTAAGCCCCAGATAATAGCAAACTTCAGACAAACATAACCCTTGATGTTGAATGGAACATTTGAATAATCCCACCATCTCTGATGAAAGATAATATCTAATAACCAACCTGTTATGAGTTCCAATGATGTTGTTAGAAGGGCAGAGCCAACAAACAACAGCAAAAGATTATCTTTAATCGGGTTTAATAAACATACGACAAACAAAACACCGAATCCGTATATTGAGCAATATGGGCCACTAAGAAAGCCACGATTAACAAAATGGCCTCTGTTGAGTCCGACATAGATAACCTCTATACACCAACCAAGGAAAGAATAGATAAAGAAGAGATATAAAAATTGATAGATATTACTTATCATATTAATCATCCTTCAAAGTTCAAAATTGACTGATTTAGATGGATGAGCTGCATGGCTTTTGTTGCCGTTTCCAAAGAGTCGATATCATACTCATTGACAACTCTATTATATATGGTAATATCACTTTCACCTGGCTGAGCAGCTTCAACTTCCATTTGAACTATATTCTGTAAATAAATATCTTCTGCTTTTAGTATGATTTCGCCCATATTAACCACCTGCTTTCCAAAATGCTATGTATAACAAAGGTAATACTATTCAATGCATCTGTCATACAAGTATAATATATAAGATTTAGATGAAAAAAGATAAAAAAGAAGAGTGCCCATTCCCAATGTCATTAAGAACAGGCACTCAAAAAAAATAATAACGAGGTACTCAGCAAAAATGCTGATGGTTGCGGATACTTGATTCGAACAAGTGTCTCAAGGGTATGAGCCTTGCAAGGAAACCAACTCCTCCAATCCGCAATGTATTTAATAATCTGCCAGCGTGTGAGTAGAAAATTTTAAAGATTATCAGTCTTTTTTCATCATTAGATGTTGTTACAGAAGTAACCCAAACAAAAATGCAGAATTATTAACCAAAGAAATGTTGCCATAAAATAGAAATATTAGAAAATAAGCCAACAAGACCTATCAATCTGGCACCAAGAGAAAGCAAGAAACATAACAGTTCAGATAATACACCACTTGATTTATCTCTATCGTAAGCAATGGTACCAAATGAAACAAACAAACCAATAACAGGCCATATACCAGAACCAAGAGAGGCTAAGAAAAGAGAAACAAAGCCAAAAACATACATAAATGCAACTTCACCAAAAGCATCAGCAGCTCTTACCAAAGTACCAGAACTATGACCACCAAAAAGACTGCCACCACCAAAAGAAGAACCACCATTATAAGAAGAGTAGTTGTCTTGGCTATTATATCTGGCTTGTTCTTCATCATAGAATAGACTGTTTTGATAATCATTATATTCTTGTTCTTGTCTTTTCCATTCCTCATGGTCTAAATAATTGTTGTAATCGTCGTCATTATACATCTTTGATACCTCCATGGGATTTTTTTATTTGATATTTATTTTACTACATAAAAAAGACAATTTTGTTAAATTAAGAATTTAAAAATAAGTAATTACTAATCGTTATACAAACACAAGAGATTTTCCTTGCAATAAAGCACAATACTTAGCATTTGCTTCTTTTGTGTAATTATCATAACAAAGGCGTGTTGATTGCTTTACACCAGTAACAATAAACACCTTTTGTATAGTTTTATTTTTTCTCTTTTTAATATATTTAACAACATCACCACATTTAAATTTAGCAATTACACCAGTTTTATGAAATGTATATGTTCTCTTAGCTGATTTAACCTCTAAATCGTGGAAATGTTGATTAGTTTCTTTTTCTGTATGCGTTTTACGATATTCAGACATATATTCTTCAAGAGAAGGTTCTTTCTGTTCTATTGCCTTATGTCTATTAATCGCAACTAATTTACCATTATAATAGTATTTTCTACTACCAATCTTTTTAATAATATTATTGCTCTTTTTCTTGAAATGTTTAATTTTATACATTTCAGATTTAATAACAGGTGTTGTTACATCAGGGTTATTAAATAGACTGATACAATACGCATCAATCGAATGGTCCTTATCTAAAGACAGTCTTTTACGTATTTTAGAAGTCTCATATCCACTACAACAAGTTACTGGTAGAATATTGTTTAATTCATCTATAATCAATTGCATACATGAATTGAGTAAGCCTATCTCATACTGTTTTTTAATACCTTCTTTTAATGAAGATAATTCTGTTGTATAGGTGTTATCTTTATGTACTAAATCGTGACACTCATCACATAAACCAGCTAGATTTTTAATGGTATTAGAACCACCTTGTGAGCGTGGTATAATATGATGATAGTTTTTTATATCATTAGTCTTACATAACAAACATCTACAGCCTTGTTGTTTTGATATATATTCTTCAGGACTTTCAAAACCATATAATGGTCCCTTTTGATATTGCCAATTTTCAATATCTGCATTTTCTAATTTCTGAAAGTCAAAGATATTATTTTCAACGTTAATGTGTGTAATGGGTAAAAACTTTTGTATCATCTTAACCAAATTAACATGGATTTGAACTAAATTACGTGCAGAGGGGGTTATCCATCCATCTGGACGTTTACGATTATTGAATTTAGCCTCTTTACCCTTACAAACTTTATGAGTAATGCTCTCTTCCATGCCTGGATATGAAATATTAATAGACTTACATATCTTTTTACTTCTTAGAATATTATCATCGCCATTTTGAATAGTTGTTTTAGTTCTAATTGCTCTACGTTGTTGTCTTTGACGGCGATGACTTCTACGAGCTCTGCGATACATAGCTCTATTACTCATATTTTTAGTAACTTGCTTGTTGTTTGTTTGAACATTTGCATAAAACTCACATTCACCTTTTTGATTAGATACACCTAAACCGATATTCTCACGACCAACATCAATACCACAAGTTAATGGTTGTATAACATCAGGCGTATCATATTTTAATCTAATGGTAAATGGGTTATTGCAAACGGGAACAGCCTTACCAGATTTTAGTAACATTTTAACGTGTTTAAATCTGGTTGTTGGCATAAGTGGCTTGCCTTTTTTGTTTAAAACATAAACTAACATAAAATCAACTCTTTTAATATAATTCCTATTGAAATAGGTAACTGTACAATCTAATAAATTGTACTTGTGCTGACACTAACCATAACTTGAAGCAAAAGTTATCTACAGCTGCACAAGGCCAGTAGAGTGCGGTTATGATTATAGGTGCCTGGCAATGTTTATAAGTTAAGAGAACTTGTATAAAAATACATAGATTTTCTTATCTTAATGACAATGATACGCACGATTTCCCGCGATATTGTCTTATGTTCCCAACTAAAGGAATGGTGACCCGTGAGGTAGTTGAAACCCCGTTACCAGGATGAAAACCTGGTGTCTTAACCGCTTGACTAACGGGCCATTGTTTAGTGAAAGATGGAGCTAGAGAAAAGAATCGAACTTTCATTTTCGCATTACAAGTGCGTCGTTCTACCATTGAACTACTCCAGCATTACAACGGTTTTGATAGCTGGGTCCCGTAACCAGTGCTATGGATACACATCAAATGATGAGTTTGAATTTTGGTAGGCTTTCAAACCTGAATTATTGAATTTACAGCCCCGCATTTGTTGGTAGCGGAACACCTGAATTTAGCAAAGGTCTCTTATTGGAAACCTTTGGGTGAATAATGGCTATACACCGCGAATGGGCGGCGGGCAAATAATGTTGTTAAGAGGGTTTTCTAATACGTTTTTAATTTTAGAAGAAGCTGTGGATTTACAATCCTAACAGCGACTACATCTTTGTAGGCTTTCAGACCTAAATAGATATCAATAGATAACTTTTCTTCCGTTTCTTTCCAGATATCTAATAGCTATCCAAGAGAACCCCTTGTGCATCAGAGCTTTATTGTTCCAATCAATTTTCTCAACCAATTCATTTGCTATCTGAGCAGCTTCATCTTCTTTAACATCTTCTGAGAAAAACACAAGTTCGTCTGCAATTTCTCTCCTTGCAAGTTTTAAAAACTTCTCATCAGGAACAAAATTACCATTTTCAACATCTTCCATTCTTTTATTGCGTTCATCCCATATTTTCTTGAATTCGGGGTCAGTATCGCATTGCTTTTTTATTTCACGTTTGACATCAAACTTGACGAATGGCATAATACACACCTCCAATACAATTATTTATGAATGTTGACAAAAGCTCCTGTAATAAGGGGCTTTTGAATGAAATATGATATACGCGGCAACTGAGCAGCAATGAACTATGTTTTTTGCTATTGAATACTGTTGGATGATATTCTACATTTGAGTCCCGTCATTCTCAGAGATTATATATAACTCGCAATTGAATAATGTTCTATCCGTCATCCGCGATTATTGACGGAGAAAATGTTACCGATTTCTTTAGGTGCGTGCCACCCATTGTTTTCCTGCGTGACAGGCAGGTGCCTTACCAACTTGGCCACCCAACCGTATTTTTCTCTATTTCGTTAATATATAAGAACTAAGAGAAAAAAAGACAAAATAATAAATAATCTATCGTTCCTCATTTCGTAGATAATACATCTACAACCTTTGGGAGTGGAACCCCATGACTTATCGTTCCTCGCTTCATAAGTCTAATGACTTATAAACTTTGGTGGAGGTACACCATGATTTATCGTTCCTCATTTCCCGATTGTAATAATCGTTATACGAATTATCGTAAGTCTTTGGTAGTGGAACACCAATCTTTACAAAAATAATATAGACGATTAAAAATTCCGCCTTTTTTGAAGAGCTGATATGTGTGTCTCACTCTTCATTTGTAATATTGATGAAATAAAGAAAAATGTATAAAACTTTTTCGTTTACATTACTAATTTATTATTTTATTTTGGATTGCTAATAGTTTTTATGATAGCCTGTTCTGTTCTTCTTTATTATACTGAATATCTTTGTTATCTTGTTGTTATCTTGTCTTTATGTATTTAATAAAATATATAGTTTTTTTTATATCCTTTATTAACTACATAACTATCTTTGTTGTCTATTATCTATTGTCTAATCTTTTTAGTCTTTTTCTGTTGTTTGTGTTAGTTCTATTTAGACAGTTTTTAAATGAATAATATTATAAAGTATTAGTAATGGTAAAATTGTCTAATGAGCTATAAACCGTTTAATTATGTGATGTTTTAGCTTCTTTTTTTTCATTTTCTTTTTTAGACAACTCTTATGACAATAGACCTGTCCACAATATCTGTTTGCGAAGATTTAGAGATACTTTTCTTCACAAAATCAATTCATCCCATTCTTTGTAGAAGTAAAAGAATCCTTGATATACTTGTTTTGTTGAAGTTGGAATATTCTTTATTGTTTTTTTTGATAAAAAATATTCAAATCATCATTCGTAATCCATAGAAAACATAAGAAAATATAAGTATAAAATACAAAAAAGCTTCAATTAATGAAAGGTTAGTAAGAGAAAGAGAGGATAATAACATGAAAATTGACATCAGTTTCCATTTGTTTCACCTGAAAGATACAATCGGTGATGAAGAATACGAATACAAGTCTAAAGGGGGTAGAATACTGGTTTTAATGCTTTTACTTGGATTCTTGGCCCGAGCTTGGGGATATATAAATTTAAGTACATTTGTCATTATTGCAGCAGCATTCTTAGGTTGTGTTCTATGGGATTTATTAACAGTTGGAATATATCTTATCAACATTAAGAAAAAAATTACAAATTATCTCAATGATAATGAAAAGGAAGAAGAGTAATTGATTTCAATTGCTATTCGTCAATGTCATTAAGTAAACTTAATGATATCGACTATTCGCAATCTATCCAAAATGTAAGAAAATATTATTAGAGAAAGCCAAACAATTGTTGCAGCAATTTACATCCATTACCTCCGTGGATGAATTTGGCCCTCTAAAAACACAAGTAAATTATTAGCGAAGTTTTTACAACTTAGCAAAACCCTTTACGATTCTTCATTGTAAAGGGTTCATTTTTTTTTGTTTAAAGTCGTTTTTTAGACTTTGAATATTTTTTTCATTAACAAGAGAGCTTTCAGCAGAGTGATTTTGTGGTCCAGAACAAGCTGGCCCACATTTCTTTTCTTTCTGCTATTACTCTCTCAAAACTCTACCTTCTTTCTTCTGTCATCAACCCCAAACCCCACTCATGGGGCTTTGCCTTGACAAGGGTAAAAAAGGAGAGAGGATGATGTCTGTTACCTTCGAATATGCTAACCAGCAAAATAGTTTTTAGTGTTGTGAATTTTAATTTCATATTTTAACGGACAAGTTAGCTTGATTTCAGGTTCTATTTCTACACATACAATATAGAACATTTAATGTGAAAAAGACAAAAAAAACATACAACTAAGAAATAAAAAACTTTATCGCAAATAAAAATAGAAAGAGGTCTGTTAAAACAGACCCCTTTGTTGTTTATTTAGAATGGAATTTCAGCCATACATTCTTCATATTCTTTTTCTTTCTCAATCATTCTATTAAACTCATCTAAAGAAGCCTGAAACAACGCATTAAGGAAATCATTTCCAACATTACGAGCGTATGTTACAGCCTCATCAGCATTGTCAAAATAACCAAGAACAGCTTCTACATCAAGACATAAAGAACAGCCATATTTTATATATGTGCCCTCAATATCATAAATATCAGTATTATAGTTTAAGCCGTTTGGATTTAAGACCTCTCTATAGCCATTATACAAGAACACATTTTTATCTTCTCTCTCCAGCTGAGCATATTCGCAATAACCATTTAACGTGTTTAGATATTCCTGATATTCCATACCATTTTTTAAACACTCATCTAAATACGCAACAATATGTGCTTTCCCACGAAGGTATTTAGTATATTTTACAGCTGCGTCGTATGTTTGATTACCAAGATACACATCAAAGATAGCATAATTAACAGAGCTATAATACTCATGATTGTCATCAATTTGTGTATAGAAATATTTTCCGCCGACAGTGTCAACAATCTGCCATACTCTTCCACCCTTATCCATGAAACAATCTCCGTCTTCCGTATGTTGTCTCATTGCCTCAAACTTCTTAATATCTTTAACAGAATTAAACTTGATTTTAGTCATAATCTTTACCACCCTTATCTTTGTTTTTGCTTTCTATATAAAATATAGAACATTTAACACAAAAAAGACAAAAAAAATAATGAGTAGATTTTTAACCCACTCATTATTAGTTACACCATCTATTAGTCAATATTTTCCACAATGTATTCTTGTAATTCCCCTAAGATATCATTAACCTCATCAGGCACTTCAAAATCAGCCTTTTCCATATCTTCATAACCAACGTAGACAATCTCATCTACATCTTTGTTGTAATCGGCAATATATAATTCATCACCCACAGAAAAAATACAAGTTACAGTAGATTCATCCAGAGCCTCAATATCATTTACTGAAAAAGCAATCTTCTTTTTTGTGTTATTGGCCATAATATACCTCTCCTTGTTTTTGAACGAATTACGTTCTTTTGTTTTGTATATGTAATATAGAACATTTAACACAAAAAAGGATAAAAAAACTTTTAATATTCGCAAAAAAAACAAATGCCCATAAATACCATTGAAGATGAAACTTTTTTATACTTTTTTCTATTGTTTCGTCTATATTAATAGTGTAATTCAAAAAAATAAAAAAACAAAGAGAGGTTAATTGTATGAGATGTAATACACCAGTCAGCACAGAATACGCAGTTGAAGTGAACAAACAAAGTATTGATGGTCGATACCATGAATTTGTAAGAAGACTATCCGACGATTTTCAAACTTATGAAGAAGCCGAGAAGTTTGTTGAGAACTACAACGAACCACTTGGTGAAAACGAATATCTGAACATCATTTTTATAGACTATGATGAGAACGGTGACGAAATAGGATTTGGAAGCGTTGTGTAATGTAATATAACCAATTAAAAACAATTTTAGCTGGTTATTTTTTTGTAGTTTTTATTTTATTTCTTCTATATTATAGGTGTAATTAAAAAAAAAGAGGTAAAGAAATTATGATGAATATAACAGAATTGTTAAATGCGGCTAAGTTATATAAACAATGGATATGTGAAGAATATGAGACCGAGAAAGAAGAATGTGGTTATGTGGAACCAGAAACCCAAAATAGACTAGACGTAATAGACCACGACATCGAACGTCTAACCTACCTGGAAAAATATTACAGACTGGATGTTTTGAAGCAGGAAGAACAAGAAGCTTTCAATAAGTATATGGAAGCGTATGGTAACAACGCACCAGAAACAAAAGAGCTTGGAGAAAAATATGTGGAAGCAACCAAAGCTGTTAATAGACAACAACAAGAAATAAATAACCAATATAAGTAAAGATACAACGAGATAATTGATAGAGAATATTGAGGGCCAGAACAAGCTGGCCCTCATCTTTCTTTTTTCTATCATTTTTCTCGTCATACCCTTCTATAATGAACCACCCCGTCTGCTACGCAGCCACCCCGCCAGTCTTGGCAGGGCCCCAGGACAGGACAGAAAAAGGGGGAAGAGAAGGAAATGATACCCCCGCAAAAAATATTTTGATACCAGTTTTATTTTAGTATTTTTTAGACTATTCCTTCTATACTATTAATACAAAAACAAAAAGAGAAAAGCGGGGTAAAATATGATTATTGAAATTAATATCGCAAATACCCAGAACACAGCAAAAGACAGATTCAAGAGAGAGACAGAGACAAAAGACTATACAGACACAATGAAATTAGATATTTTAGCAGCATAACAAATAATTCCCCGTTCCAGCAGTGGTGTTGGAGCGGGCTTCTTTTATTTAGGAGTTAGCCGCCGCTAACCGTTAGAGGCACTTCCCCTGTTTTTAGGTTCTATTTCTACATATATAATATATAACATTTAATGTAAAAAAGACAAAAAAATAAAAACATTTCAAAACAAAATATAGAGGCACCTATTTCATCGATGGACACGGAAGAAAATATTATAAAATGATTTTTTTATTCTTTTTTCTTTTAGTTCTTCTACACTATTAATGTAATTAAAGAATAACAAAAACGGGGCAAACAAAGCCCCTGCAAAACAGAGGGCCATATTCGCCCTATGGACACAAAATATCATAGATGAAAATTTTGTCTTTTTTTCATTTTATCGTCTATATTATAGGTGTAAAACAAAAAGAACAAAAACAAAGAGAGGTATTATTTTATGAAAGATGTAATGGCAAGTGTAAGCACATATAAGAGAACAGAAGATAAGAACATTGAACTATATCAAGAATGTGGCAGTATTAGAATACAAGCCTATAAGAGATGCAACACATATAAAGAACAGATACTTATTTATATGGAACCAGGTAAGAATTTTGAAGTTAGTGGGGAAGAGTGGAATTGTGGTTATTTTATGGTAAAACACCGTGAGGAAGTTATTGATGCAACACGCAAAGCGATATTGAGACACATGTTGGGAGAGAGAACAAATAAGATTTATAATCCAAAAGCAGCCGTAGACCATATACAAGTCATTAATAACTACACTATTATTTTTGATTCTATGAGAGACGCACCAGGATTCTGGAAATTACCAAAAGAAACCATCACATCTATCGTCAATGGCATTAATTTTGATATGGAAAATAAGCACGGCGGCTATCTGCTAAAACAAGATGGTAAATATTACACTGCATTTAGAAAAGACAATACTGTAAAATATTATAAAGATTTTAAATGGATAGTCGTCGAGAACGAAAACGACGAAATTATGGAAATTGCATAAAAAAATAGAGCCCGTTGGAAACTTAAATTCCAGCGGGTTATCTTTTATTTATGAGTTAGCCGCCGCTAACCGTTAGGAGTACTCACCCTGATTTTGGGTTCTGTTTCTACACATATAAGATAGAATATTTAATGTAAAAAAGATAAAAAATAAAATATAAAAACACAAAAACCCTGAAACACAGAAAACACACCTAATTCATGTGTACGGAGGGGAATAGCAAAAAATAAAAATTTTGTCTTTTTTAGACTATTCCTTCTATATTATAAATGTAATTAAAGAATAATAAAAATGGGGCACACAAAGCCCCTGCAGAACAGAGGGACATATTCGCCCTATGGACACGGAACAAAATATCATAAATGAAATTTTTATCTATTTTTCATTTTATCGTCTATATTATTAGTACAAAAACAAAAGAGTATTTAAGAGGTTAGAAATATGGAAAAATTCGTATGCACACAGGAATTAATACCATTCTGTAAATTAGGAATGATTTATACGTTAAAAGATAATGTGAGATATGATGGTGTTATCAAACTTTATCAATTCGAAGAAAAACCAGATTATTCATGGGTTAGCGATGATATATTGAAAAGCCATTTTAAACCCGCAAAAGATATAAAAGCGTCAGTTGTTTTAACATATGGCGATGGACACGAAGATATAAGATATTTTGTAAGTAATGAAAGTGCTGAAGAGTTCTATAAAAAAGCAATTAAAAATGTGAAATTACACAACCGCAAAAACGCAAAAAGTAGACCAGCTGAAAGAAAATTAGTAGAAAGTAAAATTAATTATAATGTAAATTGGATGATGATTTGTTAATTTAGTGATAAAAGAAAAGCCTTGTTCTAAAAATAATAGAACAGGGCACTTTTTATTGTTCTTATTTTGTAAGAAATTATTTTTGTAGTTTTTCTTTTATCCCTTCTATATTATATGCGTAAAAGAATAAACTAAAATTAGACCTACTTAACCCAACACAAAATAAAAGGAGATGATGCTATGTTTGAATTTCTAAAACCAAAAGCTAAGCCTATTGATTTTAACGTGAAACTATTGATAATCACAGATACCCACAATTGCCTGGAAGAGGAAGAATTAAACAACATAAACGCTGATGTTTGTCTTCTTTTAGGAGACATCACCGACAGAGACCTATCTATCATTAAACAGAAGGTAGATATCCCTATCTACGGTATTTTAGGGAATCACGACAGCTGGACACTCTATGATAAATATAATATAGAAAATATTCATGGTAAAGTAATAGACATCTACGGTATTAAGATAGCAGGACTACAAGGCAGCATAAGATATAAGCTATCAGACGCACCGTTATATACAGATGATGAGAGCGTAGAAATATCTAAAACTATCCCATACACAGATATTCTCATTTCCCATGATTGCCCGAAATATCTATATGGCAAAAATAATTTTGCCCATAGCGGACTAAAGGGTATTACTGAATATTGTAATAAAAACAGAACACCACTAAACATACATGGACACCATCATAAGAGAACACTATCTAAACTGAAAAATGGAACAGTTTGTATAGGTTGCTATGGAGTTCAAATAATCGATACAGCAAAGTTTGCTAACTGTTAACAAGTGGCACGCCACATTAATAATCTCATTAATAATATAATGAGATTTTTTTTGTCTTTTTTTTCTTATTCCTTCTATATTATAGATGTAATTAAGGAGAACACAAATGAAGTAAAGTTCTTAACAAAAAAAATATTTTATTATTTATGAAAGGTGATTAAAATTATGAAGACTACTAACATTACTACTATTCCCGCAGCTATCAAGACTAATATCCACAATTCTATTATCGCACATCTGAACAGCGAGTATAAGAAAGCGGAAGCCCATTACGACTTTTGTAAGAATGAACTTCTTAGAAAGCCTAATGCCCGCGTTATTAACCCCGCAACCAGAAATGTTGAAAAATTAATTGATGGTATGCTTGAGGCCGATGATAGAAAGTATGCTATTGCCAGAAAAATGAAAATCGTTAATATGTTGTTCTAACATAAATAGACTTAGCCAGAGATGGTTAAGTCTTTTCTTTTTTTATTTTTAATGAACACAAAAGTGGCGTGCCACATTTCCCCTATATTATCAATAGGAGTTTTTTTACCTTTTACAATCTTTCTAAACAATCACGGGAAAGAAACAGAACACAAAGTGGCACGCCACTTTTTTTTTCTGTTCACTATCCCGTCTTATCTCATTGAAAGAAAAAGGAAAGAGCAAGATTGATGCCTGAAAGTGATGAGAAGCATAATGAGAAAAAGAAACAATCTCTCATCAGAACCAGGTCATATTCTTGCCACTCTCTATCATTATCACCTTAATTATTTTGTATTTTATTTTCTGTTTCTTCTATATTAATTAATGAAGAAACTCATCTACAAAAAAAACAAAAAGCATTTAATATTAAATATAAGGAGGCACTATGGAATATAAGAATCTGACAGATGAAGATATTATCTATTTGTACGACCATTACCACGGGCCATACATTGACCAAATCGAAGAGGCAATTAACAAAATGGAATATACATTATATAACTCAAACAGTATTCCAAGAGCAAAAGCAGCAACAGCACAAGAAACTAAAACTGTTTTAGGCACTGATAAGTTTTTAGACGGTATTGCCCAAGCAACTAAATATAAATTATCAACTCAATATAATAACGACAACAGAGTAGTTTTCAAATTAATAGCATGAAAAAATATGAGGCTTCTAAAATTGTAAGAAGTCTCATTTCTTTATATATAGCAAAAATTTCAATAAAAATTCTTTACATCAAAAGCCAAACACACAAGCCATAGTGCCCAGTAAGAAATATACAAAACCAACGGCAAATAACACTAATGCCAGTGTGCCTATTATATTCCACAACATCACAAAACTAACAAAAACATCAGACAGCATTTTTATTATCTCATATAACACAAAAGAAAGTAAGGTAATATCTACACCTAAGCAAACAAGTCTCATACTACCAATATTATTTCTAATAAATTTGAACATATTTATACCCCCAAAAGTAGATTACTGATTTATTTTAATAGTAAGATAGAACATTTAATAGAAAAAGTGCAAAAAAAATATTTGCTTCTAACGATAAAAACAACCTACAAAAAATGTTATTAGAGATTGTTTGTTTCGTCTTTTTTTCTTATTTCTTATATACTATTAGTGTAATTAAAAAATAACAAAAACGGGGCACTTAAAGCCCCTACAAAACACACAACAAAAACGGCTTACAAGCCCATCAAATATAATCTGTCGCCAGAGCAATAGTTCTGACAATAGCACAGATACGCCAACAAGCCTGATAATAGATTTGAAGGTTGTTGAGAATAATTATTTTAGTCTTTTTTAGACTATTTCTTATATATTATAAATACAAAAACAAAAGAACAAAAACAAAAAATAAAGAGAGTAAGAACGAGTGCTTTATCACGAAGTTCTTAGTATCTTTGAAAAAGGTAGGTATTACTTATGGGACAACGTTCACAGATTTACATTAGATATCAAAAGGAAAAACAAGTATATAACCAAAAGACAAAGAGATGTGTTATGGAACCAGACGGCCACGGATTGATTGCCTTGTATTTTGGTTGGAACTATGGAGAAAGAATGATAAGCCGTGCCCGCTATACTATGGAATGGTTGGAAGAATATGCGGAGTATCCCTACGAAATTGAAAAGAAAGCCAGCCGAATTGCAGAGACTAATTTCGATATGATAGACGTTTTGCCTACTTCTGATATTGTTAAAGAGTGGCAAGAGTGGGAATATGATAGCACATTTAGAGATTTTGTATTCGAAAACCAAGATAATAACAACGGCCAGTTGTATATCGATGTTATGTTAGATGGAACTATTAAATATGCATTTACACACCCCTACGCAGAAAATGAGATATTAGACGCTAAGGGATATATGAAGGTTGATGATGAAAATTGGGAAACCAGCGAATATATCACAGATGAAGGTAAAGAGAAAAATAGAAAGAATATGCAATGGATAGAAGAAAACGCAAAATTAATGACCGATGAAGAATTAGAAAATTTCAAAAATTATGATTACGGATTTCAAAAAACAGTTAAAGACGATGAATAAAACATATAATAGCCCGTTGGAAGCAAAACTCCAGCGGGTTGATTTTTATTTATGAGTTAGCCGACGCTAACCTTCGGAAACAGTTGCCTGTTTTTGGGTTCTATTTCTACACATACAACATAGAACATTTAATGTATAAAAGACAAAAATAAAATGCGAAATACACCAGGGCCCTAAAACACATTTAATCACTGGACACGGAATAAAATATCATAAAGTGAAATTTTTGTCTTTTTTTCACTATCCCTTCTATACTATTAGTGTAATTAAAGAATAACAAATGCGGGGCACTTAAAGCCCTTGCAAAACAGAGGGTTATTATCGCCCACGTATACAAAGGAGATGTTAAGTATGAATAATAAAGGATTTAGCGTTTTAGAGTTTATAATGTTAGTGGCTATAATGGCAGTCCTAACTTCTGTGTTAGTCCCTGCGTTGGTAGGATATGTTGATAAAAGTAGAAACAATGAAGATGTTATTGAAACTGTTCAACCTACCGAAGAGAGAGAAATTGTCATTGTCCCTAATGGAAAATATACAATAGAAGAAAATGATAATCAAATTATAATAACAATTAAGTAATCTATCATAGCCCCTTCTGTATGTGTTGGGGCTATCTTTTTTTTGTCTTTTTTTTGTTATTCCGTCTATACTATTAGTGTAATTAAAGAATAACAAATGCGGGGCACTTAAAGCCCCTACGGAACACATAACAAAAAAGACTTACCCGCCGCCAAGACAATAGCCTTGACAGTAGAGCGGACACGCAGACACCTTCGATAGTAGATTTGAGAAGGAGTCTTGATATCAATAATAAAAATTAACACTTAGTGTTTTAATATATTGGAGGTAAAATATTATGATTACTAACAAGAAAGTTGAGGGATATCAAAACACAATTACACACAACGGAAAGAACTATACAGCATATACAGTTATAAAAGAATTCCCTATGTTTCATATAAAGGGTATTAGAACCTATTTACAATCAGACCGCAGCGAAGATTTAGTCTATTGTGCCCTTAATGATTGTATATCAGTAAAAAATAACAATAACTACCTATTTAATGGTTGCTTAACAAACGAACAATTGGACTATATAAAAAAAAACTTCCAGCAAATTTTAGATAATATGAATAACAGTAAATTAGAAGATAATGAACTATGGGACCCTGTAAAATATATAATGTAAAATATCTTAGACGAAGTTTTATTGCTTCGTCTATTTTTATTTACATTATGAATATTGGAAAAAGATAGAACAATATAAGATAACCCATCTTATCATTTCTATCCATTATCCAATTATTTCTCATTGATAATAACAAGAAAGGGCGAGGATAAAGATTGAAAAGATGAGAAACATAATGAGAACAAAAAACACCATCTTATCAAAACCAATCTAATATCTCGCCAGACCCAAACATCAAAACATTTTTTCATCTTTTTTAGACTATTCCGTCTATATTATGGGTGTAAAAACAAAAAGATAAATAGAGGTTGATTACATGAAAAACTTAAAAGAAGCAAAAGAACAATTACTAAGATTGCAGGCCGAAAGAGAAAAATTGTTAGCAGCAATCCAAGATATGGATAAACAAATAATGTCTCTAAAAATGGAAATTGTTGATATTGTTGTTAATACTGATGAAGAAAATAAATTGAATAACACAAATGAAGATAATAAAATTTCAGTTGTTCGCGTTGAATTCAAACCAAACGGAAAACAATATGACTATCTATGGAACCATAACACATTACCTGGTGAATATGTATTAGTTCCTTCTTTTGATGGAGAAATTAAAGCAAAAGTAAAAGGTTTTTTTAATATAGATAGAAATCCAGAAATCAATTACAAAAAAGCAAGACCATACAAAGAAGACTAAAATATAACAAGACGGAGTTAAAGCAAACTTCGTCTTTTCTTTTTTGTCTATTATATTATCAATACTGTTATTTTACCTTTTACATAACGCTTAATAGTTTGATGAGAAAAGAAGAGAGCGGAATAAGACTGAATCCATCTTATCTTTTCTCTTCCTATCTCATTTATTCTCATTGAAAGGAAAAGAGTAGGGCGAGAAAGATAATAGAGAAAGATGAGAAACATAATGAGAGCCTGAAAACCCCATCTCATCATATCTGTTAATTATCTCGCCATCTCCAGACAACTACTTAATGTATATACTCATTATACTTTACAAAACAAAATCTATATTATTCCCCCATATTAGTAAATTGTTTTTTTTAGTCTTTTTTCTGTTTTCTCATCTATATTATTAGTATAAAAACAAAAGGCAAATGAGCCGACACTATGGAGGTATTACTATGAAACAATTAACAATGATTACATTAAAGGTATTGGATAAGAACGATAACCTTCAGACAGTGGAGGCTATTTGGAAAGGAACTAATCAGCCTGAATTATGGAAGAAAGTTGAAGTGAACGACATCTATTTAGGGAATAAAACATTTGGTATAGTCGCTCAAGTTAGTACAGTTAGCAGCAATACTGTTAATCGTGCTGTTAGATATGCTGCTAATACATTATGATAAGACAGGTAAAAGATAAGACGGGAAAGAAAAAAGAAAAGGGCCAGCTTGTTCTGGACCTAAAAATCTTTAATATCCCGTCTATTTCTTTTTGGAATATTGTTGATTGTTTGAATATTGTTAGAAAATCTATTCTAAAAAGAGGTGAAATATAGGAAATTATTAATAGACGTTATGTTAAAAAATGTCATTCTTATAATACTTGAAAAAATAAAGGAAGTGATTATATGGATTTAATTTCACAGATAAAAAATAGTCCACAAAAAATGTGGAAGACTGATGAAGGTGTTATATATCAGTTTGATTTAGAAAACGCACCAGACTTAATAATGGATATCTATTATGAAGTTGTCGCAAAATATTTAGATGATTTTCATCCAAGAACTGGTCATTTTTATGATTATGTGAATCATGTCAATTGTTATCTTATTGAGACCGAAGATAAAACGTTTGTCTCATTCAAAATAATAGAAAGTGTTCAAATCCAAAAAGGAAGCAACACTATAACTTTACCAATAAATCCTGTATATTGTTATGAATTAATGGTCGAAGAAAATGATAATAAAAAGATATATTCATTAGAAGAGTATGAACCTGAATATGACACAGATTTAGAAGACGAAGAGTTAGAAAATGAAGAACAAGAAGAAATAAACGAAGATAACTAAGAAGACAATCAGGAAAAGTAAATAATCGATATTACAGATAAGGAATTATTAAATCTTCCTTATCTTTTTTTTGTGCTTGTTTAATGAAGAGTTGCTGCAATAGTGAAACCCTGCTATATGGCACTGCTATTTTATCTTTTGAGACAGCAATATGGCACTCTGATTTTTTATTCTGAGACACCATTGCGGCACCTGTATTAAAAACCCTGCTATATGGCACTGCTATTTT
>JAXJXA010000110.1:0-1894 GCA_036307745.1 Acutalibacteraceae bacterium | reverse complement strand
GCGTTATACCGAGTCAGTTTACCAATTCAGCTAATCCTGAAGCACACAGCAAAACAACAGGTCCTGAAATCTGGGAAGATACAGAAGGAAAGGTCGATATATTCGTTGCAGGCGTAGGTACCGGTGGAACAATTTCAGGTGTCGGCAAATACCTTAAAGAGAAGAATCCAAATGTTAAGGTGGTTGCTGTTGAACCAGCAAGTTCTCCTGTTTTATCAAAAGGTACACCTGGACCTCATAAAATTCAGGGAATTGGTGCAGGTTTTGTACCTGATACATTAAATACGGATATATATGATGAAATTATTGCAGTTGAAAATGAAGATGCATTTGTAACAGGCAGAACGCTTGCAAAGAAAGAGGGTGTGCTGGTGGGTATTTCCTCCGGTGCTGCAGTATTTGCTGCAACGGAACTTGCAAAGCGTCCTGAAAATAAAGGGAAAATTATCGTTGTTCTTCTGCCGGATACTGGCGATAGATATTTATCTACACCGTTGTTTGCAGAATAATTACAAAGCAACACATAAATTACTTTAATTTGATAATTTTAGAAAGAGGTTATATAAATGAGCACTTTAAAAGATAGAAAATTAAGATTTGAAACATTACAGTTACATGTTGGACAGGAAAATGCCGATCCCGTAACAGATGCAAGAGCAGTTCCTATATATGCCACAACATCATATGTGTTCCATAACAGTCAGCACGCAGCAGATCGTTTTGCACTTAGAGATGCAGGTAACATTTACGGTAGACTTACAAACCCGACACAAGATGTTTTTGAACAGAGAATTGCGGCTCTTGAAGGTGGTTCAGCGGCTCTTGCAGTTGCTTCGGGTGCAGCTGCTATTTCGTATACAATTCAGGCTCTTGCCAGTGCAGGTGATAACATTGTTGCTGCAAAAACAATCTATGGCGGAACATACAACCTTTTGGAACATACTCTTCCAAACTACGGAATTACAACAACATTTGTTGATCCTGACGAAGACGGTGCATTTGAAAATGCAGTCAACGAAAATACAAAGGCTATCTATATTGAAACACTTGGCAATCCTAACTCAAACATTATTGATATTGAAAAGGTTGCATCTGTGGCACACGCACACAATATTCCTCTTGTTGTAGACAGCACATTTGCTACACCTTATCTTTTAAGACCGTTTGAATATGGTGCAGATATTGTTGTACATTCAGCTACAAAATTTATCGGTGGTCACGGAACAGCAATCGGTGGCGTAATTGTTGAGAGCGGTAAGTTTGACTGGAAAGCTTCGGGAAAATTTCTACAGTTCTCAGAGCCTAATCCTTCTTATCACGGTGCGGTATTTACAGAGGCAGCTCCCAGTGCTGCATTTGTAACATACATCAGAGCTATTCTTCTTCGTGATACAGGTGCAACACTTTCACCGTTCCACGCATTTATATTTTTACAAGGGCTTGAAACACTTTCACTTCGTGTTGAACGTCACGCTGAAAATACTAAAAAAGTAGTTGAGTTTCTTGCAAATCATCCTCAGGTAGAAAGTGTAAATCATCCTTCACTTAATGATTCCCCTTATAAAGATTTATATGACAAGTATTTTCCGAATGGTGGAGGCTCGATATTTACATTTGAAATCAAAGGAGATGAAGAAACAGCCAAGAAGTTTATTGATAATCTTCAGGTGTTTTCACTTCTTGCAAATGTTGCAGATGTAAAGTCACTTGCAATACATCCTGCTTCTACAACTCATTCACAGTTGAATGAAGCTGAACTTGCTGAGCAAGGTATCAAGCCTAACACAATTAGACTTTCAATCGGTACAGAACATATTGAAGATATTATTTTTGATTTGCAGGAAGCTTTTGATGCAGTTGCAGACAGCAATTAAAAGAAATATAATATTTTTAT
>JAXJXA010000109.1:0-7953 GCA_036307745.1 Acutalibacteraceae bacterium | reverse complement strand
TAGTAATATTATTTATGTTGTTTTTGGGAAAAACTAACTGAAGTTCAACAAATGCAGTAAATACAATGGCTTGAAGCTTTTTTGGATTCCCCAGAAATAATTGTTTTTGGGAAGTTTTTGGGGATTTTCATGTTTTTGGGAGCTTTTTGGGAAACTTTTGGGAAACTTTTGGGAAGTTTTTGGGAACTACTAAAGCGGTATCTTTGAGATGTAAAAAATACTAACGGAGGTACTACCTGATGAGAAAAAAGAATTTTAAAGGTCGTTGTGAGAAACGAAAGCTGTCTAAGTGTGAGGGTGTCTGTAAGACTTATGATGCTCTTCAATATGCTTATGCTGATATGCTAGAGGCTGACAACGATATTGTTGAAATCAGATGCAATGTTCAGTTAGAAGGTATGGACTACACATCTGATTTTTTGTGTGTTAAGGCAAATGGTGAGTACATGGTTCGGGAATGTGTATACCGAAAGTTACTTACCAAACCTATGACAATGAAAATGCTGGAGAGCAGTAGACAATACTGGATGGATGTTAAGAATGTAAAGGATTGGGGGCTTGTAGTTGATGAAGAGAAATGATTTGTACCGTAAGTATGATAGTGTGTTAAGAGTTATTCATGTTCAGGAGAATCAGGTTATGGTTATTGATTGTGTCAAGTGTACTATGCCATTCTGGATGAACCTTGCGGATATGTGCAGCTATGTAGAATATGCAGAAGAAAAATATTATTCTGATGTGAATTTTACAGTGGTAGATGATGCCTGCATATACACAAAAGATAAAGCCATTATGCATGAGAGGTATGCTATGGTTACAGCTATATTGCCTTTTGTTACGGATGAAAAGATGCGTTCCATTGCAATAGCGAAAGTAGCAGAGCAGTATGAGGTGTCGAAACAGTCTGTACGAAGTTATTTATGTAGATATTTGGCTTTAAATCATATCCAAAGCTTATTGCCACAGAAGAAGTCGGTTGATAGAGAGCTGACGGAGGATGAAAAGAATATTCGTTGGTCGTTAAATAAGTTTTTCTATAATAAGAACCGTAATTCCCTAAAGACTGCTTACACCATGATGCTGAAAGAGAAATACTGTGATGCAGAGGGTAATCTGATAGAGGAATATCCATCTTTTTATCAGTATCGGTATTTCTACAGAAAACATAGGAAGCTACAGAACTATTACATATCTCGTGAAGGTCTTAGTGCTTATCAGAGAGATTTCAGACCGCTTGTTGGGGGTAATATACAGACATTTGCACCATGCCCAGGGGTTGGTATGATTGACGGAACGGTATGTGATATTTACCTTGTGGATGATGCTGGAAGATTAGTCGGCAGACCATTACTTGTTACATGCGTGGATGCTTATTCTGGCATGTGTCTTGGATATTCACTGACATGGGAAGGTGGTGTATATGCTCTTAGAAATCTGATGCTGAATGTGGTTACAGATAAAGTGGAGCATTGCAAAAAACACGGAATTAGTATTACTCCTGATGAATGGTGCAATAACCAGTTACCATATAAATTAGTGTCAGACCAAGGCTCAGAATATATTTGTGATACATTTTCACAGTTGGTTGAGTTGGGGGGTCAGATAACAAATCTTCCGCCATACAGACCAGAACTTAAATCATGGGCTGAATTGTTGTTTCGATTGTTGCAGGATAACTATAAAAAACATCTTCGGAATAGAGGTGTTATAGAGCCAGATTATCAGGAACGAGGTTCTCATGACTATAGAAAAGATGCTTGTTTGACTATGGAACAGTTTGAGAAAATTGTGATTCATTGTATCTTGTACCATAATTCAAAACGTTCTAATGATAATTTTCCATACACAGAGGAAATGCTGGAGGCAGAAGTGCCACCATATTCTACAGAGATATGGAAATGGGGGTTAGAGCATTCTGGTGTGAGATTACTGGATGCTACACCTGAACAGATAATTTTAACATTACTGCCAAGAGTTGTTGGAAGATTTACCAGACAGGGTTTAAAGGTCAATGGACTTCGTTTTTATAATGATGGTTATGTAGAAATGTATTTGTGCGGTGGAGAAACGGAGGTTGCGTATAATCCAGATGATGTATCGGCTGTATGGATTATTGAGAATGGCAGATACATACGATTCGAAATGATAGAGAGTCGGTTTGATGGCAGGTCATTTGATGCTGTTGAGAAATTGAAACAAAAGCAGCGGCAAATCAGTAAAGATGCAAAAGAATACAGTTTACAGGCAGAGATACAACTGGCTCGTAATATTGAAATGGTAGCCAATATGGCACAAACTACGGGCAAGGTCAGTACCAAAGGAATTAGAGATAATCGCCAAAAGGAACAGAAGAAACAGCATATAGACTATGTGAGGAAGGTAGGTGCAGAAGATGGATTGGAATAGTAAATTGCCAAAGCTATTAGCTGGTGAAAAGCTAAAAGAAGCTATGATAGATGTTCCAGAATATTCAGATTCTATTAGAGAAGCGGATGCAGCAACACGACTAATGGCTTTGTCAGACATATATAAGATATATTATCCAAGCAGAATGTCGATGGAGATATATACACATTTGCATTTGGCACTTCTTATGTCTTTAAAGAAGAAAAATACCATGCTGGCAGTGAAACAACAGAAAGAGAACAGCTTGGGTATGATAACTAAGGAATACAGAGGAATTATCGGCGGAAGTGATAGCAGTAGCATTATTGGTGTTTCTGGTGTAGGTAAGAGTTCCGCTATAGCCAGAAGTATTGAATTGGTTACGGACAATAGATTGATTGAAATCGATGAACCATATACAAAAATTGTACCGATTTTACAGGTTCAGTGTCCGTTTGATAGTTCACCCAAAGGTATGCTATTAGAGATATTAAGGGTTACAGATGAGTATCTGGGAAGTTCATATTATCGAAGTGGTACAAGAAACGGAACAACTACAGACACATTGATTGGTCTGGTGTCGCAGGTGTGTTTAAATCATATTGGAGTTTTGATAATTGATGAAATTCAGAACGTAGTTAAAAATCGGAATGGCATGCTTTTAATTGGTGTATTGATGCAGTTAATCAACTGCTCAGGAGTGTCAATAATGGTTGTTGGATGTCCTGAATGTGTTCCGTTTTTTGAAGCAGAAACACAGCTTGCGAGAAGATTGGTTGGCTTTCAATACAAGGAAATGGCTTATGATGAATACTTTGTAGAGTTGTGTGAATTTTTATTTCGATATCAGTATACAAAGCATAAAGCGAAACCTACAGATGGAATGATTTCGTGGTTGTATGAGCATAGCGGAGGTATTGTTGCAAATGTGGTTAGATTGCTTCATGCCACACAGGAAATAGCGATTTTAAATGGCTCAGATATAATGAATATGAGTAATATGAATGATGCTTATGATAATCAAATGGGTATGCTTCATGCAAAGATAGCAATAAATACTGCTGTCAAAACTACTGTCTCTAAGAAGCAGAGGAAACCTGTAATAGATTCTGGTACAGCAATCATGCGGGATATGAATATTGAGTGTATTATTCAGGTTGCAAAGGACAAAGGGATTGATGTTGTGAAGTATCTGCATCAGTATGTGACGGTTCAGGAGGTGGCATTATGATTAATTATTTTCCGAGTTTATATGAGGATGAACTTGTTTATAGCCTATTTGCCAGATATTATCAAAAGACTGGTTATACTACATATCGTGACGTTGCAAGTGATTTGTTTCAAAATCCTGCGGTCAGAACAGATATAGAATTTATTAATCAGCTTACAGATGATGCATTAAATCATATTCAACGAATGAAGCCAATAGAGCAGGTAATTTTGGAAAATACTATGTATTCTTATTATGGACGATTTATGGAGAAAGGGAGACGCCAAAATGCTTATACTTCTCTTGTTCAGATGACAGGAAACCATATGAACCTGCTTATAATGAAGAAAAGTAAAGGGAAAGATAGATATTTGCGTTATTGTCCACTATGCAGTAAGGAACATAGAGAACATTATGGAGAAACTTATTGGATGAGAGTACATCAATGTCCTGATATCAGGATTTGTTATAAACATAATTGCTTTTTAAAAGACAGTAATGTAAGGATTAGTGGTAAATCAAGCCCAGGTTTATTCTGTGCTGATTTAATAATACCAGAGGAAGAAAAGGTTGTGTTCAATCAAAATTCGTTGGAATATGAATTGGTAAAATATATGATTGCAATATTTCAAGCACCAATAGATTTTGAGAACGATATAGGTGTTGGTCAATTTTTGAATTACAAATTAGCTGGGACACCATATTTGTCACATAGAGGTGAGACGAGAAAGATAGCAAGATTGTATAATGATTTTATGGAATATTATGAGTCACTGGATGTGAGTTTTATTACAGAACTATGGCAGTTACAGAAGATATTTACAGGATATAAATGTGGTCTTGCCGATATAGCTCAATTAGCCTTTTTTCTAAAGATACCAATAGAGGAGCTGATACACCTAGAGGTAAATGAGTTGCTTCTTCCTGAGAAGTTTGATGCTATGATAAAGCAGATGCATAATTCGGGTATGAATTATGGAAAGATAGCAAGACAATTAGGGGCATCTTATGATGTAGTTAAAGCTGTTGGCGAAGGCCGATATAAAAAACAATACAGTAAGGTGGTTAAGCCTCGAAAGGCAGGAGTTAAATGTTATGAATGGGAAAAGATAGATAAGGCATTATTGCCCGATGTCATTAAAGCGGTGGAAGAAATCTATGGTGGAGATTTGGAACGTCCGCATAGAGTTACCGCATATGCAGTATCAAGAAAGCTGGCATTATCGGATAAGTATTTGGAACATTTACCTTTGTGCATGGATGTAATTAATGAACGATATGAAACCTATGAAGAGTATTTTGCCAGAGAAACAGTATGGGCTATAAAGAAAATTATGAAAGAAGGCGGAACATTAAACTATACAGGTGTACGCAAACTCACAAATATGAGACGGGTTCATTTTGAATCATGTTTTATGTATCTTGAAAAATTTACAGACTGTGAGATGGCTGATATAATACGAAAAATGTGAGAGGCCGAATAATTCGACCTCTCGATTGTTAGTGTTTGTTTGTTTTCTTGTGTAGTTTCTTTTTATCAGAAGCATGTATGGACGTAGACCTTGATTTGCTTTTCTTTTTGGTTTTCTTTCTGTAAATAAATGGACCTGAATAATATAGACAGGATGTTTTGCAACGCTGTAAAATATCGCCGCTCATCATACAATATTTAACTCCATCTACAATCCTGTAATGTGAACACTTAGGACAACTACAGGGTACAGATTTCTGACGGCGGTGAATAATGGTGCTACAGTTGGCACCTATAGAACCTTTTGCCATGATTATACCCTCCATTTAAAACGGTATATCGTCAGGGTTAATATCAGGGATAACTTGCATTACTGGAAAGGAAGGTATTCCATAGTCTATTTCTTTGCTTCGTAGATGATTATAAAGAATGCCACATGCAAGATAATAGTACCTTTTATTCTTTACATGACGTTCAGAATATTTACCTGAACAATCGGATAATGCGTATTTCAGAATTTCATCTAATAGAGATTCCTCGTCATTAGTGAGATTTTGGATTTTGTAAATTTGTTTTACAACGTCAGAGATTTTTTCTTTCTCTTTCTTAAGAGTGGTTCGTTCTTTTGCATTTGAAATTTTTGCCATAGTATTTTCCTCCTTTTGGCCTTGTATTTTAGGAACTCTATGGTATAATTTTTTTGCAGAAAGAGAACCATAGAGTTCACAATTATTTTTAAAAAGGAAGTTCAGCATCTTTAACAGATGTCTGGGCTTCTTTTTTTGTTAGACTATAACCGACCAATAGATTGCGTTCGGTTTTGTGGTTATATGTGCCGCTGGATTTGAAAATTCCCTTTGCTCTCATGCACTGGTTAACCTTATGTTTTGGCATCGGGGTAAAAGCATTGTCATTACACCATTTTTCATAGAGCGGGTAGAATTTTGGCAATGGTATTACAGCTCCAGGGGATTCCTGTAATTCAGAGTCAAAAAAGGTTTGCAATATCTGTCCCTGAGTCTGATATTCATCTATTGCTTGTTTTACAGCTACTGGCTCTACGAGACCATGCTGTGCATACTGTGCAAAGCCTTTTAGACAGAAATTCAGTAATGAACTTAATTCATTCGGCTGCATGAGCTTTGTGCGCAGATTTTTGTCCTGTTCTGCGACGGTAAAATGGTGGTTGAAAGGAATCACTCGCAAGCGGTTACTTTCAATGATTGAATCATCCATTATTTCAGGACGGTGGTTTGTGCCGATGAAAATCTTAAAGGTCGGAATAAATTCCTGTTCAGATTCTCTTAAATTTCTTGCGGTAATAGTATCACGCCCAGTAAATGCTTTTAACTTTGCTTCATCCATAATGAAGTCCTGCGGTGGTTCAGATGCTACGGCAAAACGGGAACCACGCATTCTGGCTATGTCACCTGATGGAGCAGAGCCATTCATGAATTTTTTTTGTGCAAAAGTAGATACATCTACATTTACGGCATATCCTTGACCGTTGCCGAGCATATAGGCAAAGGTATTAAGCAAAGTACTTTTTCCATTTCTTGTTGTTTCACCTAAGAAGATAAACATGCATTCTTCAGATGTAAGTCCGCTTAAACTGTAGCCGAGAACAGTAGATACATAATTAATTAATGCGTTATCACCACAGAAAATTTTCTGAAAAAAATCATCTAAAAGCGGAGATACTGCACTTGGGTTATAATATACATTTGCTACCTGAGTAATCATATCATCAGGTGTATGAAGATGCGCTTTCCCAGTTTGTAAGTCAATGGTGACATTCTGGCAATTAAATAAATATGGATTTTTGTCAAAATCATCATTAGATACTGGGTATACATCAGATGCATCTTTGATTAAGGTGTTTCTTTTTGTACGTGAAGTCATATCAAGAATAAATTCAAAATAGTCTTCGTCATTTGGTGAAACATTGCTACAAGCATATTTGTATAATTCAATGGAAAATAATTTCATCTGCTGTTTCAGTTTAATATTTCCTTCGTCATCTACCCAGCGTAATCCGTCATAGTATTTCCAAAATTTCTTTGATACATTGGGACGTAAATATGAGTGTACGACAGTAGCAAACAGGTGGGCATAGTCACGTTCGTTGAGTTCGTATGTTTTCTCTGGCTGAATCAGAAGAAGTTTTTCTTCCATTGAAGAACAGGAATCAATAGCTTCTAGTGTTACGGGTAAATTAATCATGATTTTCACCTTCTTTCTGTTTATCAAAGTATTGGTCGATTACTGATTTGTCGTACAGTACTCGGCGTCCTATGCGTTGTTTTGCACCTATGTTCTCTAAGAATTTGTAGGCACTGTTGCGACCTACTCCAAGATAAGCTGAAGCTTCGTGGATAGAAAGCATTCTCTTATTTATTGGAGCGGAATTTTGATAAAAAGTTGTTTGTTCCATTTTATCTGTCCTCCTTAAATTATTTAATAGGAACCGTTAGGTTCATCTGGGATTACAATAACATTTTTTGAAAACTTCCACAGAGAAAGTGGGTGGTAAAAAATGGCGAATTACAGGGGATTTGTATGGATTTGATAAGGATGTATAGAGCGAAGAATGGCTTTAAATGGGCATTCCAAGACCTGAATAGTATAAATGAAATAAAAGTGCATTTACTACAGATAGACCAACACCTATTTTGAAGGTGTGCAAAGTGTGCAGAGTATTTCTGTTGAGAATTTTTTGATAGAGAAGCTATTCATAGATTGCACAATCACAATTTAGAGGAATTGCCAGTAATATGAGAAGGTTGAAATACACCTTCTTTTTTTATTTTACGGAAAGCTTCCTGTATAATTTAAATAGGTCAAGGGATTGACGAAAAAAATACCTCAAGTAAAATTAGATTATTAC
>JAXJXA010000108.1:0-2068 GCA_036307745.1 Acutalibacteraceae bacterium | reverse complement strand
TTTGAAAAATCAAAAGTGCTATTTATTTAAAAACAAGCTCTAACTTCAGCACATTTTCAATAATAAACTGATATCCATCTGTTTGATAAAGACGTATAAAATATAAATTTTCTGCATAAAATTCCTGTAGAAGTATAATCAGGAGTGATATGTGTTGAAATGGTGGATTATTATTTTTACTGTGATTTTTTTTGTAACAATGTGTTGTTTTTCAGTAGGGGCAGAAAGTGATGATAAAACAATAAGTGTGTCAGCACAATCTGCCTTTCTTCTTTGTGTAAATAATAACAGTGTTGTATTTGAGAAAAATTCTGATACTCAAATGAGTATGGCAAGTACTACTAAAATTATGACAACACTTATTGCGTTGGAATATTCACAGGCTGACAATAAAGAGGTTACCTTCACTAAAGATATGATAGCCGAAGGTTCGTCTATGTATCTTAAAGAGGGATATAAGCTACGACTTTCTGACCTTGCAACAGGAATGATGACAGTATCAGGCAATGATGCTGCAAACGCTGCCGCAATTTCAATAGCAGGTTCAATAGAAAACTTTGCAAAGCTGATGAATGATAAGGCAGAGCAAATCGGTATGGAATCCACTAATTTCGTTACACCATCAGGTCTTGACGATGAAAATCATTACTCCACTGCAAGAGATATGGCACATTTAATGGCATATGCAATGACAAATGATGATTTTGTAAATTTAACTTCAAAGAAAAATGTCAAAGTAGATTTTATAAACCCTGATGATATGAGTATCACCTATAGTAACCATAACAAACTTTTATCGTTATATGAGTATTGTAATGGTGGAAAAACGGGTTATACGAAAAAATCGGGTAGATGTCTTGTAACCTCCTCTGAAAAAGATGGAATAAAGCTGATTGCTGTAACTCTTAATGCCCCTGACGACTGGAATGACCATATTAATATGTATAACTATGGTTTTTCAAAATTAACGGCAGTAAATGGTGTTGATAAAAATTATAGCTTTGATGCTGATGTTGTTGGTGGTAAAAAAAGCACTGTAAAAGTTAAACCTGTAAAATCTGTTGATTATGTAAAATCTGATGCAGATATAGGCGATATTACTAGAAAAGTGATAATGGAGAGTTTTCTGTATGCACCTATCGAAAAAGGTCAGGTTGTTGGAACTGTACAGTATTATGTAGGTGATAAAAAGTTGTGTGAAGTTCCCCTTATCGCAGAATCGCAGATTGAGTATAAGGAAACAGAAAAAGGATTTTTTGACACCATATGCGATTTTTTCAAAAATATTTTTTAGCCCAGTAAGTAAGGAAAATTATAGAAGTATGAATATAGTTGAAAATCATATAGATGTAAAAGATTATGTAACAAAATCAAATTTACCTGCAAGCGATTATGTTATAAATCCATATGTAGGTTGTTCTCACGGATGCAAATATTGCTATGCCTGTTTTATGAAAAGATTTACAGGCCATAACGAAGAGTGGGGAACATTTATTGATGTAAAGCATTGCAGTAAGCCTATTAGTGCTAAAAAATTAAAAAACAAATCCGTATTTTTATCGTCAGTAACAGATTGTTATAATCCATTTGAAGAGAAATATCAGATTACACGAAAAATATTAGAGCAACTGTTAAAAATTGATTGTCAGATTTCTATTGCGACAAAGTCAAATTTGATATTAAGAGATTTGGATTTACTAAAACTTTGTAAAAATCTAAAGGTTTCAATATCTGTAAATACTTTAGATGAAAATTTCAAAAACGATATGGACAGTGCAAGCAGTATTGCAGAAAGATTAAAAACTTTGAATGAATTACATAATAATGAGATTCACACCGTTTTATTTATGTCACCAATGTTTCCCAAAATTACAGATTATAAGAAGATTATAGAATTATCAAGAGATTTTGTAGATGAATATTGGTTTGAAAATCTTAATCTACGTGGAAGTTATAAATCTGTAATTTTATCATATATCAAAAATAATTATCCTGATTTAACAAATTTATATAATGAAATCTATGTAAGAGGAAAAAACGATTATTGGGTTGATTTATCTGTTAATAT
>JAXJXA010000107.1:0-8051 GCA_036307745.1 Acutalibacteraceae bacterium | reverse complement strand
GAAAGTATTTCTCCGTTTTTTCGCTCGAACTCACCTCATCTTAGCGAAATATTCAGTTATTTTTCTGTTTTCAGATACTCCATAATTTGATAGACTAAATAAATTTAAAATGGATTTGTCAATAAAAGTATGTAAGTTTTAGAATTTGAAAATTATAGGTTAGATTAAATCAGGGCTATCGCAAGTTGTGCCCATCTTGCGATAGCCCTGATTTATGATTTTATGATTTTATAATATCTTATACTAAACACCATTAAAAATACAGAAATCATTTCGAGCACATTTCGCACTGCATTTTATACTGTGTCCTCGAAAGGCGACAGCTTTTCTGTGGATCAGTATTCATTCAGTGCTAAATCTGCTCGAAAATCTTTTATCGATTTTAAATGGTGTTTAGTATTATTTAAAGCACAGACATTACATTTTCTACCTCGTTGGCAGTGCTTTCATCTTCAAAATAACTGATATCATATATAATAAAATTATCTATATTATTTTTTCGACAGTATTCAACCTCTTTTTTTAGTATTTCATCACTATTTTTCCAAGTACCTTCATCATAGTCACTATTGGCTTTATATAACGCCAATCCGACACAAAATGTTATTTTGTTATTTTTAGATATTTCCTGCCATTCTTTTAGCATTGTGTCAAACGGAAGAACAGAGTGTTCAAAATTTACATAAAGTTGAGGGCATATGTAATCCATATATCCATAAGAGTTACACCAAGTATTTACATCAGCACCAGTATCCAGACAGTTGCTTATGTTACCTTGAGGAGAAACTCCAAATAGTACATTAGGATTTATTTGTTTTATTGAACTATATACGGAGCTTATAAGAATATTTACATTAGATTTTCTCCATTCATACTGGGTAAGTGGTACACATTCATTATCTAGTTGTGATTTATATTCTTCGTAAGAAGATTTGTCAATCTCTGTTTCAGATGATGGATAAAAATAGTCATCGAACTGAATTCCATCAATATCATAGTTGTTAACTACCTCTTTAACACCTTTAATAATTAAATTTCTTCCTTTTTGACTTGCAGGATTTATATATTTACCACCATCATATTCCAATATATCGTTGTCATCCAAAGAGTTTATAATACTATTTTCAGCTAGAATATTCGGAGTATCTTTTGTAGAAATGCGATAGGGATTAATCCATGCATGAAATTCCATATTATTTTTATGTGCTTGCTCAATCATATAGTTAAGAGGATCATAGTCTATTTTTTTTCCTTGAGTACCAGTAAGAATATGTGAATATGGAAATATTTCTGATTTATAAAGTGCATCTGCAAAAGGTCGTATATGTACAAATAACGTATTTATTTTATGTTCTTTTGCTATAGTAATAATATTATCAAATTTTTTTTTGAACACTTCTTCTGTATATTCATCATACTTATCATTTTGAAGTGACATATATGGAATCCATACACCTCGCATACCACTTAATTTTTTATCATTTTCACTAATATTATTAAGTTGAATTGCTGATATTGGGGTACTGTTATTATCTGTTTCTTTTGATGCTACAGTATTAATTATTGTTGTAATTATAGTTACTATAAGAAGTATAGCAATAGCTGATAACCATATTTTATCTCCTTTTACTTTAAAAATCATTATCAAAATTCCTTTCTTTGCAATTACCATTAGAGGCAAGAATAATATAACTATTTTATTGCATTAACTAAAAAATATGTTATCATATATATATTACGATAAAGAAATAATTATTCTGAAAGGGATGATTTTATGCCATTTATTGTATTGGCTTGTTACTTAATAATAGTTAATATTATAGCTGTAATATTAACTATTATTGATAAGACAAAAGCACAGGCACACCGCTGGAGAATCAGTGAAACTACATTGATTGCTATATCTGCAATAGGAGGAGCTATTGGAATGTATATAACAATGCATATAATCCATCACAAAACACGAAAAACAAAATTTATGGTTGGTATCCCTGTTATATTTATTACAGAGATATTATTATTTGTTATTTTATACTTTTGGATAGGGGTGAAGCTGTGAACGAAATCATATTAAAATTTGAGGTTCCTCCGCAATTTGATAATACCCAGGCAAAATGGTTTCTACGTAATTATTGTAATATATCTTCAAGATTGTTGACTTCTCTCAAAAGAATAAAACTTGGAATATCACGAAATGGTAGTCTTTTGCGTGTAGTTGATAATATTAATGCAGGAGATATTATTGAAGTTAAGTTACCTGAAGATAACAACACTATTACACCAGTTGAAATTCCTATTAATATCTGTTATGAAGATGAACATATTATATTACTTAACAAACCACCGTATATGCCAGTTCATCCTACTCACGATCATATCTATGATACACTCGCTAATGGTGTGGCATATTATCTAGGAAATAAAGGAGAGAACTTTTGTTTTCGGGCAATTAATAGATTAGATCGGGATACCACAGGTCTAGTGCTTGTAGCAAAACACAGTTATGCGGCTGCAAATCTTGTAAAAAATATAAAGAAGACATATGTATCTGTCTGTGAAGGTATAATAGAAACTTCTGGTACTGTAAATGCAAAAATTTCTCTTTTAGAAGGACATACTATTCAACGTATTGCTGGTACAAAAGATGGTGTTAATGCTATAACTCATTATAAACCGCTTTTATATAATAATAATCATACTCTTACTGAATTTGATTTAGAAACAGGACGTACACATCAGATAAGAGTTCATATGTCGTATATAAAACATCCACTGGCAGGGGATGATATGTATGGGGGTTCACTTAAATATATTAAACGGCAAGCTCTTCATTGTAAAACTATAACCTTTAAACACCCTATCAATCATAATACAATAACAATAGATACACCACTTCCTTCTGATATGCAGAAAATTATCTCTATATAAAATTTAATTGAGAATTTGTAGAAATAAAACCCAATATTGTAAACACTTGTTTAAATTTTCCCTGAATTATTGATAATTTTTTTCTATTATGTTATATTTAACAAAGTTATTAAATAATGACAGGTGAGAGATATGAAAATTATTGATAATATAAAAACAATTTTTTCTGAGAAAAATAAAAAAGCAATAACAATATTTTTGACAAGTGTTGCAGTAACGGTTGTATCTTTTACTGCTGGTGCTGTGGTTATTGGAACAGGTATAGTTTCCAGAGAAGTATCCTCTGACAAACTTTCAGCTAACAGCAATACTAAAAGTTCATCTGTAAAAAAAACAAATGACAATATTGATGAATTGTTAAAAGCAAGTGAAAATATAAACAATATAGAAAAGAAAAATAGTTTAAAGCTGGCAAAAAATAAAATTGCTATAATTAAGGGTGAGTCTTATTCTGTTGAATTTGCTGAAGGTATAAATAAAGAAAAACTTAATCTTAAATGGAGCACAAGTGATAAATCGGTTGCCACTGTTAATGAAAAGGGAAATGTAAAAGGGATTACAAAGGGAAAAGCTGAAATTGTATGTACCAATATTGATGATGGCAGTATAATTAAACTTACTGTAACGGTATCTGAGCCTATATATCCAAATAATATAACCTTAGATAAAGAGACATACACACTTACATCTATTGGACAACCTTTAAAACTTAACGCTATAATTACACCTAATGACGATACTGTTACAGAAATAAGGCTGACTTGGTCAAGTAATAATGAAGCAGTTGCAACTGTAAAAGATGGTCTTGTTACTGCAATAGGAGAGGGGGTAGCAGTGATAACGTGTAAAACTGTAAACGATATTACTGCACAATGTATAGTAACTGTTACTCCTGTTGTAAAAGCAGAAGGAATTTATCTTGATTATATAGGATACGATTTTGATGGGCCTCAAACCCAGTCGGTACCTCTTACAGCTACTGTTTACCCTGATAATACCACAAACTCTGTTGTAAGTTGGCACAGCACAGATGAAAGTGTTGCGGTAGTTGATTCGCAAGGAAATATTACTGTTGTCGGTGATGGTGAATGTGAAATTATATGCACCACAACAGATGGTACATATTTATCAGCAAGCTGTGATATCAAAGCAACAAATACAATGGCTGTTACAACCCATACACCAGGTACGAGTGTGTATGTGCCTGTTAACCCTGTTCCCGCAGATACTGTTCTTGAAGAGGCATTGAGATATGTCGGAGTAATACCTTATGTTTGGGGTGGAACGGACCTTTCTTCAGGTGTAGATTGTTCAGGATTTATATGTGCTGTTTATAGCCGATTTGGTGTAGATTTATGGGGAGTACGCACAGACTTATATCTTGCTGGTGTTGAAGTTCCTTCAATAGAAGAAGCTAAAGCAGGGGATATACTTTGTTATCCGGGACATGTTGCTATTTACGATGGAAATGGTGGAAGAGTTCACGCATATGATGAAGGTTATATGATATTAAGGGATACTAATATTGATGGCTACTATACAATAAGACGGATTATCGAATAAATCATAAAATTAATAACCACCGCAGGTTGTAAAAAACATCCAATAGCCTGCGGTGGGATTTTACTGTATATACGGAGGCTAAATATATATGTTAAAAAAATTTATTTCACTTTTATCAACAGTTGCATTGCTTTTTACATTAGTACTTATAGGTTGTAATAAAACAGAAAATGAATCAAATGGAAAAATAAATGTAGTTTCTACTATTTTTCCTCAATATGATTTTTCAAGACAAATTGCAGGGGAGAATGCAAATTTAAAAATGCTTATTCCACCTGCCGGTGAATCACATACTTACGAACCTACGCCACAAGATATTATCAGTATAGAAAATTCTGATGTCTTTTTGTATATTGGTGGAGAAAATGATAAATGGGTTGATGATATTTTGGATGGAATTGATACTAATAAAACTAAAGTAATAAAACTTATGGATTATGTTGATACGGTTGATGAAGAAATAGTTGAAGGTATGCAAGAGCATATTGAAGAACACGAAGAAGAACATGATGAAACTCACAGTAAAGATGAGCATATATGGACGTCACCTATTAATGCTATATCAATGGTAAATGCTATATGTGATGCAATGTGTAACGTCGATGAAAAGAATTCGGATATATACAAAGAAAATGCTGATATATATATTTCTCAATTAAAGGATTTAGATGCTAAATTTAGAAATGTTGTCGATAATGCTGAACATAATGAACTTGTTTTTGGTGATAGATTCCCTTTAAGATATTTCACAGATGAATATAGTTTAGAATATTATGCAGCTTTTCCTGGTTGTTCATCTGAAACTGAACCCAGTGCTGCTACAATAGCTTTTTTAACAGATAAGGTCAAGGAAGATAAAATTTCTGTTATATTAAAGATTGAGTTGAGTAATGGTGTTGTTGCAAATACAATAGCTGAAGAAACAAATACAGAAGTTATGACATTTTATTCTTGCCATAATCTTACAAAAGAGCAATTTGAAAATGGAGAAACTTATCTTTCTATGATGACAGAAAACGTTACTACTCTACAAAAGGCTTTAGAATGATAACTTTTTATAAATAAATAAGACCCTGTTCAGAAATTTAGTTTTTTGAACAGGGTCTTATTTATTTATATTGGGTTTGTTTAATTTGATATATCCTCATCATTATCATTATTTTTTTTGTATTGTTTAACTTTTGAAAGAGGATTAGAGTTTGCAGCATTTTCCATTTGTTTATTAGAAAGATGTGTATATATCTCTGTAGTGCCTAAATTTTCATGTCCAAGAATATCTTGCAATACTCTTATATCTACGTTTCCATGTTGATACATAAGAGTTGCTGCAGTATGTCGTAATTTATGTACAGAATATCCTGCACCATCTAGTCCTATTTTTTTTAAATATTTATTAACCATTGCTTGCACGGTTTTGGGACTAATACGATTATTTTGTCTACTCAAAAATAGTGCTTCGCTGTCTCTACTATTTACAGGACGAACTTTCTTATACTCTTCTAAAGCTTCTACACAAGCATCATTAAGATAAACTATTCTTTGCTTGTTACCTTTACCTGTAACTATTAATTGTTTTTTACCTTTAAAACTATTTAGGTTCAAAGAAGTAAGTTCAGATAAACGTAAACCACAATTTAAGAATAATGTTAGTATACAGTAATCACGTTCTTTATATTTACCATCTACAGTATTTAATAATTCCAAACTTTCTTCTAAAGAAAGATATTTAGGTAAAGTTTTTGGAACCTTTGGAGTTTCAAGAACTTTTGTAGGATCATTTGTTAATTTTAAACTTTTTTGAGTATGATATCTAAAAAACATTTTCAGTGTAGAAGTTTTTCTAGCTCTTGTCTTTGCTGAATTTTTTCTTTGTATAATACTAAAATTCATAAATTCATACAAATCGCTAACAGTGATGGTTTCTATCAATTTAAAAGATATATCTTTAATACAAATATCAGAAAAATTTATTTTTGCATCAACTAAACCACGTTTTTGTTTAATAAATCTAAAAAATGTTCTTAAATCGAAATAATATTCTTTGATTGTATTTTGAGATTTATTTTTAATAGTTCCCATATACATAAGAAATTCGCTTATAGCTTCAGGTACTTCATTATAATTAATTTCTTTGCTCATAAATATTAAATTCCACCTTCTTACTGCCATCCCCCAGTTATACAAAATAAATATTTTGTATAACTGGGGGATATCTATATTTAAAACTTTAGTATGTGTGTGCTTTACTATATCAATACTTTAAGTTTATTCCTCTATTAATGTATATAAATATTTAAAGATCAACAAATAAATCAATAATTATTCGCTGACCTTTAAATTTAATACAACTGATTTATAATTGCATTTTTAGAAATATGTTTATGTTGTTTTCTTTACAGAAACATTGACAGTATATTCATGAAAGCACCAACAACTGTCAAGTGAAGATAAATCTATTTTCACAGGAAGTTCTTGTGAGCCCTCAAAACCATTAGCTAAAGTACTTAAATCAACAGTAGCTTTAATATTTTCTTCTGTTATATCGCTTATTTTATCAGTTGGCCCTGCAATAGAAATATTTACAGATTTTGTAGAAACTTCCGCTGAATATCCTGACTGAACAGATTTTATTTCAAAATCTGTTATAGGAACAACTATTGACGAATAATCAGAAAGATTAAGAGAAACTCTGGCTTGTTCCTCGTTACTTATATTTACACAACCTGTTGGAAGAGTGATATTACAGGTTATCTGTGTTTTTGTAGGGTCAAGAGTGTTAAAATCAATGGGAACAAGTTCTATCTTATCTATTTCACTAATAGCATTTTTTGTACCAGCTATTGTGATTTTAGATGGCTTAACTGATATCAAGCTATTAATATCAATTCCTGATGGTATATTTGTAAATACCGGTACAATGCTTATCTCTTTTTCAGGCAAAACCTGAATAGTCATATCCACCTTTTTAGGTGACAATGTAATAAGATCACTTTCTATTTTTTCACCATCTGAGTCAACAAGTTCTACATTAAGGGTTTTTGTTATATTTTCTTTTTGCTCACCTTTTATAGCATCTGTTACTTGAGCTTTTGCAACTTTTTTTACTTCCTGCTCAGGTCCTGTTACTGATACAGTATCTGAAGAAATAGTAGGTTTTGAAAGATAATACCCCGTTACAGATGAATTTGAACTTACAGGAAGTGTTACACCTGAGGTATCAATATTCTTTTCTATTGTGAAATTTTGAGTCCTTTGTTTATCAACTGTTACATTTATTACTGATGGAGAAACAGAAACTATCTCATAATCAGTTTTTACACCAACTTTTTTCACAGAAAGACTAAGTGCATATGTATCTGCAACTGTAATAGTACTTGTATCTTGTGCCACAACTTGTATATCAGATCTAGTGATTGAACCTATAGTAAGCCGATTACCTTTTATTTGAACAGTTGCAGTTACCTCTCCTCCTCGATATACTTTTAAGCCATCTACAGTAGCTTGATCAGAAAGTTCTATAGTTACAGGAATATCTGTAACTATAATTGAACTTTCTTCAT
>JAXJXA010000106.1:0-2172 GCA_036307745.1 Acutalibacteraceae bacterium | reverse complement strand
TCTTTTACTTCAGAATTTTCAAGCTGACAATAAGCCATAATTATGATGTGATCGCCTTTTTGTACGCAACGTGCCGCCGCACCGTTAAGACAAATCATTCCAGAGTTTGGCTCTCCTGCAATGGTGTAAGTTTCAAAACGACTTCCGTTTTCCACATCTACAATCTGAACTTTTTCATACTCATATATTCCTGCTGCTTCCATAAGCACAGGATCAACCGTGATACTTCCTATATAATTAAGTTCTGCCTGTTTAACTACTGCACGGTGAATTTTTCCCTTTAACATTGTAACTTGCATATATTTCAGTCCTTTATTCTATTATTTTTCTGCACCGTTTTCAATAATAAAGTTATCTATCAATCTTGTTTTTCCAATATATACAGCTACCGCTGTAAGAATATCTCCGTCTATTTTATCAACAATCTTTACATCAGGAAAACTTACAACCTGTACATAATCAATTTTCGCAAGAGGTTCACCGCTTATAATCTCTGTTATCTTGTTAACAACAACCTTTGCATCTCTTTCTCCATTAAGTACAAGTCTTTTTCCCTCTTCAAGCCCCTTGTGCAGTATAACAGACGCCTTACGTTCCTCTTCATTTAGATATGTATTTCGTGAGCTTTTAGCCAAACCGTCTGACTCACGTACAATAGGACAGCCTACAATTTCAATATCGAAATTCAGATCTCTTACCATTCTTTTAATAACAGCTAACTGCTGTGCATCTTTTTGTCCAAAATAAGCTCTGTCTGGAGCTGTAATCAAAAACAGCTTTGACACAACTGTACAAACACCTCTGAAATGTATTGGTCTGCTTTTTCCACAAAGTTCTTCAGAAGGCCCTGTAATGTCAACAAATGTTGAAAAATCAGGTGAATACATATCCTCTGGTTGTGGGTGGAAAATCAAATCTGCACCCGAAACTTCACAAATCTCTGCATCTCTTTGAATATCTCTGGGATAGCTTGCCAAGTCCTCTTTGGGACCAAACTGAATAGGATTTACAAAATCACTTACAACTACTCTGTCATTCTCTTGACTTGCTTTTTTGATAAGACTTGCATGACCCTCGTGAAGATAACCCATAGTAGGTACAAGCCCCACTGTAAGTCCTTCTTTTTTCCACGCTTTTACAACTTCTCTTACTTCTTCAACAGTACTTACAATTTTCATAATAATCTCCTCTTCCCATCAATAAAGCTTTTCAATAACGTCATCATCTATACTATATGTGTGTTCCTGCTTAGGGAACTCACCTTTATTAATATCTTCTATATAATTTTTAAAAGCGTCTTTCATAATACTGCCAAGGTCTGCATATTTTTTTACAAACTTTGGAGTAAAGTCAGAGAACATTCCCAGTAAATCCTGATACACAAGTACCTGACCATCACAACCTGCACCTGCACCAATACCAATGGTTGGAATTTTAAGCTCTTTTGTTACAATTTCAGCAAGTTTATATGGAACACACTCGAGAACAACTGCAAATGCTCCTGCTTTTTCTACTGCACGGGCGTTATCAAGCAATTTCTGAGCTGTTTGTGAAGTTTTTCCCTGAACCTTAAATCCACCAAAGGCATTTATAGACTGTGGTGTTAAACCTAAATGTGCCATTACAGGTATTCCTGCTTTTGTAATGGCGGTAATCTGAGGGCAAACCTCTTCTCCACCTTCCAGCTTAACTGCATTTGCTCTGCCCTCTTTCATAAGCCTGCCTGCATTCACAACAGCATCATATACCGATGTCTGATAGGACATAAAAGGTAAATCAGCCACAACAAGTGCATTTTTTGCACCTCTTGCCACAGCGGAAGTGTGATGTATCATATCTTCCATAGTAACAGATATTGTATCTTCATAGCCAAGTATAACATTACCAAGCGAATCGCCTACCAGTATTGAATTTATACCTGATTCATCCATCAACTTTGCAGTAGAATAATCATAAGCTGTAAGCATACTTATTTTTTCTCCGCTTTCTTTCTGTTGCTGAAATGTCAAAACTGTATTTTTCATTCTAATAGCATCCTTTCAATACATCTGTATTTTTCTGCAAGTATTTCACTGCTTTTGTTTTTATTTTCTGCAATACTTAAAACCTGCATACCGAGTGATTTATAAATCTTCTTTTGTTCATCACTAATCACTGAAAGGTGTTTCTCTA
>JAXJXA010000105.1:0-6498 GCA_036307745.1 Acutalibacteraceae bacterium | reverse complement strand
GTTGGTCTTATAACATATATGAGAACCGATTCCTTAAGAATTTCAAACGATGCCATTGTAGAAGTTACAGATTATATTAAGGGCAGATGGGGAGAAAAATATTTGCCTAAAGAGCCAAGAGTTTTTAAGACAAAATCCAATGCACAGGACGGTCACGAGGCCATACGTCCTACAATGCCAAATCTTGAACCTGACAAGATTAAAGCAAGCCTAACTACTGATCAGTATAAGATGTACAAATTAATCTGGGAGCGTTTTACAGCTTGTCAAATGGCAGAATGTGTACAGAAAACTACTACTGCTGAAATTACAGGAGGTAAGTATATTTTCAAAGCTACCGGATATCGTGTGGATTTTGATGGTTTTACCACCCTTTATGTAGAAGGTCAGGACGCAGAGGAGGAGAAAAAGACTGAACTCCCTCCTCTTGAAAAGGATATGATTGTAAAATCAAAGGAAATTATCCCTAATCAGCACTTTACTCAACCTCCGGCACGTTTTACCGAGGCTTCTCTTATTAAAAATCTTGAAGAAAATGGAATCGGTCGTCCGTCTACATATGCGGCAACAATTTCTACTATTACTTCAAGAGGTTATGTAAAGAGAGAGGGTAAAACCCTTTATCCAACTGAACTTGGAGAGGTTTCAACAAAACTTATGCTTGAACACTTTCCAAAGATTGTAAATGTGAAATTTACAGCACAGATGGAAGAAGATTTGGACAAGGTTGAACACGGAGAAGAGCAATGGGTTACACTTCTTGATAATTTCTATGGCGATTTTAAAGAAACTCTTAAAAAAGCTAAAGAGAATATGAAAGATGTTAAGATAAAAGTTCAGGAAGAAGAAACTGACATTGTATGCGAAAAGTGCGGAAGAAAAATGGTTGTAAAAATGGGACGATACGGCAAATTTATAGCTTGCCCTGGATATCCAGAATGTAAGAATGTAAAGAATTTTGTTGAGTCCATTGGTGTTCAGTGTCCAAAATGTGGCGGAGATGTTATTGTTAAAAAGTCGAAAAGAGGAAGAATTTTTTACGGCTGTAATAACTACCCTGATTGTGATTTTGTGTCTTGGGCAGAGCCTACAAACGAAAGATGTCCTCAGTGTGGTGGAGTGTTGTATAAAAAGAAGGGCAAAACACCAAAATTGTATTGTGCGGCTGAAGGTTGTGGATTTACAAAAATTTACGAAGAACCGCAAGAGTAATGACATCTATTATTTATAATGATAGCTTATGAGGAACAGTAAAATATGAGTATAAAGGTAATTGGTGCAGGTCTTGCTGGTTGTGAGGCGGCATGGCAGATAGCAAATAGAGGAATTGAAGTAGAGCTTTATGAGATGAAGCCCTACAAAAAAACTCCTGCACACCACAGCAACAATTTTGCAGAGCTTGTCTGCTCAAATTCTCTTAAAGCAGCAAGAGTTGCCAGTGCGGCTGGAATGTTAAAACAGGAAATGCGTATGCTTAATTCTCTGTTGCTTGAGTGTGCTGATAAATGCAGTGTGTCGGCAGGAGGAGCGTTAGCGGTAAACAGAGATGATTTTTCAGCAATGGTTACCGAAAAAATCAAGAATCACCCTAACATAAATGTAATTGAAAAAGAGATTACGCAGTTACCATCAGATGGAATATGTGTTATTGCATCAGGTCCATTGACCTCAGATTTACTTGCTGATAACATAAAAGAAAAATTTGGTGGAGCATTGAGCTTTTTTGATGCTGCTGCTCCAATAGTTACTGCTGAATCAATAGATTTTGAAAGTGCCTTTTTTGCCAGCAGATATGACAAGGGCAGTGGCGATGATTATATAAACTGCCCTATGAACAAAGAAGAATATGAGTATTTTCATACTGAACTTGTAAATGCAGAGCGTGCTCCTCTTAAAGATTTTGATGTGAAAAATCCAAAAGTATACGAAGGATGTATGCCTATTGAAGTAATGGCACAGCGTGGTGCTGATACAATAAGATTTGGTCCAATGAAACCTGTGGGACTTAAAGATCCCAAGACAGGTCATCGTCCTTGGGCAGTTTTACAGTTGAGAAAAGAGAATAACGAGGGAACTTTATATAATCTTGTGGGATTTCAGACAAATCTTAAGTTTCCTGAACAAAAACGTGTTTTCTCTCTCATACCTGCACTTAAAAATGCAGAATTTGTTAGATATGGTGTTATGCACCGCAATACTTTTATAAATTCTCCACAGCTGTTAAAATCTGATTTTTCATTGATAGAAAATCCTGAAATGTTTTTTGCAGGTCAGATGACAGGAGTAGAGGGTTATATGGAATCTGGTGCAAGCGGTTTAATGGCTGGTATAAATGCTTCCAGATTGTATAAGGGATTGCAGACAGTTGAACTGCCGAGAGTAACAATGATTGGTTCACTTTCAGCATATATAAGTGATAATTCGGTTGTTAATTTCCAACCTATGGGGGCAAATATAGGAATATTACCTCCTCTTGATGAAAATGTGCGTGATAAAAAATTAAAGGCAGAAAAGCACGCAAACCGTTCATTTATCGCTTTAGAAGAATTTGTTCGTGAAAATAATATTTGAATTTAAAAATTGAGGTTTAATATATGAAGATTATTGTAGATGCTTTTGGCGGAGATAATGCACCACTTGAAATTATCAAAGGCTGTGAGCTGGCTGTACAGGAGTATGATATTGATATAATACTTACAGGTAACGAAAATATTATAAAAAAGACAGCAGAAGAAAATGGAATATCTCTTGACAGAATGAATATAGCACATACTGAAGTTGTAATTACGGCTGATGATGATGCTTCTGCCGTAGTTAAAGATAAAAAAGATTCATCAATGGGACTTGGTTTTCAGTTGCTTGCAAATGGTGATGGTGATGCCTTTGTTTCAGCAGGTAATAGTGGTGCCCTTGTAATGGGAAGTAGCCTGATTATTAAGCGTATAAAAGGGGTTAAGCGTCCTGCTTTTGCTCCAATTATGCCAAAAGCAGAGGGATGTTTTATGCTTGCAGATGGCGGTGCAAATAACGAGGTTCGTCCGGAAATGCTCCAGCAGTTTGCACTAATGGGTTCAATCTATATGAATAAAGTTATGGGTATAGATAATCCACGCGTTGGATTGGCCAATGTAGGTACAGAGGAACATAAGGGTTGTCAGTTGCAACACGATGCATATGCACTGCTTAAAAATACTCCTGTTAATTTTATAGGTAATGTAGAAGGCAGGGATATCCCCGGAAATGCCTGTGAAGTTCTTGTAACAGATGGATTTAATGGTAATCTTATTTTAAAGACCTATGAGGGTGTTGCTCTTGAAGTTATGAAAAAGATAAAGGATATCTTCAAGAAGAATATTAAAAATAAAATTGCAGCTGCAATGATTATGGGAGATTTAAAGATTCTTGCAAAAGAAATGGATTATAACGAGTACGGTGGTGCAGCAATTATGGGTGTTAATAAACCTGTTTTTAAAGCACATGGAAGTGCTAAGGCAAAAACGATGAAAAATGCTATTAAATTGACAAAGCAGTTTGTTGAGGGAAATGTTGTAAATGAAATAAGCAAAAATATTGCTGAATTATAACTGAAAGGAATGTTATAGGTGGAAGAGTTACAAAAGGCTCTTGGATATAAATTTAAGAATATAAACTATCTAAAAACAGGACTTACTCATTCATCATATGCAAATGAATATAAAAAGAGTAATATAAAATGCAATGAGCGTCAGGAATTTCTGGGGGACGCTGTTTTGAGTATTGCAGTTTCGGATTATATATACAAAAACTGCCCTGAATTACCAGAGGGTGATCTTACGAAATTAAGAGCGGCTCTTGTATGTGAAAAGTCACTTGCAGGATATGCACGTTCAATAAATCTTGGCAGATATTTGCTTTTAAGCAAAGGGGAACGCCGCTCAAACGGACAAGACAGACCTTCTATTCTTGCAGATGCTTTTGAGTCTGTTATAGCAGCTATTTATCTTGACAGCGGTATGGAAGAAGCAAGAAAGTTTGTTCTGCGTTTTGTTGTGCCTGATATAAAAAGTGCAAAACCTACAAGATTTAAAGATTATAAAACTACTCTACAGGAGATTATCCAGAAAAATCCTGAGGAAAAACTTGAGTATGTTCTTGTAGGAGAGAGTGGTCCTGACCATGATAAACATTTTGTTGTAGAGGTACATCTTAACAGTAATGTAATAGGCAAAGGTGGCGGCAGAAGTAAAAAAGAAGCAGAACAGCAGGCGGCAAGAGAAGCATTGAGGTTGATGGGCTATTGAAACACGCAAATGTAGCAATTTTTGTACCCCATAACGGTTGTCCGCATTGTTGTTCATTCTGCAATCAAGTTAGAATTACAGGAAAACAATCTCAGCCATCATCAGAAGATGTTATAAAAGCTGCTGAAACAGCTATTAACAGTAAAAATTACAATCCTGTGTTTTCTGAAATTGCCTTTTTTGGAGGCAGTTTTACAGCAATAAAACGTGAATATATGGTTTCGTTGCTTGAGGCGGCATATGAATATATTAAATCTGGTAAATTCAAAGGTATACGCCTTTCTACACGTCCGGACTGTATTGACGATGATGTATTGCAGATTTTAAAATCGTATGGTGTTACCTCTATTGAACTTGGGGCACAAAGTATGTGTAATGATGTATTAAAGTCTAATATGCGTGGGCATAATGCCGAAGATGTTGAAAAATCTTCTGTACTTATAAAAAAATACGGCTTTGAACTTGGATTGCAGATGATGACAGGCTTGTATAAAAGTACAATTAAAAAGGATATTTATACAGCACAAAAGATTTGCAGACTAAAACCAAAAACAGTACGTATTTATCCCACAATTATTATGCAAGATACCGTTCTGGCTGATTATTACAACAGAGGTGTATACAAAACTTACACACTGGAAGAAACAGTGGATCTTTGTGCAGAACTTTTAACTATGTTTGAAAAAAATAACATAGATGTTATCCGCCTTGGTTTGCACAGTACTCAGGATATAGCCAACGGTATGGTTGCAGGGCCATGGCATCCGTCACTGGGAGAACTATGTTTTTCAAGAGTTTATCGTAACAACATTGAAGATTACATAATAAAAAATAATCTGCCAAAAGGTGACTATACAGTTATAGTAAACAATAAGGAAATTTCCAAGGCTTTGGGACAGAAACGCAGTAATTATAATTACTTTAAAGAAAAAGGTTATAATTTAAAGTTTATCTCTGGTAGTATAAACAAGGGTGAATTTATATTTAGTTCTGATATAGTTGAGTAGTGGACTAACTGAATTTATGGAGGAATAATGTATGGAAGAAAAGAAGCATTTGCCTGTTATCGGTGTTGGCCCTATTATAATTGTGCCTCAACTGATATTAACAGCTTTGGGAATTGCATTGTCTTGCTTCGGATTTTTTGATTTTGCAAAAATTAATTTTTTGCAAATACCATTTTTTATTATAGCTGTTGTAATTATTTTGATTGGAGTATATTTATGGTACAGTGCTAATTATAAGGCAAAAGTGTTTGATAGTATAGTTGAAAACAAGCTGATAGTTACTGGTGTATACAGTGTTGTAAGAAACCCTATTTACAGTGCATTTTTTATGATATGTATTGGTGCTGTTTTAATTGCTAATAATCTTATCCTATTTGTAATACCTGTTATTTGCTGGATTTATATGACTGTATTTTTAAAGAAAACAGAAGAAAAATGGCTTGCTGATTTATATGGTCAGGAATATAAGGATTACTGTAAAAAAGTAAATAGATGTATTCCTTGGTTTCCGAAAAGATAAATCTTAGTTTGTGTAACTGGTAAATTCTAATTTATTTCTTAATTATTATAAGTTTAATTTAAAAATACTTGGAGTTGACTTGAAACGTGCTTTTAAAATCATTGGAGGTACAAGGCTTTAAGACCTTTCCTGATAAAACAAAATTAACTTTTGACAAAGGTATTACATCAATAGTAGGACCAAACGGTAGCGGTAAAAGTAATATAAGTGATGCTATACGCTGGGTACTTGGTGAACAATCGCCAAAGGCTATACGCTGTTCAAAAATGGAGGATGTAGTTTTTAACGGTACAGATTCCCGTAAAAAACAGGGTTATGCCGAGGTTACTTTGTCGTTTGAGAATAAAGACAGAACTCTTGCATATGATGGTGATGAGGTTGCAATAACAAGACGTTACTATCGTTCTGGTGACAGCGACTATATGATTAATAAAGCGGCTGTCCGACTGAAAGATATTCACGAACTATTTATGGATACTGGTCTGGGACGTGACGGTTATTCTATGATTGGTCAAGGTAAGATTGACAGCGTTGTGGCATCAAAAAGTGAAGATAGGCGAGAAATCTTTGAAGAAGCGGCAGGTATTTCACGTTACAGGTACAGAAAATTAGAAGCTGAAAGAAAGCTGAAAGGTACTGAAGAAAATCTTGTTCGTTTGCGTGATATTCTCACTGAGCTTGATGACCGTAT
>JAXJXA010000104.1:0-4851 GCA_036307745.1 Acutalibacteraceae bacterium | reverse complement strand
TTTGTAATTAAACAGACTTTCAATAATAAAAAGCAACAAATTTGCTATAAACATTACATTTTTATTAAAGAATTAGATTGACGTGATAATTAAAATCAAACGATTGCATATTATATCGTAAAATGCTATAATTGAAAGATAATTAAGTAAATATAGAGGTGAGAAATTTTGCTAAAAGAAAACGAAGAGCTTCAACCCCTTGGTAGAGGTATAAATGTAATTGTAAGTGACGAACATCACTTTTTTACAGACACAATACTATTAGCAGACTTTTCAAAACCTTTAAAACGTGAAACAGTTGTTGACCTTGGCACAGGTTGTGGCACTATACCCCTGCTGTGGAACAGAGAAAATCCTCCCAAACACACCTATGCTGTTGAAATTCAGGAAAATGGTGCTGATATGGCACAACGCTCTGTTGAACTTAACAATCTTCAGGACAGAATTACAGTTATAAATGAAGATTTACGTAATCTGAAAGGTAAGCTGACATTCGGCAGTTTTGATGTAGTGGTGTGCAATCCACCATACAAGCCTCTTGGTACCGGAATAGTCAGCCAAGGTGTATCACATTCTATTATACGACACGAAAGTAATTGTACTATAGAAGATGTAGTTAAAACAGCATCAGGGTTGTTAAGATTTGGTGGAAGATTCTGCCTTTGTCTGCGTCCCGAAAGACTTACAGATGTTATAACAGCTATGCGTAATAATTTGTTAGAGCCTAAAAAACTAAGAATGGTACAACAGCGTAAAAATAAGGCACCCAAACTTTTCCTTATTGAAGGACGACGAGGAGGAAAACCGGGCGGACTTAATGTTATGCCTGCACTATTTATAGAGGATGACGAGGGTAATTTCTCAGAAGAAATGATGAACATTTACGGTGCATTTAAGGAGTTGGAATGATGGCAGGTATTTTATATGTTGTAGGTACACCTATCGGAAATTTGGGTGATATTTCTCCAAGAGCGTTGGAAACTCTTGAAAATGTAGATTTTATTGCTGCCGAGGATACTCGTGTAACTCTTAAGCTACTTAATCATTTTGGCATTAAAAAGCCTCTGATCAGTTACTTTGAGCATAATAAGCGTGAACGTGGAGAAATAATATGCCAAAGGATATTAAATGGTGAAAACTGTGCTATTGTTACAGATGCAGGTATGCCCTGTATATCAGACCCTGGTGAAATGCTTATCAGCCAATGTATAGAGTACGGAATAATTACCCGTGCAATACCTGGTCCAAGTGCAGTTGTATCAGCACTGGCTTTATCAGGTTTACCTACGGGCAGATTTACCTTTGAAGGCTTTCTGAGTGTCAATAAAAAAAGTAGACGAGAACACCTTGAAGAAGTAAAAAAAGAAAAAAGAACAATGATTTTCTACGAAGCACCTCACAAGCTCAATGCAACCCTTAAAGATATGCTCGACGCTTTTGGTAACAGAAAAATAGCCATTGTAAGAGAACTTACCAAAATACACGAAGAAGTAATATCCACCACTCTTGAAAAAGCTGTTTCAGATTATGCAGAATCTCCCCTTAAAGGCGAGATTGTACTTATTGTAGACGGAGTAAAGGAAGATGAATTTTCTGAGGAATATACTCCTGAAGATGCTGTAATAATGGCTTTGACTTTAGCTAAAAAGGAAAATATTTCTGCCAGTGAGTCAGCTAAAAGGGTTGCAAAAATCACAGGTATAAAAAAAGGAATTATATATAAAATGATAACTGAAAGAGATGATGAAGATGAACTATAAAGAAGCTGTTTCAAAAATCAATTCGCTATTGCTTTTCGGGTCACGTCCGGGACTTGACAGAATTATGGAGTTACTTTCTGTTATGGGCAATCCTCAGGATAAGCTCAAATATGTACACATTGCAGGTACAAACGGAAAAGGTTCTACCAGCAAGATGATTTCTGCCACCTTGACAGCCTCAGGATATAAAACAGGTTTGTTTATTTCACCATATATTATCGAATTCAGAGAGCGTATGCAAATTGATGGCAAAATGATAAACGAAAATGAGCTTGTACGTTGTGTTGAAGAAACTTATCCACTTCTTGAGGATTTAAAATCAAAAGGGATAATCATTACAGAGTTTGAATATATTACCGCTATAGCTTTTAAATGGTACGCTGAAAATGGCTGTGACATTGTTGTGCTTGAAACAGGACTTGGCGGTACTCTTGATTGCACCAACGTAGTAAAAAACACTCTTGTTTCGGTTATTACATCAATCAGTTATGATCACACAGCTATATTGGGCAATACTATTGAGGAAATTGCCCTTCAAAAAAGTGGTATAATCAAAGAAAACAGCAACACAGTATACTACCGACAGGGTGGCACTGCTGACACTGTTATTGCTAACACAACAGAAAAAATGCATAACCGTTTATTCTATGCAGATACTCTGCCCGTTACTGTAACAAAACAAGATATAGAGCATACAACGTTCCTGTGTAATAATACAGAAATTACAATTCATCTTATAGGCGATCATCAAATAAAAAATGCAAAATTAGCACTTAATGCTCTTGAAGTTCTTAGAGAATACTGTAACTTTAAAATAAGCAACCAAAACATCATAGAAGGCTTTGCAAAAGCAAAAATGCCCGCAAGACTTGAACTTATATGCAAAGAACCTGTTGTGTTTATTGACGGTGCCCATAATCCAAACGGAATGGAAGCATTGGGCACGGCAATAAAAAAATATCTTGCAGGCAAAAAAATTGTATGTATAATGGGTATGCTTAAAGATAAAGACAGTAACTCCTCTTTGGAATATCTGGACGGGCTTATTGATGCTGTAATAACTTTGGAACCTGACAATCCACGCAAACAATCAAAGGAAGACCTTGCCGAAAAAGCTGTTAAATTTTTTGATATGGTTTATCCAATGGAAAGTTTTACCGAAGCCATTGAAAAAGCTCTGGATATTGCCGGAGATAACGGAGTTGTGCTTGTTTGTGGTTCTTTATATCTTGCATCACAGTTACGCCCATTGATTGTACGTTGTCTTAAAAAACGTAAAAAAAATGTATTAATCGACATTGAAAACTGATAATTTTTGCACTGCCTTTAGTGTACTATTTAAGCACAGAGGATTTGCAAATTTAATTAGGGAGTATCTGATACTAGGGAGTATCTGAAAACAGAAAAATTACTGAATATTTCACTAAGACGAGATGAGTTTGAATGAAAAAACGGAGAAATCGCCCGTATTAGTAGAAATAGACAGTTTTTTTGAGTTTTCAGATATGACCTAATATAATATAAAAACAGAAATCTTCTGCCTTTTGGGGTAGAAGATTTTTTATTGCAAAAATTATATTATCTTCACCAAAACTTTCAGAAAAACAAAGTAAAAGGATTGATTAAAAATGTATGTGCAGACTGTATTGTCACAGGATGATTTAACCGCAATGCTAATAGGAGATATTGACCATCACACAGCCAGAGAAATGAGAAAAGAAATTGATGCTCTTGTGGAAAAACACCACCCCACCCTTTTAAGACTGGACTTTTCAACCGTACAATTTATGGATAGTTCAGGTATAGGGCTTATTATGGGTAGATATCGCCTTATGTCACTTATAGGGGGCAGAGTTCTTGTATGTAATGTTCCCCCTCATCTAAAAAGAATTTTAAATCTTTCAGGTGTAGGCTCTTTAGGTGTACTTGAGTATAAGGGAAAGGAAGTAAAAAAATGAATATAATAAATGAAATGAAACTTTTATTTGACAGCAGAAGTGCAAATGAAGCCTTTGCACGAAGCTCTGTAGCTGGTTTTGTAGTACAGCTTGACCCCACTATAGCAGAGCTTTCTGACATAAAAACAGCCGTATCAGAGGCTGTTACAAATGCAATAGTACACGGATACAGCAATACCATCGGCACAGTTACAATAAAGGTACAAATTACTGATACCAACATAGTTATTATACAGGTTAAAGACAAAGGTGTAGGCATAGAAAATATTCAACAGGCTATGGAGCCTATGTTTACCACAGGTGGAAGCGAACGTGCCGGACTTGGTTTTGCAGTTATGCAGAGTTTTATGGATAAAATAAAAGTAGTTTCAAAACCCGGAAAAGGCACAACCGTAACAATGGAAAAATACATAATGCCGAAAATTTCGGTAAAAAGCTGATATGTGCAGAGATGAATTTATAGAAAGCAATCTGGGATTAGTACACGCTTGTGCTACACGTTTTAAAGGAAAAGGCATTGAATATGACGACCTTTATAGTGCAGGCTGTGTGGGACTTATAAAAGCAACCGACCATTTTGATACAGAAAGAGGTCTATGTTTCTCCACTTATGCTGTACCTGTAATTCTGGGAGAAATAAGGCGACTTTTCAGAGATGGTGGTACAGTTAAAGTAAGCAGGGGTTTAAAGGAGTTGTCACTGAAAATAAATCGCACCATAAAGGATTTCAGAGATAAAAACGGTTTCGAACCAACAATTTTACAGATTGCAGAAATTATGGAGTTAGAACCACAACAAGTTGCAGAAGCAATAAATGCAGGTACTCAGCCGTTATCACTTACCGCTGATAACGAAAGCGGAGAAAAACAAATAGATATTCCTGTTGCACCTCCTGAAGAAAAACTTACAGAGCTTATGGCTCTTCGCCAAATTATAACCGAACTGGACGAAACAGAGCAACAGATAATAATATTACGATTTTTTAAAAATAAAACGCAAAGCGAAACAGGCAAAACTCTTAATATGTCTCAAGTACAAATATCACGCAAAGAAAAGAAAATACTAGAAAAAATGAGAACTAAACTACAATAAAGGCAATACTAATACTAGGGTTTGTTTGAAAATAGAAAAAG
>JAXJXA010000103.1:0-10180 GCA_036307745.1 Acutalibacteraceae bacterium | reverse complement strand
TCCCGGGATTGTGTACCATTTTATCCCATACAAATGCAATGGTTTTATATTTAAATCCCCAAGCAGTACCAAGTTCAATGGCATTTTCCATTTGCGGACCAGTAGTCCACATAAACAACAAACAATCGTCTGCGGAAATTGAAGCAACATCTAATTCTTTAAGCTGTTTTAATTTAATAGTTGGGTATTTAAATGTTGCCGAACTTATAAAAATTTTCTTTTCAAAGCCCACATTTTTATCTTTGATAGTTGTTTTATCATACTGCATTTTCCCACCATAATCCCAAGGCGGATCTGCATATATGACCTGATATTTCTTGTCGGGTAATTCTGGATATATATCCTCTAATGGATTAACCTTTGTTCGTTGTTTTGCTTGAACATTATACAACGAATAGGCAGTAATATTTTGGGGGTCGGTATTCATAAATAAACCTCATTTTATATTTTTCTTAATTATATATCATTCTATATTAAAAGTCAATATTAACGTTACTCATAGTCCGTTGCCTTATTCGCAACATATTTATAGAATATTGTCTAGGGGGTGCGATTATGATTACCACTAAATTCGGAAAACGCATCAAGCAAATCAGATTGAGTAAGGGGATTAGTCAAGAAAAATTTGCTTTATCTATTGAAATGGACAGAACCTATTATGCTTCTGTCGAAAACGGAAAGCGTAATATTTCCATTGTAAATATAGAAAAAATCGCAAAAGGATTGGAAATTTCTCTTGAAGAGCTATTTAAAGGAATATGAGGTGTAAATAATGGCAAAAACAGAATTAAGCAACAGAGAGAACTGGCAAACGGAGTCTGGTCCGAGTGGTCTATCTGGCGTTGCAGAGAAAAACCTTATAAACGCCTTCAAAAAGGCGTTTATTGGAACAGATTATGTTATAAATGAGCATCCAACCGATTTGAAACATATTTATGAAAATGTTGAGTTAAGCGAAGAAACATTGTCGCAAATCTATTGTCCCGATACTGCTACAATGGAAAACGCCAAGCGACGAGGTTGGGGTGTTTCGCCTGACTTTTCAATCAAAAACAAAAAGACTGGAAAAATCCTTTTTGGGGAGATAAAAAGACAAGACGGTTGGGTTGAAGGTAAAGACCCCAGTGCTGGTCGCGGCAATGCTCATGAAAGAATGTGCAAATTATTTACGCCCGGATTGATAAAAAAGTATCGCGAAGTTGGTGGTATTACAAATGATGAGATTTTGCCATTTTGGGTTGTTCTTGAAGGCGATATTACAAGAGATCCGAAGCGAAATCGTGAAATTTCTTTTTGGTTTGATACATACGATAAAAATTTCTTTATGTGGCGTCCACAAATGGAAAATAAAGAATTGATATATCATTTCAATACATATCTTAAAAAATATTTAGATTAAATAAGACAACAGCGGGGTGATTACTCCGCTGTTGCTGTTTTTATATCCTTCTTTGGATATTAGATTATTTCTTCAAAAGTAGTATGACCTGCGTTTTAAATTTGCAAATCGTTGATGGTTTAATAACACTCACCATTAGGTAAATAAAATCGGTGTAATTCTCCGTTAAGAATATCACGCTTTACCGCAGGTTATATTTTTTATTATTCTCATTGTCTATAATTTGCAAAGAAATCTGCAAGTTTTGTGGTTGCTTTTTGCAAACAAGCAACATCAGGCAGATATACAATTCTGAAATGGTCTGGGGTTTCCCAGTGGAATCCACCACCATGAGTAAGCAATATATGCTGTTGCTTTAAAATATCAAGTACCATTTTTTCATCATCAGTAACATTGAACTTTTTAATATCAATTTTAGGAAAGATATAGAAAGCTGCCTCTGGTTTAACAACACTTACACCCTCAATCTGATTAAGTGCATTGTAAATAAACTCTCTCTGCTCATACACTCTGCCACCCGGTATAAGCAAATCCTCTGTTTCCTTTGTAAGACTCAGTGCTAATTCTATTACAGACTGTGCAGGTACATTTGAACAAAGTCGCATTGAAGAAAGTAAATTAAGTCCCTCAATATATCCTTTACACTTTGATTTGTCACCACTAAGGCACATCCAACCACAACGGTAGCCTGCAATCAAATGAGATTTTGAAAGGCCGTTAAAACTTACAACCATAAGGTCAGGAGCCAGTGACGCAATAGAAACGTGCTTTTTACCATCCATAACCAGTCTGTCATAAATCTCGTCTGCAAAAATTATAAGCTGATGTTCACGTGCTATATTTACAATTTGTTGTAAAATCTCAACAGGATATAATGCACCTGTTGGGTTGTTGGGATTGATTATAACAATACCCTTTGTCTTGCTTGTAATTTTGCTTTTTATATCATTAATATCAGGGTACCAGTTGGATTTTTCGTCACATAGATAATGCACTGCATTACCGCCTGCAAGAGTTACCGAAGCTGTCCACAATGGGTAATCAGGAGCTGGAACCAGCATTTCATCACCATTATTAAGCAAACTCTGCATAGACATAGTTATAAGTTCGCTTACACCATTACCTGTATAAATATCGTTAACAGTAACATTAGGTATGCCTTTCTTTTTGCAGTACTCAGCAATAGCAAGTCTTGCAGAGATAATACCCTTTGAGTCAGAATAACCTTCGGTATTTACAAGGCTTTCAGCCATTTTGTCAAGAATAGCCTGTGGTGCTTTAAAATCAAACACAGCAGGGTTGCCAATGTTAAGTTTTAAAATCTCTGTTCCATCTGCAATCATTCTGTTGGCTTCATCCATTACCGGCCCACGAATATCATAGCAAACATTGTCAAGTTTTGTTGACTTTTCAAAAACCCTCATAAAATAAACCTGCTTTCTGTGTTAATTTTTTGTTTTTTATATACAAATCCTTGTTAGGCAAAAATTGGTAATTGCAGTTATAAAACTACAATTACCATTATTTTTTATCTTATTTAATTTCACAAATCCAACCTTCTGGTGCCTCAATTTTACACATCTGAATTCCTGTAAGAGTATCATACAGCTTTTGAGTAACAGGACCCATCTTCTCCATTCCGCTTGGGAAATAAATTTCCTTGCCGTGGTCTACAATTTTACCAACAGGAGAAAGAACAGCAGCTGTACCACAAAGACAACACTCTGCAAAATCCTTCAACTCGTCGAGATAAACCTCTCTCTCCTCAACTTCAAGTCCAAGGTAATGCTCAGCAACATACATAAGTGAACGTCTTGTAATAGAAGGCAGGATGCTCTCAGACTTTGGAGTAATCACCTTATTATTCTTTGTAATAAATAAAAAGTTTGCACCGCCTGTTTCCTCAACTTTTGTTCTTGTAGCAGGGTCAAGGTACAAGTTTTCATCATAGCCCTCAGCATGAGCTGTAACAATAGCGTGCAAACTCATAGCATAGTTAAGACCAGCCTTAACGTGACCTGTTCCGTGAGGAGCTGCACGATCAAAATCGCTAACTTTGATTGTAATAGGCTTTGCACCACCTTTAAAGTAAGGACCAACAGGTGTTGTAAATACTCTGAACTGATACTCACTTGCAGGCTTTACACCAATAACAGGGTTAATACCAAACATATAAGGTCTGATATAAAGTGTAGCACCTGAACCATACGGGGGAACATAAGCCTCATTTGCTCTTACAGTTTCAACAATAGCCTGTACAAATTTCTCAACAGGCAACTGCGGCATTTCAAGCCTTACGCAAGTGTCAGACATTCTCTGAGCGTTAAGATCAGGACGGAAACATACAATCTTACCATCCTCTGTTGTGTAAGCCTTAAGGCCTTCAAAACAAGTTTGTGCATACTGAAGAACGCATGCACACTCGCTCATTGTAATCATATCATCTTCTATGAGGGCACCATCATCCCACTTACCATCTTTAAAATTACAAACAAATCTTTTATCAGTTTTTCTGTATCCAAAGCCAATATTAGCCCAGTCAAGATTTTTCTTTTCCATATTATGTATTCTCCTTTTCAGAAACCCACTATATATACTATTTAAGCCTATATTAAGACCAAATCAGATTTAATTCATTTTATTTTGATGAATAAAAATCGGGCTTTTCAATTATTTCGTTAATTACAGTATCAAAAACAGTAGATGAATATCCTGGTGTTATAACACACACAGTATCAGCTCCACTGCCACTACCACCAACACATACAACAGGTTTGCCATATGTCAACATTCCTGCATCATTAGCCATCAACGAAATTTCAACACATACCTTTACACCCTGTCCCAACATACGCAGAGTGTCTGCGATAACCAAAACAGGATAACCACCCGAATATTTCTTTGCTACCCCACGTTCACATCCACTAAGGGCATGTCCTGAGGTAACTACAGAAGCACCTTTCTGGCACAACTCATCATAGACTTCCCGGCTCATACCTGTTTCTCCATTGCCGTGAGAACCACAGGCACATCTCACTACCACCAACCTGCCGGTGTAATTAATCTCACTTATAATATCAAGTGCAGATTTTGCAGTGTTACCGGTTGTGGAAGCAAGACAAATATCAAGATTGCGTTCTTTTGCAATAAGAATTGCACGTCTTAAAATTTCCATATCATACTCCCATTTTAAATTTTTGCAAGCTGTACCAGATTTTAAAAAATAGTACAAAATGTTGCTACCGATTATTATACTCTTTTTTTACCCAAAATGCTAGTTATTTATAAAAATAATTCAAAAAAATTATTATTAATTTTTAGGCACTTTTACATTTATCCAAAAAAATTATATATTTTTGACCAACAAACAGGATATTTTTCATAATTATAAAACCGTACCGCTCTATAAAAAACATCATTATAAATAACAGAATTTGCATAAAAAAAGAACAGACTGTGCAAAACAGCCTGTCTGAATATGTTGTCTTAATTGTCTTCTGTAAAAAGTTTTATTAAATTTTCTGCTGAATCTGCAATATAATTAGCTCCTGCATTTTCAAGCTCTGCCCTATTTCCGTAACCAAATGTTACACCCACACTGTCAATACCAACTGTGTAGGCACCATAAACGTCATATTCTCTGTCACCTATAATAACTACTTTTGATAAATTCGTTGCATTACAGCTTTTTAGGGCATATTCAACAACTTCGGATTTTTGAGTACGTGTACCATCAAGATTAGCACCTGCTATTATATCAAAGTATTTATCAAAATCAATGTGCTTTAAAATTCTTTTTGCAAACACCTCTGGTTTAGAAGTAGCTACCGCCAATGTTTTACCAGTACTTTTTAATGTTTTTAGGAGATTTTCTATACCATTATAAACAGTGATTTCAAACATTCCTTTATTCTTATAATATTCACGGTAATATTCAACTGCCTGCATAGCCTTTTCAGAAGAAAAGCCGTAAAACTTCTCAAAAGATTTATGCAGAGGTGGTCCTACAAACTTATAAAGCGATTGTCTTTCTTTAACTTCTATTCCAAATTTTTTCAACGAATACATAACAGAATTTGTTATTCCCAATCCGGTATCAACTAATGTACCATCGAGATCAAACAAAACAACATCATAATATTTCATCATATATTTCCTTTCTCCTTCTCCTCCTTTGAAAAGGCATAACATAAACTTTCTATATCTGATTTTATTGCTAATCTTACAATCGTTATTTACTCTTTCAAAGCTGTTTTTCCATAACCTCATAAACTAACACAACATCATTTTCAACATTCCATTTATCGTGTTTAATGGTTTTATATCCTCTGTGTTCATATAAACTGCTTGCAGGAAGCGAAGCATCAAGATAAATTGTATCATATTTTAATGCAATCTTATCCTCCAGATTCTGCATAATACAACTACCATAACCCTGACCTTGAAAAGCAGGAGCAACATACACTCTTGTAATATGATTATCCTTATAACTTCCTGTTCCTACTAAACCATTACCGTCTAACAAAATACTTACATAACCGCTTTTTATATCTTCAATAATATTTTGTTTGCTATGAAGTTTACAAAAGAAATCGACGACTTCCTGTGGATAATATTTAGGATAAATTGTAATAATTGTGTTTTGTACTAAGTTATAAATCTGTTCTGCATATTTTTCTGTTGCTTTTACATATTCCAAAAGTATCACCCCAAGGTTATTAATTTGTTTAAATAATTATATCTTATTTAAAAGTAAAATGCTACCGCTGTATTAAATAAAATAGATAACAGAATAATTTTTGTAAAACTTAGCATAAACCCCATCACCGCAAAAGCAGTGATGGGGTCAGCTTATTGTTATATCTAAATTTTAAGGGTCGTTTGAAAATTATACTATCATTTCATCAAGTAAACACTCTGTACGTTTTGTGCAGTACACTGCAAGTATAACTGTTATCACCAACAACGCCGCAAGCACCACGGGGATAAACATAAAGTTTCCACAGAAGAAGTACAGCACAGCCAACACAACACCAATGACAATAGCCACAGCCATATGCAAAAATGTACTCATATTACCACGCAAAGCAGAAAGTTCGTCTTCCCATACCAGCTTGGGGTGCATAGCATCAAACAGAACACCTGTATATATTGTTATCATAACCGCCATTAAACAACCTGCAAGACAAGCAAGCGTCAGTAATGCATTACAACCAATACTTATACACACAAGCAATACACCCAACAAAGCTGCAGGAAGTGAGAAAACAACTGCAATAACAACTTTTACATTTACCTGTGTTTTGTATGGTACCGGTATATATTTCAATAAATCTGCGTGATTACCTTCTCGTGTAAAAGAAGATGATGAAAGACCGCTCATTGCAGTAATCAGACAGGAAGCCACGATTACTGAAAACAAAACCAGCACATCAGGATTGTTAAGTCCATTTACAATTTTACTTACTTCTCCGCCACTACCTGTAAATATTATAATCAATCCAATTAATGGCAGAATAACATTTGGTATAATACAGTTGATAATATATGTAGGGGTACGAAGTAAGGTTTTAAGTTCTCTGTAAAGGTTAGCTGTAAAAGCTCCGTGCTGTTTACTACTTTTTACAGTTGAGTGTGACTGTCTCTTACCTGCTGACATTACAGCGGTAACTCCTCCTATATACAGCTTTGAAGCTAAGAAATACAGTACAACTACCATTGCAATGTGTACAGCTAAGAACAGCAAGAATAACAGAATATTCTGTCCGCTTATTGCCAGACAAAGAATAGGCACTGTAAAGAAAACATACTGCATTATAACCATAAACATATTGCTTCCATCAACAAGACTGTAAATAAAGGTTTCCGCCGTAATATCTTCAAGCTGTAGGAGCGAAATAACAAAAATAAGCACAAAGAATATTCCGCACATTGCAGACACCATATTTACATTTTTTATGGAATGTGCTTTCTTCGCAAGACTCATAAATAACATAGCAAACAAAGCACAGTAGAATATAGGCAACACTGGGAGCAACACAACACCAAACAGTGCAAATATTACACCAAGTATAGAAAATCCGTCAGCAATCATATAACCAACTAAAATTCCTATTATTACCATAAACTCCATTATACTTTCCTGTAAATAGCCCACAGTGAATTTTGACATACAAATTTCAGCCGGTCTAAATGGATACGGCAAAATTCGTGACAAATCCATAGAAAAGTAAAATAAACCACATATTACGTTAACACCAAAGACAGCACCAAACACACTAATAAAATACATTATTAGTTGAGCCGCTTCTGTTCCGCCACCGCCAAGCAGTGTAACTGCTACGGTTAAAATTTGGGTAAAATATCCCACAAGTACCGCACAACCAACCATAATAGCTGTACCTATTATATAAATTGCAATTTTAAGCCCCTTAAATTTAAACGGATCTGCCTCAGCCATAGAATTTTTCAGCAAAGCATTTGTAAGGAGCCTTATTTTTTTTATACTACTGCTCATTACCGTCACCTACTATATTCAGGTAGCTGTCCTCAAGAGAAAGACCGCCATATTTGCTTTTAAGGTTTTCTACTGTATCAAAGCATACAACCTTACCTTTGCGTATAATTATAACCTTATCACAGATTTCCTCCGCAGTGTCAAGAACGTGGGTAGAAAATAAAACACTGTTGCCCTGCTGTGCGTGTTCTCTTATCATCTTTTTGAGTCTGAAAGCAGACTGAGGATCAAGACCTGTCATTGGCTCGTCCAAAATCCATACGGGAGGATTATGTATAAGAGCACCTGTTACCATAATTTTCTGACGTGTTCCGTGAGAACAGGAATCAAGTCTGTTCGGCAAAACTTCTTCAATCTCAAAGCGTTTTGTAAGAGTTTCAATATTCTTGTCCCTGGTTTCTGTATCAAGTTCATATACATCTGCAAGAAATTCAAGATATTCTCTGCAAGTAAGCCTTAACATAAAGTCGGGATTATCTGCGGTGTAGCCAATACATTTTTTAGCTTCTATTCCGGTTCCAACCTTGTGACCACATACTGTTATATTGCCTGAGGTAGCTTGCAAAATACCTGTAAGACATTTTATTACGGTTGTTTTACCTGCTCCATTGTCACCTACAAAACCAATTATCTCTCCTTTATCAGCATAAAAGCTGATATTGTCCACAGCTTTAAAATCCTTACCATAAATTTTAGTAAGATTTTCTACCTGTACCAAATGCTTGTCCATAAACATACCTCCTATTAAATAAATTTATAATTATAACACCCTGTTTTATCCACAGTTTGTTATCAGATTCATTTTATCTTCTGAACACCTTTATCCAACCTTTGATAATAATAACTACAATCATTAGCGATAAAATTGCCAATATAATTCTTATTATTGTATCAACAGCCTTAATAAAACACGCTATCAGAAAGACAATACATCCTACTAAAATTATCGTAGAAATTAACATTATCACCATTCTTATAACTCTGGGAACTTTATTACTTCCCATTAAACCAGTTGCACTGTCAACAAAAAAGTTCCAGTATTTCTCCTATAATATCCATTTCAAATACCCCTTTGTTATTTTTATACTATATAAAATACGGCTATCTTTTAATAACCTTACGCCAACCCCGAACAATAATAATTGCAAGTGCTGCTGACAAAAATCCGAGAATTACTTTGGTTATTGTATCTTGTGTATCCATCAGACTAGATATCAGAAATACTATAAAAACAGTTAAAATTATAGTATAAATTAACATTATTACTGCTCTTATAGCCCGTGGGATTTTTCTGTTTCCAGTTACATCTGATGTACCATTTATAACAAAATTTAATAATACTTTTATAAGATTCATTTAATTACCCCTTTTTAAATACACTCTTAAGTTGTAAAAACATTATTCAAAAGGTTTTATCTCTTCATTGTAAACATCAAGCCTTGTTATATCTGTATCTATTTCAATGTTATTCAATTTTTCAAGTGCTGTAATCAACAACATTGGATTTATATTGTTTACACTGCCAGCAGGTAAAATAATTTCAAGGTTTACACAATCATCTAATTTTTCAAGAGTGTAACTTCCTATGTGTGGTTTAAGGTCAATTATTTTTGTACCTTTTTTGCCTGATTTTTCTACCTCTATTTTCTCAAGAGAAAACATATTGCGGAACATCTCAAAAAGTTCCTCAAGGCTTGTGTTATCACTTTCAGCTTTTATATCAAATTTGCCAAAGGCGATTTTTCCCGCTTTCATAACAGGTTCTGTAACATCATAAACTTCTATTCCGATTGGCAGACAATTATTCAGGGTGTTTATAATCTTATCTTTTGTAACTTCCTCCAGAAGCCTTATATCCATTGCTTCTTTAACCCCTCTGAAACCCAGTGAAAGAGGTAATGCAAATGAGATAAAAGGATGAGGATTAAATCCCTCAGTGTGCCATACAGGTAGTTTGCTGTGTTGGATTGCTCTGGTCATAACTCTATTCAAGTCCAGATGTGATATATAGCGTGTTGCTCCGTCCTTTTTAAACCATATTCTTACATTTTTCAAAGCACACACCGCCTTTCCATTTATTTGCACCGCAGTTACTGCATTTTTGTCGGCAATTAGCGGTTGTTTGTTCATTATAAGCCTTTTTACATTCGCTTATCAAAAATTCCTTTGTTACACCATAGTCAATATGATCCCAAGGCAAAACTTCATCAAAGCTACGACGACGATTTGCATAAAAGTCCGATTCTATTCCACACTCTTTAAAC
>JAXJXA010000102.1:0-6987 GCA_036307745.1 Acutalibacteraceae bacterium | reverse complement strand
TTATCCACACGATAAAAACGTTCAAAAATTCTGTCCTGATGTTTCTTGTCAATTCCTATTCCTGTATCACGTACAGTAAGCACAGGGTTTTCATCTACTCTTTCAAGATTAATAAATACACTGCCACCCGGTTTATTATAACGCACGGCATTGTCACACAAATTAAACACCAATTCATACAGTTGTGTTTCATTGCCTATAAAAGTAACATCAGTAAGATTTGTAACAAAAGATATCTGATTATTTTTTGCAGGAACCTCAAGCACTTCAATGGATTCCTCAACCATATCCTTCAGATTAACTTTTTTAACCCCCTCAACCTGATATACTTTGTCATCCATTTTAGACAGCTTCATTATGTCACCTATTAACATAATAAGTCTACCTGCCTCTTTGTGTATTCTGCCTGCAAACTTCTGCATATCCTCCAGCTCTGACACCATACCATTTTCTATCATTTCGGCATATCCCGAAATTGATGTAAGAGGTGTTTTCAGTTCGTGGGTAACATTGGCTGTAAATTCACGTCTTAGTTTTTCTGTCTTTTTCTGCTCTGTAACATCAAGCAAAAGACATATAATTCCAACCATTTCTCCACTGGAATAAACAGGATTAACATAAAGTTTTATAATCTTTTTATTTATCTTTATTTCATCTATGTTACTTTCGCCTTTAGATGCTTTATTAATGCTTTGAATAAGTTTGTCATTTTCATATGCTTCAAGCATATTTTTGCCTTCGTTGTGGTGATATCTGGTTTTAAGAATTTGCTTGGCACTTTCATTCTCAATAATTATAACCTTATCAACATCAAGCATAATAAAGCCTTCCTGCATATTAGAGATGAGGGTGGTTATTTTGTCACGTTCTTCCTGCAAATCTTCAAACTGATGTCGGATTTTTCTTCGCTGAGATGTAATTGTATCCGCAAAGGGTTTAAGTTCATCGTAAATTATCGTTTTCCCATTATAATCTTTCAGATTATCAAAAGGTTTGACTATCTTCTTTGTAAATCGGCTTGAAACAAGAAAACACACCAACAAAACATACATAGCCAGAAGTGCTGTTATGAGTATCATCCAGCCATATAAGTTAAAAATGCTTTCAGCCTCTTTTCCCACACGCATAATATGACCGTTTTCCATTTCCTTCGCATAGTAATATATCATCTTGTGCAATGTATGTGAATAACGTGAGCTTTCACCTATACCGTTTTTTACAGCCTGTTCAACCTCAGGTCGTCCAATGTGATTTTCCATTTCACTTGCAAGAAGTTGTTTATCACTCTCATAAATCACTTCTCCATCTTCGTCGATAACAGTGATTCTATAACCTTCAATGTTTAAAGAATCCAACTTCGCTTCACTATCCTGTTCAAAATATCCTACCAGCATATTTCCATATGCTACAAGGTCGCTATATGCCTGTTCTGAAAAAACATACCAGGACGCTAAACCAAAACATAATATCGTAAGCAGTATTGATATACCCGATATAGCCACTAACCTTTTTGTTAAAGTGGTACGCAGTTTCAAATTATTCCCCTACCTTATAACCAACGTGACGTACAGTTTTTATCATACTTCCACTGTCACCTAGTTTTTGTCTTAATGTTTTAATATGGGCATCTACAGTTCGGCTTTCCCCACCAAAATCGTAACCCCACACTTTCTCCAGAAGTTTTTCACGAGTAAGTACAATATCCTTGTTAGCTATCAAATATTTAAGTAGTTCATATTCTTTATAAGTAAGAACACAAGGTTCACCATTAACACTTACTTTATGCTTAAAGTCATCGACTTTTATACCATTATACTCAAGAACAGTAGGACTTTCTTTACGCTCACATCTGCGAAGCAGAGCTTTTACCCTTGAAACAAACTCCATTACTCCAAATGGCTTTGAAATATAGTCATCTGCTCCCATATCAAGACCCTTTACTTTGTCTATTTCAGAGGTTTTTGCCGTAACCATCATAACAGGCACATTTTGCATTTCCTCATCTGCCCTGATTTTTTTCAGAATAGAAAGTCCATCTTCATTCGGAAGCATAATATCAAGCAGTATCAGACTGGGTTTATTTTGACTACAAGCCTTGTAAAATTCACTGCTCTCACCAAATGCCATTACTTCATATCCACTATTTTTAAGTGCATAGCTTTCAAGCTCTCTTATATCAACATCGTCTTCTACTATATAAATCATACCGTACTTTCCCTCCATAAAATACTAAATCAATAAGAAAATCGGCTATGGTAATTATACCACAGCCGACAAAGAATTATATATAACCTGTGTAAAAAGTATGTAAAAATTTACTGTATATCACTTAAAGCCTCATCAATTTCCTCAGGCAAATCAAGACTATTTACTCTGTTACCTGTAAAGGCATATACAACCCACTCCGCAATATTAACGCAATGATCGCCGAGTCGTTCAAAATATTTTGCTATCATAAGCAAATCTGGGGCTTCGTCTGCACCCTTTTCTTCTAATTTAATCATATCAATAAGACGCTGTTTAACACTGACAAACATCTCATCAACTTCGTCATCACTACGGCAAGTTTCAATAGCCATTTTTACATCACGGCTTACATATGAATCTATGCCACTTTTCAACATTTCAACAGATTTTCTGCCCATACCTATAATGTCATTTAAAATATCAGTATCTCTACATTCTTTAATCATTACAGATAAAGCTGCCACATCATCAGCTATATCTCCAATACGCTCCATATCTGTAATCATTTTCAAAACTGCCGATACCAAGTGAAAATCACTTGCAACAGGTTGCTGACGCAAGATAACATTAAGACAAAGTCCCTCCAACTCTTTTTCCATTTTATTGACACCAAGTTCAATCTGCTTTGCCTCTACAAGTAATCTTTCATCTTGAGTAGTAAGAGTTAAAATGGCATTATCTATTGCACTTTCAAGCTGTAAGCCCATCTCAATCAAACTTTTATCTATTGAATCAATTTGTAGCTGAAAATAATCTCTCATATCAACCAAACCTTCCCGAAATATATTCCTCTGTTCTCTTATCTTTAGGCATATTGAAAATTCTTACAGTATCATTATACTCTACAACCTCTCCCAAAAGGAAAAACGCTGTTTTATCAGAAATTCTTGCCGCCTGTTGCATATTATGAGTAACCATTATAATGGTGTAATTATCTTTAAGCTCCATAGCCAAATCTTCAATCTTTGATGTTGAAATAGGGTCAAGTGCAGAAGTTGGCTCATCCATAAGCAATACCTCAGGCTGAACTGCCAAAGCTCTTGCTATACAAAGTCTTTGCTGTTGACCTCCGGACATTCCAAGTGCATTCTTCTTTAGTCTGTCCTTGACTTCGTCCCATATAGCAGCATCACGCAAAGCCTTTTCTACAATGTCATCAAGTTCTGACTTTTTGCGTATTCCGTGGGTTCTGGGACCATAGGCAATATTATCATAAATACTCATCGGGAATGGATTTGGCTTTTGAAACACCATACCTACCCTTTTTCTAAGGATATTAACATCCATATCTCCATAAATATTCTCACCGTCAAGAAGAATTTCTCCTGTAATTTTGCAACCCTCTACTAAATCATTCATTCTGTTAAGAGATTTAAGCAAAGTTGATTTACCACAGCCTGACGGGCCAATAAAAGCAGTAATTTCTTTTTCTTTTATTTTTAAATTTATATTCTTTAAGGCTTTAAAACTGCCATAATAAAGTTCCATATTTGAAATTGAAAATTTATCCATTATTTTCCTCCGTTAGATGTCTGTCAGCTCATTTTCTGTGTCAGCTTTTTAGCAACAAATGATGATAAAGCATTTATAAGCACTACAAGTACTAACAAAACAACAGCTGTACCATAAGCCTGGCTTGTATGTAAACCTTCGTTTGTACAAAGGTACATATGAACTGACAAGGTTCGTGTAGAACTTAACAAATTCTTGGGATACTGTGCGATTGTTCCTGCTGTGTATATAAGTGCCGCAGATTCTCCCACTACTCTGCCTATTGCAAGTATTATACCCGAAAGTATACCAGGAATTGCTGTTGGAAGAATTACCCTGAACACTGTACGTAGCTTTCCTGCACCAAGTCCAAAACTACCCTCTCTGAAAGAATCAGGCACTGTTTGCAGAGCCTCCTCAGTAGTACGCATAATAAGAGGAAGTATCATAATAGCCATTGTGCAGGCACCCGCAATAAGAGAGTTACCCCAACCAAGAGTAGACACAAAAAACAGCATACCAAATAAACCATAAACTATTGACGGAATACCAGACAGTGTTTCGGCTGTTGTTCTTATAGTAGCTACCAGTTTGTTACCCCTTTTTGCATATTCAACAAGATATATAGCCGCAAAGATACCAAGAGGTACAGCAATTAAAAGTGAAATAGCTGTCATAATAATTGTATTCACCAATGCAGGCATAAGTGATGCATTATCTGATGTATACTCAAGAGAAAACAAATCAGGTGTAAGATTAGGAATACCCTGAACCAGAATATATATTATAAGAAACAGCAAAACACCAACTGTAATAATTGCACATAAAACAGACAGAGCGAATAATATAAAAGATGACGGATGATTTTTATACTGTATAATTCTCTGTTTAAGGGAGGTAGTATTTATAGCTTTTATCTCGTTTGCTTTAATTTCTTTTGCCATTATGATTTTGCCCCCCTGTTTTTAATTACTGCAAACAACATATTAATTATAAGAATAAGCACAAATAAAACCACACCTGTGGCTATAAGTGCCTCACGGTGGAGGTCAGTTGCGTAACCCATTTCAAGTACAATATTTGTTGTAAGGGTACGCACACCTGAAAAGATGCTGTTTGGTACAACTGCACTGTTACCTGCAACAAGGATAACTGCCATTGTTTCGCCTATTGCACGACCTATACCAAGTACAACACCTGCAAGAATTCCTGATTTTGCCGCAGGCACAACTGTGCGGAAAACACTGCGTTCTCTTGTAGCACCAAGTGCAAGCGAACCTTCATAATATGAATTCGGAACAGCATTCAATGCACTTTCAGATACACTAATAATTGTTGGTAGAATCATAATTGCAAGTAATATAGAAGCTGTTAAAATTCCATATCCATTACCGCCAAAAAATTCTCTTATAAATGGAACTAAAACCACCATACCGAAAAATCCGTAAACAACTGACGGAATACCTGCAAGCAAATCTATTGCAGGTTTTATAATTTTATAAACTTTTTTATTACAAAATCTCGAAAGACAAATAGCTGTCATTATGCCAATGGGAACACCCAGAATTACCGCACCGGTTGTTATGTAAATACTTCCAAGTATCATCGGCCATATACCAAAGCTGGCAGGCTCATTTGATGGTGCCCATTTTGTTCCCAGCAAGAAATCAAACATACCTATTTTAGTCATTGCAGGTATTCCATTAACAAATAAAAACAAACATATAAGAATAACCGCCGCAATAGAAACAAGTGCCGCACATAAAAAAACTATGTGCATAATCTTCTCTTTATATTTAACCATTCAAAGTTAATCCTTTCTTGCAAAATGCAGAGTAATTAAAAACCACTCTGCATTCATTAAAATATGGCTTTGATTTACTTTAGTTCCCAGGTGGTAATTGTACCTGTGTAAATATCCTTTAACTGGTCAAGTGTAACATCTTCTACAGTATTATTCTTATTGATTACTACAGCAATACCATCCTTTGCTATTGCCTGACCCGTTATTCCTTTTTCTGTTTCACTGTCCTTCAGTTCTCTTGAAGCCATACCAATATCAACAGTACCCTCAGCAACTGCTGACATACCTGTTGATGAGTCACTGGTGTTAACCTCTATGGTAGCTTTTGTATTAACCTGTTCATAAGCCTCTGCAAGTTTTTCCATTACAGGAGATACAGATGATGAACCACCAACTTTTATTGTGCCTTCACCCTTTACACCTGCAAATGCCTCAGCATTTTCAACAACCTCTACATAACCTTCATCAGCTACAATTTTCTGTCCTTCTTCACTAAGGATATAATCAATAAAATTCTGAGCAACTTCGCTTAAATTATCCTTTGTGGCAATATTAAATGGTCTTGAAATCTTATATGTACCATCTTTTACAGTTTCAGCTGATGGTGCAACTCCTTCAATTTTCAGTGTATCTACTGTGTCATTAAGAGAACCAAGTGAAATATATCCGATAGCAGTTACATCACCAGCTACACCTGTTAAAACTGCCTGTGTACTGCTTTGTACTATAGCATAGGGGGTAGTGTTGTCTGATTTGCTACTATCTGTTTCCTCAAGAACATCTGTAAGTTCAACAAAAGCTGAACGTGTACCTGAACCATCTTCTCTTGTTATTACAGAAATCTGTGATGTTGCATTAAAATCATTTGAAGAACTTGAATTTGTTGTACCGCCACAGCCTGCTAATGAACTCATTACTACTAAACCTGTTATTGCTGTTGCTAAAATCTTCTTAACTTTCATACTTAATCTCCTCGCATAAAAATAGGTTTTCTTCTCTGTAATACCCTGTTATTTATTTTTGCTTCTCATCTCTTGGGTACAGTTAGGAGTATATAGTATTTTTGTAAAATTTGTAGACACCTTTCGGTAAACCTTTGGTGAAGCAAAGTGAAACTTTTGTAAAATATAATTCTGTTATGTAATACCTCCTTTACATTTTATACTAAATTTTCCTCCTAGATATATTTATTTATAACAACCATAGCTGTATGCACTTATTATATAATCAAACAATAAGCAAATAATTCAACATATAGCAAAACCGCAGAGAAATCCATTAATACTAAACACCGTTCAAAATCAGTAAAAGATTTTCGAGCAGATTTTGTACTGAACAAATACTGCTCCACAGAAAGGCTGTCGCCTTTCGAGAACACAGTATGAAATGCAGTGCGAAATATGCCGAAATGATTTCTGTATTTTAAATGGTGTTTAGTATAAGAC
>JAXJXA010000101.1:0-2429 GCA_036307745.1 Acutalibacteraceae bacterium | reverse complement strand
ACTCAAAACTCAAAACAACTGTCTATTTCTACTAATACGGGCGATTTCTTCGAGTATTTTTCGCTCGAACTCACCTCGTCTTAGCGAAATATTCAGTCATTTTTCTGTTTTCAGATACTCCCTAATCTTCATTTAAACAGTGGAGATAAAATCCGTTGTTTAATAGTTACGAAGTAGCGTCGAAGATTGTATTAGACGTGCTGTGCGTAGCACAATATAGCCTGTGCTACAGGCGTACTCTATTTAAAAACTTATCTAGTTTTTAAATAGAGTTAGTATTATTATTTTTGTCTTGGTTTTTCTTTACCTGTTTTGGATACTAACAGGATAACCCAAATCAATGCACTGATAACAAATATTGTAAACAATAAGGTAATATTTGTTGTGTCACCTGTCAGAAGAACATCTTTTCCATAGGAATTGTTTGTATTATTCTGGCTATCGTCTTGTTTTCCTTTGTTATTATCTGTATCGCTATCAGTTTTATCAGCCGGCTTGTCAGGTTGTGTCGGCTTCTCTGGTTCGCCTGATTCACTTGGCTCGTCTGGAATAACATATTCACTGCGATAAATATTTTCAAATTCAGCATTAAGCTCTTTCACTATACCAGAATCACAACGCATTGTATACAACAGCTTATTATCTACACCCAATGTTATAGAAATCTGAATATTGTAAACCTTATCGCTGTAGGTTACACCTTCTCTGCCGTCGTTTGTTTCTGTCAGTTTATAGTTAAAGGTCTTGCCTATATCTTCTGAAGTAAAATCAAGTTTGAATATAGCTAAACCGTTTTCATCGGATTTCAAGGTTAACTTTTCATCACTATGAATCTTCTCAAGAACAAACTCAAAGTTTTCAGGCCCAATAGATTTATCACCAACATTTTTTACAGTTTTGATTACATTAATAGGAACCTCTATTGCTTCTGGTTCAGGAATACTTGGTGATACAAAAATATTATTGAATGTTGCATCAACATTATATTCATCTGGTAATTCACCTTTAGTAACAGTTACGTTTCCCGATGCTGTAACATTTTGGATTTCCAGCTTACCATCCATATCATTATCACTTACTATAATGTTGAAATAATTAATAGTTTTATCATAATTCATATTTTCAATACTTCCAACAACTTCAGAAAGCCTGAAAGAATAAGTACCTATCTTATTAAACTCAAGAGATTTAACAATATTGTTAAAATCAAAATTGTTAAACTCTTCATCATCTGAGTTATAAGTAACTGATTTTGTATCCAAAGAAATCCAGTTACCTGCTCCATCATTCTGTTCCAATAAGAACGAAAATGTATCTCCTTTTTTCCAATCTCTGCCTTCCAGAATTTTTGTACCGGTAACACTTACATTAAGTGATTGTACCTTATCGGGAGTATATATGTTAACAAAATTTGCAGTTGTATCGCCATTAGAAGTAACAGTTACCTCTTTAGAAGCTATTCCATCCTTTACATTAAAACCATCATTTTCCTTTTCAAGCTCTGTAACTTTAACTGAAGTATTTTCGTCAATACCTTGTATACCAACAGGCACACCAGGCTTTGCATTAACAGTAATAATTCCTGCTTCATCTGCTACCTTCTCTCCGACAGTTGTAATAAATGTTTTTCCAGCATATTTGTTTCCAAGATTTATCTCAAAATCAAATTCAATATTATCGGGAATTACATAATCTTCACCAAATGGGTGTTCAACTGTTTTATTGATAATCAAATCACTGATAATACTCTTAAAAGGAATAAAAGTATTTGTTAATGTTTGAGTTTCAGTTACTACAAAGGCAAAGGTAGATTGAAACATTGTTGAAATTATAACAAACAATGAAAACAACAAAACAAATTTCTTAAAAAATTTATGTTTTTTCAAACATTCTACCTCCTTTTATTGTAACAGTAATCAAAAGACATAATACTTCAATTATGTCTTTTGATTACCGCCCACTCCCAAAACGGGAGTGGGAATAATTTTTTAATAACAATTTAAATTTTAAAATTTATTCAATAACTATTAAGTACATCGTCAGTAACATTTAATTCCGTTTATTATTCAGTTATTATATTACCGATAGTACTGTTGTTATTAACTAAAGTTGCAACTACGGTCTCAGAAGCTCTTCCAAGATAAACTGTACCGATAGTAGCATTGTTTACTGTAGCAGTGCCTGCACTTGGGTTACCACTACCATTACTTGCATTGACAACGATAGAGCCATAGCTACCTCCGTTAATAGTAACGTTACGACCGTCGCCAAACCAAACGTTAGCCATAGAAGTAGGTGTACCTGAAACGTTACAGTTATTCAGCACAGTAGTGCCACCGCCATAAAAACATAGAACATAGTTTCCATCCATATTGATGTTAACATTTGTCAGGGTATCAGTACCACCATTGCTACGGATAGCATACTTT
>JAXJXA010000100.1:0-3050 GCA_036307745.1 Acutalibacteraceae bacterium | reverse complement strand
AGTATTCGTTCAGTACAAAATCTGCTCGAAAATCTTTTCCCGATTTTAAACGGTATTTAGTATAAATCTTGCACTATATATTTTTAACCGCTAGAAAAACGTACGGTTTATAAATTGCTTCTTTAATAAATATTATGGCAATATTTTTGCAATTAGTATTAAGACTTGCTTGAAAATTCAAAACACCCACCAATCAGCACATCAAAACTGATTGGTGGGTGTAATATTTTAGCTAAATGAAATTAATGTAATAATTGATTACTTTAACTTCCACAGCTCCTCAGCATACTGAAGAATTGTTCTGTCTGATGAGAAGTGACCTGCGTTAGCAACATTCTTAAGACACTGTGTACCAAACTTAATTCTGTCACTGTAATTTTGGTTACATTCAATCTTTTTGTCAACATATGACTGAAGGTCAAGCAGAATATAGTAGTGGTCAGGCTGATGCCAGTGAGCACCGTGGATAAGTGCATGGTGAAGCTCTGCAAAGCTACCTTCACCCTGTGCACCACCGTCTGAGAATGTGCCATCAATAAGAGTATCAATAGCTTTCTTAATCATAGGATTCTCATAGTAAATCTTCTCTGAGCTGTAAGAATTATTTCTCTGTAATTCCTCAATCTCTTCAACTCTAGCACCGAAGATATACTCGTTCTCTTCACCAGCCTGCTGTGTAATTTCTACATTAGCACCGTCATAAGTACCAAGTGTAACAGCACCATTAAGCATAAACTTCATATTACCTGTACCTGAAGCCTCTGTACCAGCTGTTGAAATCTGCTCAGAAATATCTGCTGCAGGGAAAATCTTCTCGCCGTATGATACATTATAGTTAGATACAAATACAACCTGTAGCTTGTCCTTAGTATCAGGATCATTGTTAACGAGCTTAGCGATCTCGTTAATGTACTTAATGATAGCCTTAGCTCTTGCATAACCAGGAGCAGCCTTAGCACCAAAGATAAATGCTGTAGGATTCCAGTTAGGAAGCTCGCCAGCTTTTAGTTTCTGATAAATAGCAACGATTGAGAAAGCATTGATAAGCTGTCTCTTATACTCGTGTAATCTCTTAACCTGTACATCAAAGATGAAGCTAGGATCAATGTAAACATTGTCGTGCTTCTGGATGAACTCAGAAAGCTGCTTCTTCTTAAGGTCTTTAATAGCGTTGAATTCTTTAACAGCTTTCTCGTCAATCATATCGTTAAGCTTGCTCAGCTTGCTGAGGTCTCTCAACCAGCCATCGCCAACTCTATCTGTAATGAACTTAGAAAGCTCAGGGTTACATAGACCAAGCCATCTACGCTGTGTAATACCATTTGTCTTGTTCTGGAATCTCTCAGGATATACCTGATACCACTCTTTAAGAACATCGTTCTTAAGAATCTCTGTGTGAATCCAAGCAACACCGTTTGTGTGTGTTGAAACATAGATAGCAAGTCTTGCCATATGAACGATATCACCATCTATAATTCTCATCTTGTTACGCATATCGCCGTAAATTCCCTTCTGATCGAAGTCACGGTCCATATGCTGCTGAATTCTTTCGATGTATGAGTAAACATTAGGAATAACATCTCTCATCAGGTTGATATTCCACTTCTCAAGAGCTTCTCCAAGAACTGTGTGGTTTGTATAGTTAAATGTCTTCTGAGCAATGTCAAGTGCTGTTTCAAAATCTACACCCTCAGCATCAAGAAGTCTGATAAGTTCAGGAATAGCGATAACAGGGTGTGTATCATTAAGCTGAATAGCATATTCACTTGAGAATTTGCTGAAGTCATTGCCATACTTAGCCTTATATCTCTTAAGGATGTTCTGCAATGAAGCACTGCTGAAGAAATACTGTTGCTTTAGTCTTAAAACCTTACCCTCATAACCATTGTCATTAGGATAAAGAACCTTAGAAATATTCTCAGCTGCATTTTTAGCCTCAACAGACTTTGTATACTCGCAGTTGTTGAATGCCAAGAAATCGAATTCCTCTACAGCTTCAGCCTGCCACAAACGAAGTGTATTGATATTCTTTGTACCGTAACCTATAACAGCCATATCATAAGGAATAGCTCTGACTGTCTGATCCTTGAAAGTTACAAGAACTGCGTCCTCTTCTCTGCGGATACACCAAGGATCGTCAAATCTCTGCCAATCATCAGCAACCTCTACCTGTCTGCCATCCTGAATAAGCTGCTTGAACAAACCGTACTTATAACGGATTCCGTAACCATCTAGTGGTACATCCTGTGTAGCAGCACTATCTAAGAAACAAGCTGCAAGACGACCAAGACCGCCGTTACCGAGAGCAGCATCATCAATTTCCTCAAATACGTTAATGTCAATACCCTTTGCTGCAAGAAGCTCCTTAACCTCGTCAAGAATTTCCATACAGAATAGATTGTTGTACATCATACGACCCATCAGAAACTCTGCTGAAAGATAGTACGCTCTTCTTCCGCTAGCGTGCTTTTCTTTTGCTGCTGTCCATCTGTCGCTGATTTCAGCCATCATTGCCTTACCAACTACAAAGTGCAATTCTGCAGGAGAAAGCTCTTTAAGCTCCTTGCAATACTCGCTCTTTGCAATCTGGATAAGATTGCTCATCATCTTGTTTTCACTCATTGGTCATTTTCCTCCAGTCTACTATATGTTGTAGCCAAATTTTTTAGTCTAGCTGCAAGCTCATCAGTAAGAGCTTCGCCTTTAATTCTCCAAACCCAGTTGCCGCCTAGTGTTGACGGAATATTCATTCTTGCCTCGCTGCCAAGACCAAGAATATCCTGCATTTGGATGATTGCGTATTTACTTACACTTGCATAAGCAGTGCGAATAATACCCCAGTTGTAACCTTCTTCCTCATTCAGGTTGCAATAATTTCTTGCAAAATCAATGTCATGTTCTTTAGCTGTAGAGAACCAACCCATAATAGTATCGTTATCGTGGGTACCACTGTAAACAACACTGTTCTCTATATAATTTTCAGGAAGATAATTGTTATTCTCTCCACTGTCGAATGCAAATTCAAGTACCTTCATTCCGGGATATCCTGT
>JAXJXA010000099.1:0-2489 GCA_036307745.1 Acutalibacteraceae bacterium | reverse complement strand
GATTACTACAATAACGAAAGAATTTCTTTAAAACTAAAAGTAGTGAGTCCAGTAAAATACCGAACTCACTTACTAATGATTTTAATATTTAATTTTATCTGAACTTTGAGGGTCACTTCAAAGTTGCAGTGCTTAAAAGTTTATAAATATTAATTTTTATATTATGTAATTATCTGAAAAACGTGCCACTTGTTCATCGATAATATCTTGCAAAGTGATTCCGTCAAGATATTCGCAGATTACATTTTTTAAACCTATCCATATTGGAAGAGTAGGACATTCAGCACTTTTACTGCATTCAATCGGTTCATGATCAAGGCAGGCAACAGGCGAAAGACTGCCTTCAGTAAGACGTAATATCTCACCAACAGTATACTTCTCAGGAGATTTTGCAAGTTTGTAACCGCCTTGAAAACCTCGATTAGCTAAAAGAATATCGGCTCTGTTAAGGATAGGTATAATTTGCTCAAGATATTTTTTTGAAATATTTTGACGAGACGCAATATCTTTTAATGCAATATATCCATCGTTTTTATGTTCAGCAAGGTCGATAAGCATACGTAAAGCGTAACGACCTTTTGTTGAAATTTTCATAATATTCCCACCTTTTAATTAAAGAACAACTTGTATCAGTTTACAATATGTTATATATTCCGTCTCATATAATCTTCAACGCTGCTTATGTAATTATTATTAACAAATGTTTTTATCCACTCTTAAAATGAAGATTAATATAAACTATGTACCTATAATAACATATATTATATAGGCTTTCAAGTGCGTTTTTAAAGATTATACGTCAATCTAATTTTAGTGAATTCCCAAAGTAAATTCCAGAGTGGAATTTGAGATGGAATTTAGTGAGGGAAATAAAAAGTGGTAGAATTTAGTCTGGGAAAAGGAGGTTCCAGACAATGAATAATGAAAAGAAAAACAAACACATGACCCTTGACGATCGAATTGAAATCCAAGAGTGCTTAAATAAAGGAATGAAATTCAAAGCCATTGGACAAAGGATAGGAAAGGATCCAACAACGGTATCTAAAGAGGTGAAACTACACGGAAAAACATATACAAACAGTTTTACCAAAACAGACGAGTGCTGTCCTAAATTAATGAAGGCACCATTTGTATGTAACGGATGCCCAAAAAGAAATCATAGCAACTGTAGCTACCCACGTAGGTGCTACCAAGCAAAAACAGCACAAAAAGAATACGAGTCAGTGTTAGTAGAGTCTAGAGAAGGGATACCACTAACAAAAGAGGAATTCTACAAAACAGAAGAGATTATCTCATCGGCTGTACGTTCTGGTCAAAATATTTACCATGCTATACAGGCAAATAATCTTTCTGTATCGAAATCAACGGTGTATCGACATATCGAATGTGGTTATTACACGATTTCTAAAATAGACCTACCACGTGCTGCCAAATTCAAACCAAGAAAAAAGATTAAAGGCGAATATGTGCCAAAAGGTGTTAAAGTTGGCAGAAGTTTTGAGGATTTTATGCTTTATCTTGAAGAAAACCCAAGTACTAACTATGTTGAAATGGATACTGTTATTGGCAGAATAGGTGGTAAGGTTATTATGACATTTCAATTCGTAAACGTAGATTTTATGTTTGGACTGCTTCTTGATAACAAGACATCGGCAGAGGCTTCTTGTAAAATACGTTTACTTAAAGAAAAGCTACATTCTGCTGGATTAGAATTTTCAGATATATTTCCTGTTCTCTTAACAGATAATGGTGGTGAATTCAGTAATGTTACAGCATTTGAAAATGATTTAGATGAACAACAGAAAACTCATATGTTTTTCTGCGACCCAAATGCACCTTATCAAAAACCTCACATGGAAAATAATCACACTTTGTTTAGAGGTATTATTGAAAACGGTACTTCTTTCGATGATTTTACTCAAGAAAATGTTAATCTGATTTTTTCTCACATTAACGGTGTTAAGAGAAAACAATTCAATGGTAAAAGTGCCTACGATATGTTTACTTCTGCATATTCAAAGGAGCTTGCTGAATTACTTGGTATTTCTTATGTTGAACCTAAAAATATTATTCAAACATCTAAATTGTTGAAATATTTTTCTTAAAGTAAATTCCACCTATAACGGAATTTAGTCTGGGAAATTTTCCTCTCAGGCTTTTTTGTCATGCCATTTTTTAGTTTTTTGACCTATTTTCACTATTATTTTTATTCTTTTTTACCTTTTCCTAATCTAAATTCCACCGATTTCTTAAAGTAAATTCCACACCTTTCCTACTGTGGAATTTACTTTGGGAATTCACGAAATATTATGGAGGTGGTTAAAAAAATTTAAAATCCAGTATAGATAGATTATAAGACTATAAAAACATTTGTGAATAACATTACAAATACTATTTAAAATCCAGTATAGATAGATTATAAGAATTGTCAGATTGTTACGATGAAGACTATAAAGAATATTTAAAATCCAGTATGGATAGATTATAAG
>JAXJXA010000098.1:0-9739 GCA_036307745.1 Acutalibacteraceae bacterium | reverse complement strand
CGTGCAAACCACCACTTGTAATTGGTTTCTTTCAGATATTCCCAGTTATACAGTGGGTTGCCCCATAACTGACCTGTAGCTGAGAAATAATCGGGAGGACAACCTGCAACACAGACAGGCTGTTTTTCTTCATCTAGCCAGAAAACGTCTGAGTTAGCCCATGTATCAGCACTATCCATAGCAACATAAATAGGCATATCACCCATAATCTGAATTCCAAGGCTATTTACATAAGCTCTGAAATCTGCCCACTGCTGATAGAAAGTATACTGAACAAATTTCCAGAAGTCAATTTCTGACTTAAGTTCCTTTGTATACTTAGCAATAGCCTCCGGTTTACGAAGTTTAATGTCCTCGTCTTCCCACTCAGTCCAAGCCTTCATATCGTTATTTTTCTTAACAGCCATATAAAGGGCATAGTCCTCAATCCAGTCTGCATTATCTTTTACAAAGCTCTTGAACTTTGGTTCTGACTTTTTGAACTTTTTAAATGCACAACGCAAAACCTCAAATCTTGTTTCATAAATCTGTGCATAATCAACTTCTTCAGGGTTCTCACCCCATTTTCTTCCTTCAAGGTCTTTTTCAGTCAGTAAACCATCTCTAACAAGAAAATCAAGATCAATCATATAAGGATTTCCTGCATAAGTTGAGATTGACTGATATGGTGAATCACCATAGCTTGTAGGCCCAACAGGAAGAATCTGCCAGATTTTCTGACCTGCTTTTTTTAGAAAATCAGCAAAATCATAAGCACTCTTTCCTATTGTACCAATGCCATAAGGTGATGGAAGTGAAGATATTGACATAAGTATACCAGCACATCTTGACATAATTATCATCTCCATCTCAAAAATTTTAAAAAGTTAACCTGAACTTCATTAATTCAATTATAATTACTCCCGTACAGTTTATCATAAACAATCAATTTTATCAATAGACTTTCAAAGATTTTATACTGATAATTCCCAACAAAGTAAATTATAATTCTTAAAAGCCTATCGAAACAACACAGCGTTACTATGCTAAAGTTTACCGTAGTTACTATATATCATTTGTAATTACCTTATAAACAATATACATTGCATATACAGTGGAAAGTTCTCTCACACGTTCTCTGCTATTCTTTTTGTCTTCTGAAAAAAGTGCCTTTACAGCAAATAATTTTTTTGACGTAGATACTCCTATATATACTAAACCAACAGGTTTTTCAGCAGTTTCTCCTGTTGGCCCTGCTATACCTGTGGTGGATACACCAATATGGCTTTGGGCAAGGTTTTTCACTCCTAGTGCCATCTGTTTTGCTGTTTCTTCGCTTACTGCACCTAAAGTATCAAGAACATCTTTGTTAACTCCAAGTACTTTTGCCTTTATATCGTTTGAATATGAGCAAACACCGCAGTCAAACACCGCAGAAGAACCAGAAACCTCGGTGATTTTTTTGCTTATAAAACCACCCGTACAACTTTCTGCTGTGGCTATTTTCATTTTTTTCTTTATAAGTTCAGCAACAAGCAATTCATTTATATTATTAAAATCTATGTTATTTTCTCTAAGTTCATTCAAAAAACTTTCTTCTGTAACAGTAAGCATAATCATAATGTACCACCTTTATATATAGTGTTACCAATTTTTTATTTATTCAACTTTTCATATATTGATCTGATAAAATCTTCTTTACCTGCTGTATAAGCAATTCTGTCGTCAGGGTACTTTAATGCAAGTTCTTTCTTTATATTCTCATATTGTAGAGCCTTGTCACAATGTAAATTCAGATAATCACGAAATCCTACTAACATTTCAAACTCGTTTTCAGATTTATCATAGCAGTGAATATGCCTGAGTGATATTTGATTATCTCCTCTTAGAACAAATAAATGATAGTTGTAATTACCGTGCTGAACACCACAATAACTATACCCGTATTTCTGCAAAACTTCTATATCCATATCTTTAATTGAATTTAACTTAACTGCAACATCGAGAATGGGTTTTGCACAAATTGATTTTATAGCAGTACTTCCAACGTGCTGAATATCAAGAATATTGCTATTCCATAGCTCAAGCAACTTATCTTTCACTTTTTCATATTCATCAGTCCACTCAGGGTTATGTGGTATCAGCCGTACTTTGTATCTCTCTACACCTTCCATATCAAAACCTCAGTAGATAATATATTATATAATATATTATAAAGAAATTAATTCTGTAACACGACTGGCAATTTGTTTCTCAATGGCGATTAGTCTTTCTTCCGGAAGATTATATAATCTATGTCGTGTAAACTTAAATCCTATCAGATTTCTTAGCATTTCTTTTTGTCTTTTTGTTATAATTGACTTTACAACCTGTTGGTATGGTAAACCATATGGATTACTTCTTGTTACAGCATACTCAGATAGATTTTCAATTTCATTTTTCATCGCAAAATTAAATAGCGATACACCATTGTCAAAAATAGGAGCAGGTGCAATAAATTTTCCAGAGTGGTTTTCTCTTAAAAGTCCAAAATTGCCGAAGTGTCTGTCTTCGTTATAAATAACTGCATCAAAAACAAGCATATCACTTAAAGCATTAATGTATTCTTCTCCCATATGTTCATAATAAACCACAACATCCTGAAGAGTATTTATATTATCAATTACACCGATAGGAACATAAGCAGTATTAATATCAGTAAATATTTTACATTTTGACGCTAATATGCCCTTCCATTTTTCCAAATCATATGAAACGTGGTTTATACTCATAATTTTTGCAATCTGAGAAGCATAATATTCTGAGTAAGGCTCATTACCTGTATTTGCAAAGCCTGTTGTTCCACCTTTATAAAGATAAATACCATCTTTTAATGCTCTCCACGCTTTAGGAAGCATACCGTTTGTGGTAAGTTCAGGAGAGGTAATAAGACCTTTATGACTGCTATTATTAACTCCTGTGTATGCAACTAATGAGAGTATTTCAGAAAAGCTGTTCTGATACAGATTATAATCAGAAAACATACCATCAAAGTTTTCTGGTACAACCCAATAACAATCATTTAAAGACAGTCCTTTGCATACATCAATAATTCCCTTTGTATCATAGATTTCCAGATTCAATGATTTTAAAATCTCATATACAAAAGTTCTGTTTTTGGGTATTACTCTACGTTTTAGCCACTTTACAATTCCAAGGGGTGTTAATTCAATACCAATAGGCAAAACATTATCTACATCTTTTTCAACAAAAATATCATCAGCTTGAAGCCCTTTTAAACCTCCCTTATCTTCAAGAGAAAATTTTACAAGGGTTTTGTCAAATAGCTTTAATTTATAAAAGGCTTTCATATGTTCACCTACTTTAATATAGCTAATCTCGATTACACCCGTACAATTATCTTATCTGTCCGTCACCGCTGATGATAAATTTCATTGATGTAAGCTCGGTTAAGCCCATTGGTCCTCTTGCATGTAGCTTTTGTGTAGAAATACCTATTTCTGCACCCATACCGAACTCTCCGCCGTCTGTAAAACGTGTTGAAGCATTTACATATACTGCTGCTGAATCTACCTGAGCTGTAAACTTACGCTGTGCGGCATAGTTATCTGTAATTATAACTTCACTGTGACCTGTTGAATATTTTCCTATATGTGCAATAGCGTCGTCAAGTGAATCAACAACCTTGATTGCTATTTTATAATCAAGATATTCATTAGCCCAGTCATATTCTTCGGCTGGAATTACACAATCACCCAATATTTCTTTTGTTGTGTCACAGCCGTGTATCTCAACATTTTTTTCATCAAGTTTTGCTTTTAAAGCAGGAAGTGCTGTTTCTGCAACATCTTTATGTACAAGTACTGTTTCAAGAGCATTGCACACAGAAGGACGCTGAGTTTTTCCGTTAAATATTATATTTACAGCCATTTCAATATCAGCATCTTTATCAATTACAGCGTGGCAGTTACCTACACCTGTTTCGATTACAGGTACCTTTGAATTTTCAACAACAGCCTTTATAAGACCTGCACCGCCACGAGGAATAAGCACATCAAGATATTCGCTAAGACACATAAGCTCAACTGATGACTGCCTGGTTGTGTCCTTAACAAGCTGAATACAATCTGCAGGTAATCCTACTGATTCCACAGCCTCTCTCATAACATCGGCAATTACAGTATTAGAATTAATTGCTTCTTTACCACCACGCAGAATTACTGCACTGCCAGCCATAAGGCATAAAGCGGCGGCATCTGATGTAACATTTGGGCGAGCCTCAAATATAATGCCGATAACACCCATTGGTACTCTTACTTTTTTAATTTCCATACCGTTTTCTGCAACGTTACCGCTTATAACCTGACCAATAGGGTCATCAAAATCTGCAACCTTGCGTACACCCTGTGCCATACCCTCTATTCTTTCGTCAGTAAGTCTTAATCTGTCCAGCAAAGATTGTGTAAGGCCGTTTTCTTCACCATTTTTAATATCAATGTTATTCTGTGCGATAATTCTTTCTTTATTACTAACCAAAGCGTCCGCAATAGCACATAGTGCTGTTTTTTTCTGCTTGCCTGCAACAGCAAGTATGCGAGAAGCCTCTTTAGCTCTTTGTCCCATTTTTTCCATTTCAGTCATAGTTTGTTACCTCCGGAATATATTTTATTTTATAAATTATACTTTCCCTCATATTCTATGGTTTTCATTTTACAGCTTCCGTCAAGTTTTTTAAACTCTCCATAACCTGAAAAATTTAATCCACATTTTTTCATAACATTACCTGATGCTAAATTAGGCTCTGCGTGACACGAAAAGAACTGTTCTGCACCAAGATTATCATGTACATATTTCATCATAGCCTTAACAGCTTCGGTAGCAAAGCCATTTCCCCAACAATCGTAACGGAAGTTATATCCAAAAGTCCAAACATTATCTTTATTGTTTGAACTTCCATAACTCCTGTTTTTCGACAACCCAATATCACCGCTACCTATAAGCTTTCCGTCAGATTTTCGAACAAATCCGAAATTATATGTACTGTCATCTGTTTCAACAAATTTAAGCCATTCCTTTACCTGCTGTACAGAAGTATATGTATTGTAAACCATATATTTAGTTACTCGTTCATCACTAACCCATTCAAATACAGCCTCTGCATCAACCACTGTCATAGGTCTTAAAATAAGTCTGTCTGTTTCAATTACTATGCTATGCATAAAAACCTCCTGTTTTGAGTATAACCCTTCGAAGCGAAATTTTTCAAAGAAAAATTTCAGCCGAGCCATAAAGTTTAGGGCCGCCCTTTTCAAAGGGCGGGGGGTTATTCAAACATTTTCTTTAATTCCTCAAGGTCGTATGGTGTTTGCTGATATACATAATAGTTCAGCCAGTTTGTAAAAAGCATAGTTGCATTGCTTCTCCAGGTCATAGGCGGAGTAGCCTCGGGATCGTTCTCAGGAAAGTAATTATATGGTATTTCAGGATTTATACCTTTGTTTACATCTCTGAAATATTCAGTAGCCAGTGTGTTGCGGTCATATTCGCCGTGTCCCATTATAAAAAACTTTCGTCCGTCCTTACTGCATACCACTGCAACTCCTGCCATTCTTGAAGTTGCCAGTACTTCAAGCTCAGGATGTTCATTTATATACTCACGATGTACTCCTGTATAGCGTGAATGAGGTAAGGAAAATCTGTCGTCAAAGCCACGCATAAGGGGATGATTGGGATTTAAAACCCTGTGTTGAAAAATACCACTTAATTTATATCCCATTTCATACTTTGGTATTCCATAGTGATAATAAAGTCCTGCCTGGGCTCCCCAACAAATGTGCATAGTTGAATACACATTGTGTTTACTCCACTCCATAATTTCTGTAAGCTCCTGCCAGTAGTCTACTTCTTCATATTCCAGCAATTCTACAGGTGCCCCCGTAATAATCATACCGTCAAATCTTTGATTTTTTATATCATTAAAGGTTTTATAAAACTTTGTAAGGTGCATATAAGATGTATTCTTTGACTGATGAGTGGCTGTCTGTAACAGTTCAACGTCCACCTGTAAGGGGCTGTTGCCCAGAAGTCTCAAAAGTTGTGTTTCGGTTTCAACTTTGGTTGGCATCAGGTTTAAAATTATTATCTTAAGAGGTCGTATGTCCTGCTTTAACGCCACGTCCTCCGGCATAACAAAAATATTCTCCGATTCCAACACTTTTATTGCAGGCAAATCAGCCTGTACCTTTATAGGCATAGCATTAACCTCCTTTAAAATTCGCATAATTCTATAAGCTATATTATAAATGTAATTGTGGTTATTTTCAACAGTAAAAATTTTATTGTAAAATAACGTACTATTCTGTGAATATCTAGCCTAAAATACTCCATTTTCAAAAATCAATATATCAAAAATAAAAACATTAAAAAGTCATAAAATTTGTATTAATAATTTGTGTTAATAACAAAAATTATTAATTTTGTCCTGTAGTTATTTACGCAAACAATCAAAAGTGGTAAACTTATCTTTGTATGTACTGTATCTATAATAAAAGAAAAAATATTATGAAAGGATTTGATATATTATGGATAACGCTCAGCAGATTAACACTTCTGCCACGTTAAACACATTACAAAAGAAATCATTTAAAGAGAAATTATTTGAACAAAAATTCATCGCTCTGGCTTTTCTTCTTCCGTTTTTAATAATGGGAATTGCGTTTGCGGCATTTAAAGTTTACCCTTTTGGTGACCAGCAAATACTTGTTACTGATTTTTGGCAACAGTATTACCCATTTTTCTGTAATTTTCAGTCTAAGCTGCAAGAAGGTTCCTCAATGCTATGGTCCTGGGGTACAGGTCTTGGCACAAACTATATAGCACTTATATCATACTACCTTGCAAGTCCGCTTAATCTTTTGCTTTTCTTTGCTCCTGCTGAATATTTAAGAGAATTTCTTACAGTATTCCTGATGATTAAGATTGGCTGTGCAGGAATGTTTATGGCTATATTCCTGAGAAATGTATTTAAACGTAACGATTTTTCTATTGTGTTTTTCTCACTGCTGTTTGCATTGTGTGCATTTACTATGGGATATTACTGGAATATTATATGGTTTGACGCTTTTGCATTATTGCCTTTGGTAGTATCGGGTACCTATTCACTCATAGTTAAGGGTAAATATAAAACATATGTAATTGCACTTGCACTTACTATGATTACAAACTACTATATAGGTTTTTTCACCTGCATTTTTACAGTTATAGTATTTATTGCAATTATGGTTATTGGAAAGCCGAGCTGGAAAGTCTTTTTCAGAAAATTACTTTGCATTGCCGGATTTTCTGTGCTTGCACTTAGCATTGGTGTGCTTTTTATGCTTCCTGCACTTTTTGCGTTGCAGAACACCCACAGCATAGATAATGCAATTCCTGCAATCACTGAAATTTATGAGTATAAATACAATGATAACATTATACAGTATATATCAGATATTCTTGGCAACACCGTAACATACACAAAACCTACCGATAAAGAGGGACTCCCCAATATTTATTGTGGTTTTATTTGTGTGCTGTTATCTGCCTTCTATTTCAGATGCAAAAAAATAACCTTCAGAGAAAAAGTTGTAAGCATAGCTGTGCTGGTGTTGTTTATATGTTGCTGTATATTCAAGCTACCAAACTTTATAATTCACGGTTTCCATCTACCCAATATGTTACCTTACAGATTCTCATTCCTTATAAGTTTTGTATTGGTAGTTATGGCTTATCGTGCATTCCTGCTTATTGATAAAGTTGATATAGCAGATATTTTCATAATGGCGATTACAGGTGCAGTATTTATAGTGTTTGCGTATGTAGGACCTCAAACGGTGGATTCAACCACAAATCAAACAAACACAACTGCAGTTATGGCAACCATAGCCGCAACTATTGTATATCTTGCAATACTTCTATTAAGAAATATTAATGTTATACCAAAACAAGCCGTTTCAATAGGTATGTTTGTAGTGATTCTTGCTGAGATGATATCTGGTGCATTTTTAGGAGTAAAAACAGTAAGAGTAACCTCTCACGATGGATACCCCGATCAAAATGAAGCTATACAAACTCTTAAAAATAATATAGAAAATAATGATGATGACCTTTTCTACCGTATGGAAATGCAACAAAATTATACTATTAACGATTCTACAATTTACGGTTACAATGGTGTTTCTCTGTTTTCATCAACAGTTAATGAATCTATTACAAACTTTGTAAATGGAATGGGTATGATAGGTTGGGATGCAGGAAACAGATATTATTACTGCGAAACTTCACCATTAACAAGCTCTTTTCTGAATATTAAGTATATGCTTGCAAGACGTTCGGTTGCTGGTAACACTAACAACTGGGAGTTTATAGAAACAATAGATGGTGCAAGTTCATATAAAAATACAACTTCACTTTCTCTTGGATTTATGACAGATGATGATATTAAAACCTTTGATTATAACTTTGACAAAGACGATCAGCCTGTGGAATCACCTTTTGATGCACAGAACAGCTTGTTTACAAAATCAACAGGTATTAATGAGGATATTTTCACAAATGTAAAAGGCGACCCGCTATCAACTGGATTCCCTGTTTCAATAAACTCAAACACAAGCTACTACTGTGATGCAACTTCTGAGGCAGGTACACTTACGCTCACCTATACTGCAACCAAGGATAATACTCCTTTGTATGCATATACAAGCTGTGAAAACTGTGAAAATAATACCATTACCATAACAGGGGAATCAGGCGTTCCCAAAACCTACGAAATAAGATTTCCCTATATAATTTCACTTGGTGTATATGATAAGGGAGAATCTGTAAAAATTGCTATACCATATTCGGTAGGTACATCAGGAACCAGTAATGTGTGGGTTTGCGAGTTCAATGAATCAGTTTATCAAAAAGGCTATGAAAAACTGAACGATGAAATGTATGAAATAACAGAGTTTGAAACATCAACAATATCTGGTACAATAACAGCCAAAGAAGACGGAGTTATGTATACATCCATTCCTTACGAAGAGGGTTGGACAGCATACGTTGATGGTAAAGAGGTAGAAATAACACCTTTAGCTAACAATGCACTTGTTTCTATTGACCTTACAAAAGGAGAGCATACGGTAACTTTCAAGTATATGCCAAAAGGATTTGCTATGTCATTTACATTGTTTGTTGTCGGAATTCTGGTGTTTGTGGTATTGATAATTTTTGAACATTTCTATTTGAAGAAAAAGAAAAATCGTTCACTTCTATTGCCAATGAACAGTGCTATTGATGAACTTGTACTTTATCCCAATAATGAAGAAAACTTAGAAAACAATAAGAAAAGTACTAAAAAATAAATAAGAATTTACGATAAAACCTACAATTTTCTGACATTTAATCAGCAAATTGTAGGTTTATTTTTATTTATACTTTTTTAATCTCGTAAAGTTTTCAACATGAAATCAAATGTTGTTGAAAACTTTGCAATTTATACTAAATTGTGCTACGCACAACACGTCTCATACAATCTTCATTTAAACAGTGGATAAAATCCACTGTTTAAATGAAGATTAGTATTATTTGTGTGCAGTCAATGAAATTAAAAATTTAAGTATTCTTTAAATTTTTTTAAAAAAGGCTTGCATTTGTCATTAAATAGTGATATAATAGCAAAGCAGTCGAAAGACAGTATAACTTAATAGTTAGTATTGATGACGCTGAGGGTACACCTGTT
>JAXJXA010000097.1:0-2909 GCA_036307745.1 Acutalibacteraceae bacterium | reverse complement strand
TCAATCCAAACACCTTGTCCCATTAAAAATGGATAGTTAAGAACTTGCTTTGATGATTGAAGTTTAAAACGTGCCAGAAGCTGTTCGATTACGAGATCGATTTTTCTGTCAAGTTGCTCATAGAAAAAATCAATATTTCCGTTGCTGAGTATAGCCAGACGTGGCAGATTAATTGAAGTAAAACTCAGGTTGCCTCTGCCGTTAACAATCTCTCTTGTAGGGTCATAATGGTTAGCCATAACTCTTGTACGACACCCCATATATGCAACCTCAGTGTCCGGATTTCCCTCTTTATAATATTGAAGATTGAAAGGAGCATCAATAAATGAGAAATTCGGGAATAATCTTTTAGCACTTACACGGCAGGCAAGTTTAAACAGGTCATAGTTTGGATCTGTTTTGTTGTAATTGATTCCATCTTTCACTTTAAAAATCTGAACGGGGAAAATAGGTGTTTCACCATTTCCAAGACCTGCTTCGGTTGCAAGAAGAATATTCTTTATAATCATTCTGCCTTCAGGTGTAGTGTCTGTTCCGTAGTTGATAGAACTGAATGGAACTTGTGCACCTGCACGGGAGTGCATAGTATTAAGATTATGTATAAAAGCCTCCATAGCCTGAAATACAGCACGATCAATTTCTGTATTTGCATGTCTAAAAGCAAATCTTTGTAATTTTCCGGCGAGTTGCTCTCCGTATTTTTCGGTAAGCAGATTTAATTCTGCTTCCATATAAATTTCACCGTCATCTAATTTAGGTGTGCTTTGGGTAGTGGCTTCGGCTGTATTTGCTATATCAGTTACTACATCTACTGCAGTTTCATCTTCAATAAGAAGTTCAGCAGCTCTGAAAAGATTCTGCCTGTAAAGTCTGCGATAAGTTTTTGCAACACCCTTTGACATACCATAATCAAAGTTCGGAATACTCTGACCACCGTGTTGATCGTTCTGGTTACTTTGTATAGCTATGCAGGCTAATGCCGAATAGCTTGTTATGTCATTAGGTTCTCTTAAAAAACCGTGGCCTGTTGAAAATCCGTTTGTAAATAGTTTATCAATATCAATCTGACAACAGGTTGTTGTAAGGGTGAGAAAATCAAGATCATGAATGTGAATGTCACCGTTACGGTGTGCTTCAGCGTGCTTAGGATTGAGTATATACATTTCGTAGAACTGTTTTGCACCTTCGGAGCCGTATTTCAGCATTGTACCCATTGCTGTATCTCCGTCAATATTGGCGTTTTCTCTCTTTACATCATTATCCTTAGCTGATTTAAAGGTTAAGTCCTCATAAATTTTCATTAGTTTTGTGTTCATTTCTCTTACTTTGGTACGCTCAGCTCTATAAAGAATAAACTCTTTTGCAGTGCGTGCGTGTCCATTTTCGATGAGAACTTTTTCAACTGTATCTTGAACGTGCTCAACAGTGGGGTTTTCCACTTTTTCGTTTTCAAGAGTTGTTTTTACTTGCTCAGCAAGTGATTCAGCGGCATTGTAATCATTGCCACCAACAGCCTGTGCAGCCTTAAAGATAGCATCTGTTACTTTTTTTAAATCAAATTTTGCTTTTCGTCCATCTCTTTTTTCGATATACTCCATTCAAATAACTCCTCCAATCTATCTGTTCGTTCAAAGCCATATTTAAATGCATCCCTTAATTTGTGTTTACAAATCAAGATAACACAATATATTGTATGTGTAGGATTGATGTGCTAATTAAGTATAGTTCAAATAAATAGTTAAGTCAAGCAATGTACAGACGATTTAATAACAACATTTGTATACCTTTTTTAGTAATTATTCCGAAAATAAAAATAGGGGTTGACATCTATATATGGTGTTATGAGCGTGTAAAATTACTATATAGTGTAATAACGTATAACAAGATAGGAAGTTTGAGAATAAAAATACAAATTTCTGTAATTAGTTGACTTTTATTATAAATATTGTATAATAATTACGTAATAATTTTACAATCAGGAGGGTAATTGTATGGGTCTTTTTGATTCACTCGGTTTAAATAAGAATCAGAATACAGTTAGTTTAACAAAGGAAGAAAGTCTTGAGAAAATTAATTTAAGAAAAGAAGAGATAAAAAGGGTTTGCCTTAAAAAATCTATTTCAAATGATCTGACAGCACGTGTTGCTTTGGTGCTTGATTATTCAGGTTCAATGCGTAACTTGTACAAGGATGGTACTGTTCAGGCAGTTATTGAAAAGATGTTGCCTATTGCAATGAGTTTTGATGACAACGGTGAAATGGAAGTTTGGATTTTTGAACATAATTTTGTTCGTTTGCCAAATGTAAATCTTGATAACTATTATGGATATGTAGAAAATGAAATTATAGGAAAATATAAAATGGGCGGAACAAAATATGCTCCTGTTATGATGGATATTTATAACAGATACATAATGGAAGAGCCTGCGAAAATTCCTAATTATGTTATATTTATTACTGATGGTGATAATGCAGACCACGGAAACACAAACAGTGCGATTAAAGTTTTGTCAGAGTATCCTATTTTCTTCCAGTTTGTTGGAATTGGACACGAGAACTTCCATTATTTAGAAACACTTGATGATATGCAGAATCGGTATGTTGATAATGCGGATTTCTTTAAAGTTGACAAAGCCAGTGATATTACATACGAACAACTACTTGATGAATATCCTGAATGGATTGAAAATCCTAAGGTTAAGGATATGTTGAAATGATAATAAAATGATGAAAATGCTCCGACTTCAGGTTGGAGCATTTTTTTTATTAAGGATATAAATTTTTTCAACACGTCAATCTAATTTAGTAATCTTTCTGTAACACATTCATAAAGCTAAATTTCTTAAACCAAATTCAGCTCATAATTAACAGAAATTTGTTATAAATTTGTAATTAAACAGACTTTCAAT
>JAXJXA010000096.1:0-2561 GCA_036307745.1 Acutalibacteraceae bacterium | reverse complement strand
TTGTAAGGTTGCTGATATCCGCATTACCTCCTGTAAGGAGTACGATTTCATTTGTCATACCATCAGCGGTAATGGTATGATTACCACCATCAACAACCAACTTCACACCTGATGCAGCTACAATAGGCTCAGTAATAGTGATATTATTTGCAATAACAACTGAAACAGTATCTCCAGCCTGAGCATTTTCGATTTCAGCCTTTAATTCCTCAGCATTAGAAACAACAGTAGGAATCACCGGAGCTTCATCGCTCCAAGGATGGTTTGTAAGAGTGATATCACCAAATGCTTCATCAAGAGCTTGTGCTGCATTATCAAAACCTGATGTCTGAACACCTTGAGATACAACAAGTATATCCATAGTATCGCCAAATTTAGCTACATCTTCATTAGTAGCTTCTTTACCAAGGAATACCTGAAGCAGAGAAGGTCTAGAAACTTCGCCAGGGGTAAGAACTTCATTGTAAGTAGCAACTTTAAGCTTATATCTTACACCTGCAATAGTTGTATATCCAATGTCCTCCCAATCAAATCGAGAATTTCCATTTGTATTTGTATGTATCAAAGACTCTGTTCCATCAGGACATTCAATAGCGATAACAGTACGGTAGTAAGCATCACTTCTGCCTGTATTTTTGACAAATACAAACTTATCTATAACATTTTTCACACTGTTATCAAAAAGTTGGTTAGAACCAGGTGCACCAACTTCTTTCCAAGACTGTTGGTGACTCTCATCTCCAGTAGCAGCTTGTGAACCATTTCTGTCATCCCACTTAATATCACCATCAGTATACACTAAGGGCATAACCAATTTACCTTGCGTAAAGGGTTGCATAGCATCAGGATAATAAGTATCATTACCAAATGTAGCTGCATATTTTGTATCAGCAGCTTTCCAGCCTGTTCCACTTGTTTCATCAACTATACGCTCATACTCAAGTTGTTCAATATCAACATTACCAAGTGTCATTACATTAACATCACTGTCAGTATCTGTTAGATATGAAATTGTTCCTGCCACAGCAACGCTTGCTATCAATGCAAGACTTGTTCCCATTAATACTTTTTTCTTCCTTTCTTTTTATAAAGTTTTTATGTAACGTTTTTCGTGTACAAATAAAAATAAGCACTTTTCCAACGGATTATTTAACGCAATCAAAAAGTACAAGCTCATTTTGTACTTTTTGATTACCCACCCATTCCATAAGGAGTGGGTGGAAATTAAACATCACTTTATCAAATTATAACTCTGAAATAGTAGAAACAACACCATTCTTAACAAATGTACAATTATTCCATTCAACTGAAGTACCACTAGCATTATCAATTAAATGATATTCTGTTGCAGAACCCTGCTCCTCAGCACTTACTGTACAATTATTAAATGTAAGTTTGCTATTATCTGCACCATTGTTTACAACAACAGTAGCAAAGTTATTGCTATCACCACTCCACTTATTAATACCATTCAAAGTACAGTTATCAAATGTAGCAACAGTATTGGCAGACCAAGTCTGGAATGCACAGTATCCTTCAAGTGTAGAATCCTTAACATTAAGAACAGCATTTTCGTTTCCACTTGAAACATTTACACCATAATGGCCTGCTTTTACAGTAGAATCAACGATAGTTATATCCAATTTACCCTCGTTATTGTAGAAAGAAATACCTCTCTCAACATTTTCTCCATCAAGTGTAACACCTGAAAGAACAACAGTAGCGTCCTTCTGACCTTCAACATTAATTACACGAGTACCACCTGTAGGAGCTGTAAGTGTATTTCCGTTACCAAGAATAGTTAGTTCGCCATTTACTTCCAGTGTTTCAGGAAGAGTTACATCAGCATCAAGTACAACACTTGTTGCACCGCCTTTGATAGCAGCTTTTAATTCGTCAGCAGAAGAAACAACATCAGACCATGGATGATTGGTAACAGTAATTTCACCAAATGCTTCGTTAAGAGCTGTTTTAGCATCGCTAAAGCCTTGTGCCTGAACAGCCTGAGATACTACAAGAATATCATATGTATCTCCAAGTGAAGCACAATATTCATTTGTTGCTTGCTTATCAAGATATACCTGCTTTAAACTTGGAATAGAAGTTTCACCGGGTGCCAAAGCCTTCTGATATGTAGCAACAGCAAGCTCGTATTCTACACCGCCGATTGTTACAGTTTGACCAAGCCATTCCCATGCTCCGATTTCATCAGGTACATTTGTTGAGTTTGTAACTATATGAATTAAATCAGTATTACTTGAAACTCCTGCCTCAAATGCAAATACTGTACGTACATAAGCGTCGCTCATACCGGTATTCTTTACAGTTACGAATTTATCAACAACGCTTTGATTTTTCTCAACGACTTTCCAAGCCGGTTCATTAGGTACAACCCAATTCGCTGGTTCATCCCAAGGAATACTGGTGCCGTCGTAGTAAGCAGGATACAGAGGTTTAGCCTGAGTAAAATCAGTAAGAGCTCCTGTTGTATCACGCTCCTGTTCAATCTGCTCAATATCAACATTACCAAGTGTCATTACATTAACATCACTGTCAGTATC
>JAXJXA010000095.1:0-7624 GCA_036307745.1 Acutalibacteraceae bacterium | reverse complement strand
TAGTAAAAAAATACAATGCAGATGCAGGAATTATGATTTCAGCATCACATAACCCTTTTGAATTTAACGGAATAAAAATATTTAGCGGTACAGGTTTTAAACTTCCAGATAATCTGGAAGAGGAAATTGAAGCAATCGTTCTTGACAATGTAAAACCATATAATATTGTTTCAATGGATAAGCTCGGTACTGTAATTGTTTGTGACCAAGGTGTAAAAGATTACATAAACCATGTTGTTTCTACTGTGCCAGAAAAGCCCCAAGGATTAAAAGTTGCATTTGACTGTTCAAACGGCTCATCTTCACGCACAGCTAAAGAAATATTTGAAAATTTAGGTGTAGAATGTTATATGACACATTTTGAGCCAAATGGTGTAAATATTAATAAAGAATGTGGTTCAACACATATAGAGGCTCTTGCAGAGTATGTAAAGACTAATAATCTGGATTGTGGTATTGCATTTGATGGTGATGCTGACAGATGCCTTGCTGTTGATGAAAATGGTGAACTTGTTGATGGTGATTTTATAATTGCTATGTGTGCTCTAGACCTTAAAGAAAGAGGTATGTTGAAAAATAATACAGCAGTAGGAACTGTACTTACAAATATGGGATTTAATAAATTCTGCCAGGAGAATGATATTAATTTTGAAGCCACAAAGGTTGGTGACAGATATGTTCTTGAATCTATGGTAGAAAATGGATATTCTATAGGCGGAGAACAGAGTGGTCATGTAATATTCCTGGATTATTGCACAACTGGTGATGGACAGACTACAGCTGCACAGCTTTTAAGTTTAATGAAGAGAAAGAATAAAAAACTTTCTGAAATTGCAAAAGTGATGACAAGATTCCCTCAGGTTATGATTAATGTAAAAATCACACCGCAAGGTAAGGGCAAAGTAGACAGTGACGGAGATATTCAGGCTAAAATTGCACAGGTTAGTAAACAACTTGAATGTCATGGCAGAATTATTGTAAGAGAATCAGGAACTGAACCTCTGGTAAGAGTTATGTTGGAGGGAGAGGACTATGATGAAATCAAAGTTCTTGCAGAAGAAACTGCTGAAATAGTAGAGAATAAATTGGGTTAATAAATTTTTATTTAACGGAGGAAGTCGCAGTGCGAATAGCTAACTGGAAAGATTATGAGCTTATAGATGCATCAAGGGGTGAAAGACTGGAGCGTTGGGGAGATATTATTTTAATTCGTCCCGATCCCCAGATTATTTGGGAAACTCCAAAGAATCACTATATGTGGAAACAAGCTCATGCCCGTTATCATCGTTCATCATCAGGTGGCGGTAAATGGCAGGTATATAAAAAAATTCCTGATGTATGGAAAATTGGTTATAATGATATATCGTTCCAAATAAAACCAATGGGATTTAAGCATACTGGTGTTTTTCCAGAACAGGCTACAAACTGGGATTATGTTGATAATATTATAAGGAATTCTAAAAAAGAATTGAACATACTTAACCTTTTTGCTTATACAGGAGGAGCAACTCTTGCTTGTTTGAATGCAGGTGCAAGAGTTTGTCACGTAGACGCTTCAAAAGGTATGGTACAGTGGGCTAAGGAAAATGCTACAGTATCAGGACTTTCTGGTAAACCTGTACGTTGGCTGGTTGACGATTGCATTAAATTTGTACAACGAGAACAACGTAGAGGTAATAGATATGATGGTATTATAATGGATCCTCCTTCGTATGGAAGAGGTCCGAATGGCGAGGTATGGAAACTGGAAGAACAGCTTTATTCATTAGTTGAATTGTGTTCAACAGTACTTTCTAAAAATCCGGAGTTTTTTGTCCTTAACTCATATACAACAGGTTTGTCACCTGCCGTTATGGAATATCTGTTAGGAACAGTTCTTGTACCTAAATTTGGAGGAAGCGTAAGTGCTGACGAAATTGGTCTTAGAGTAACAAATTCGGGATTAGTTTTGCCTTGTGGTTCAACTGCTATTTGGAAGAAGAAATAATTTTTTAGGTGCTATTTCTAAAAAATTGTTATTATATTTATGTTATAGGTGATATAATGGGAGTTTTCATAAATGTTGATAATGTATGTTTCTCATATGATGAAAATACTGTATTGAAAAATATATCTCTCAAAATTAATGAAGGAGAATTTGTTGCTTTGCTTGGGCACAATGGCTGTGGTAAATCTACTTTAGCAAAGCTTTTTAATGTTTTGCTAACTCCCGACAACGGTACCATTACGATTGATGGAATAATTCCAAAGACAGATGATGATATTTATAATATTCGCAGTAAAGTGGGACTTGTTCTACAAAATCCTGACAATCAGCTGGTTGCAACTATTGTGGAAGAAGATGTTGCTTTTGGACCTGAAAACTTAGGTGTTCCTCCTGAAGAAATAAGAGAGCGTGTTGATAAGGCACTTAAAGCTGTTGATATGTATGAATATCGACATCATGCTCCTCACAAACTGTCAGGAGGACAAAAACAAAGAGTTGCTATTGCTGGGATAATTGCAATGGAACCAAAGTGCATTGTATTGGACGAACCTACAGCTATGCTTGATCCTAAGGGTAGGCAGGAGGTAATGGATACCATTAAGTATCTTAACAGGGAACATAATATTACTATTGTTTTGATTACCCACTATATGGACGAAGCTGTTCAAGCTGACAGAGTTATTGTAATGGATAAGGGAAAAGTAATTTCTGAAGGTACTCCTAAGCAAGTTTTTAGTGATGTACGACTACTTAAGAAACATTCCCTTGATGTTCCACAGTCGGTTGAACTTATGTATTTGCTGAAAAAAAATGGAGTTAATATTGAAAGTTTCCCACTTACTCCGGACGAGTGTACACAAATGTTACAAAAAATTTTAATGTAGAAATATTTAAAAAGTATTATAAATTTTATAGATAGGTTATAAAGAGGACTTTATATGAGCATTATTGAAGTTAAAAATTTATCGTATAAATATGGCATTGATACACCATTTGAGAAAACAGCCGTAAATGATGTTTCTTTTTCCATTGATAAAGGTGAAATTATCGGTGTAATAGGACATACAGGTTCAGGTAAATCTACTTTAGTACAAATGCTTAACGGACTTATAAAACCTACAAGTGGAAGTGTATTTTTAGAGGGTAAAGATATTTGGGAGCAACCCAAAAAGATAAGAAATGTGAGATTTAAAGTTGGAATGGTATTTCAATACCCTGAATATCAACTTTTTGAAGATACAGTTGCAAAAGATATTGCTTATGGTCCTATAAATATGGGTTTGACTCCAGATGAAATTGAGGAGCGTGTAAAATTTTCAGCTGAATTTACAGGATTGTCAGAAAGCCTTCTTAATAAATCTCCTTTCGATCTGTCAGGCGGAGAAAAAAGAAGAGCGGCTATTGCAGGTGTAATAGCAATGAATCCTGAAGTGCTTATTCTCGATGAACCAACTGCTGGTCTTGATCCAATGGGAAGAGAGGACTTACTGTTACAAATTGAAAAGTACCATAAAAAAAGTAAAAATACTATACTTCTTGTATCACATAGTATGGAGGATATTGCAAAAATATCTGATAGGGTACTTGTTATGAATGGTGGTCATTTAGAGTTTTTTGATACACCTCATAATGTATTTTCTCAAGGTGATAAATTAAATGATATGGGACTGAAAATTCCACAGATTACGCAAATAATGAACACTCTTTATAATAATGGTTACAATGTAAAAAAGGGTGTGTTAACAATAAATGAAGCTATAGAACAGCTTTTACCACTTATTAATAAGGAGGTACGCCCTTGATTAGGGATATTACATTAGGACAATTTTTTCCGGGAAATTCTATTATTCATAAAATCGACCCAAGGGTTAAAATTATACTTGTAATTGCATATATCGCTTTTTTATTTGTTGCAGGTAACTTTTTCTCACTGATTTTTATGACATTTGTGGTTATAGGAATTATCTTTCTTACTCATATTCCAATAAAATCGTATTTTAAAGGTCTAAAATCTATTATTTTTATTTTAATTTTTACATCTGTACTTAATATCTTTTACGGTTCAGGTGAACCAATATGGCAAATGGGATTTTTAAAAATAACCTGGTCGGGGATTTTTAATGCTATATTTGTTTCTGTAAGAATAATTGCATTAATTTTGATAAGTTGTGTGCTTACTTATACAACATCTCCCACCGATCTCACAGATGCTATTGAAAGATTACTTAAGCCGCTTACGATTTTTCATATAAAGGTACATGAAATTGCTATGATGATGAGTATAGCTTTGCGTTTTGTACCTACGTTACTTGAAGAAACAGACAAAATAATGAATGCACAGAAGTCAAGAGGAGCAAATATGGATAGCGGAAATATTCTTCAAAAGCTGAAAGCAATGGTTCCGGTGCTTGTACCATTGTTCGTATCAGCTTTTAACAGAGCCTACGAACTTGCAGTGGCTATGGAATGTCGTTGCTATCGGGGTGGAAGTGGAAGAACAAGAATGAAGATTCTTCACATATCAAGTAAAGATATAACAGCGATTATTATTTCAGCTTTTGTGTTGACGGGAGTGATATTATGCAATGTGATATTCAACAATCAGATAGTTTAAGAAATTTACTTGTTACTATTTCTTATAATGGCAGAGATTATCACGGGTGGCAAATTCAAGATAACGCTATTACTGTACAAGAAATTTTTCAGAACGCACTCGAAAATATTATACAAACCACCCCCTATGAAATTAAAGGTTGTTCACGCACTGATAGTGGTGTTCATGCTAATATGTACTGTATAAGTCTTAAGATGTGTCATAATATACCATGTTATCGTTTACTTACCGCTGTAAACAGATTTTTGCCTTTGGATATTGCGGTGCTAGATGTTAAGGAAATGCCGATTGATTTTCATGCACGTTATAGCTGTAAAAGTAAAGAGTATGTCTATAAAATATGGAATAACCCTGTAAGGAATCCTTTTCTTGATGGGCTTGTATATCACTATAAATTTCCTATAGATGTTGATTTACTTAATAAAGCCTGCAAATCATACATAGGTAAACACGATTATACATCGTTCTGTACTCTTGATAATAGGAAAATTGGGGATATGGAACGCACTGTCTATAATTTTAAAGTAGAAAGACAAGGCGATATGGTAATTATGACTGTTGAAGCAGATGGCTTTTTATATAATATGGTACGTATAATGGTAGGTACTTTAATGAGAATAGCACAGGGGAAATTTATGCCTGATTGTATTGAAGATATTATAAATGCAAAGGATAGAACTAAGGCGGGACCAACAGCACCAGCCTGTGGTTTGTACTTAAATAAAGTTAATTATTAAATAAATAGAAATCATAAGTGTGTATATGTAAATAATAGATAAATTTATGACCATAATTATATAGGGGTTTTATGGTAAGGAGTTACTTATGAAAAGAAAAATTATTAAAGACAGGGAAATGCTCAGCTATGAAGATAAACCTATAGAGGAATATGAGCGTGATGAAAATAAAAAAGAAAAGAAAAACTTTTTTAAAGACAGTAAAGTAAAAGCTGTTATTATAATTGCAGTTTTACTTTTGGTTGCGGTCTCAGGGTTTGGTATGTGGAAATATATTTCGCCAGATGTATTACAAGGTAGTGTAGTCTCATCAAAAATTAAAGGAGAAGGCTTTCCTGTTGAAATAAAAGGTAAAAATGTTAAGGGTAGTGATATTTGTACTCTTAACAATAATTTTGCTTACATCAGCGAAACTCAATTCCAGGTGCTTAATGCAAGTGGTGGTTTAGTGGTTGATAAACGTATCAAATACGCTTCGCCTGCATTAGCTTCAAGTGGGAATTATAGTATTATCTATGATAGAGAAGGCTCAGATTATGAAATACAGTCATCATCAGGTACAATATATGAGGGAAATGTAGAAGATGACATTTTTACAGCAACAATTCAAAAAAATGGTGCTTATGCAATACTGTCTAAAAAGGCAGGTTATACTGCTAAAATGACAATTTTTAATAAAGATAATTCACAGAAATATGCTTACTATTTTTCTGAATGCTATGCTACTTCTGTTTCATTGAATAGTGATACAACCAAGGCAGTAGTTTGTGGCCTTGATGCAAAAGATGGAAGTGTTATTTCAAAGGTATATGTTCTTGATTTTTCAAAGGAAGAACCCGTTGCTAAAATAGAATTTAATAATTCTACAATTTATAGTGTTTCATTTTTATCTAATGGCAATATTGCTGCTATTGGAGATCAATCAGCTATGATTATTACATCAGATTATCAGAACAAATACGAGTTTACATATAATGGTTATAATCTTACAAGTAAAAAAATAACCGATGATAAAATTTATCTATCACTATCTCCTTTTGAAGATGGTAAGAGTTGTGAAATATGGAGTATTTCACAAAATGGAATTACTACTACAACAAAAACAGGTGTTGCTATTACATCTATGGATATTAACAGTAATATTGTTGCGGTATTATGCAACAATAAAATAAGAACATTCAATACTTTGACTGAAGAGGCACTTTATGAATATGATGCAGGTATAGATGCAAAGAGTATTCTATTTGTTAATAGAAATACTGTTTATGTTGTAGGTACAAGTGAAATAAGAACGGTGCAAATAAACTGATTTTATTCGCTGTTTTTTAGTAATTTATACTATTTTATACAACTTTTGTTTGTTAACAATTTGATAATTGTATTTTCAATTTTGATATGTTATATTATTTCAAAATGAATATAATATGAGGTTTCTATGTTTAGTGTATTTGATGCAATAATGATTTTGATTATTTTAATTTTTGCAATAATCGGATATGTGCGTGGTGCAGTAGGAGCAATTTTATCTTTTGTTGGAGGAATTGTTTCAGCTGTTATTGCAGGTGTTTTAGGAAGCAATATGCACCTTGGATTTATGATAATTTTTTCAAGCAAACGATAAGTGAAGATGTAACGTCAGCTGTCACCAATGCGATAAATAGCGGTACAACAGGTATTGGTGATAGTGTCGCAGGAATATTACCATCATTTATATCAGAATTTGCAACAGAAAACGGAATAATTGATATTCTAAATAATATTACTGGTAGTACTACAAATGAATTATCCAGTGCGGCTTGTGATATTGTATTGCAGTCTGTTGAACCTGTTTATATTAAAATTATCAGTGCTTGTGCTACAATGATATTATTTTTTGTATTAAGTGTTATAGTAGGTGTGCTTTGTCATTTATCAGGAATAGTTAATAAAATCCCTATAGTGGGTGGTGCTAATAAAATAATTGGTGGTATAATTGGTTTGGTATATGGTGGAATTTTAGTTGTTATTGCTGTTTTTATAATGTCTTTTGTAATTCCTTTTTTCGACCAAGATAACAGCTTTAAAGAAAATGTACAAAATAACTCAATATTTTTCAAACTAACAGAAAATAGTGGTGCCACAAATTATGAAAAATTGTTTATAACACCCGAAAGTACCGAAGAATCGTCAGAAATTTCAGAAATTGTGGAATAAACCGCTATCCAGATACTTAAGATGTAAAGTATGTTTGAGAGGGAGAGTTTTTACAATGTCTAATATAGAAGATGAAAGCAACATTTTAAATTG
>JAXJXA010000094.1:0-4876 GCA_036307745.1 Acutalibacteraceae bacterium | reverse complement strand
CTATGAAGCTGAATGTAAATGCAGGGCGACTGCTCAATGACTATGGTATCCATTACGAAAACAAACGCTGTCACGATGGCAGAAAGATAAGTCTGTATTTAGAGCAAGCGTGACGATTGTGTCGATGGTGACGGTCTTTTTAGTGGTGTCAGATTCATCGACACCATCGTCACCACCGACACGCTAAAGTTTAGCGGAGAGTGCAGAGAGTGCCTTTTCAAAGGCAGCTCTTTGCCCTTCGGAGAACGCAAAACCTGCTGGCAGGTTGCATTTTTGATGGCTTGCTGTCAAAAGTGCTTTTGCGTTACTCTTGACAAGAGTAACAGAACCGAGTAAGCGTAAAAATAAGAGACAGGAGGTAGATATATGCAGAGAACGATTAGTGTTATGGTTGGAAAGGGTTCTGTAAATCACAACAGTCGCAAATTCAAAGCAGAAAACGTTGATGCCAATCGTACACACTTAAACATAAGTTATTGTAATAAAGATATACGAAAAGTCTATGATGATTTGTTCGGTGAAGCTCTAAAAAGGTATAACAATAAGCAAAAAAGAGCTGACCGAAAGATAGATGACTATTACGAAAAAATATGTAATTCCAAGCAAGAGAAACCTTTCTATGAAATCATTTTGCAGATTGGTGATAAGGATAATATGAGCTCTCTTGATGAGAATGGTGAGCTCGCCAAGAAAATATTAGATAATTATTTTGACACTTTTGAAGAACGCAATCCATACCTGAAAGTGTTCTCAGCTCACCTTCATATGGATGAAGCAACCCCACATTTGCACATTGATTTTGTTCCATTTACAACAGGCAGTAAGCGTGGACTTGATACAAGAGTATCGTTAAAGCAAGCATTAGCCGAACAGGGTTTTACTGGAGGAACAAGGTCAGATACCGAGTGGAATCAATGGGTAAGCTCAGAGAAATCTGCACTCGCTTTCTTTATGAAAGAACACGGAATTGAGTGGGAGCAGAAAGGTACTCACGAGAAACATCTATCTGTTCTCGACTTCAAAAAGCAAGAACGAACAGCAGAGCTTGAGAAACTTGAAAGTGAAATTGCTGAGAAAAAAGACGAGTTTGAAATGTATCAAGACCGTATTGATAACTTTACGCAAGGCTATTATGTTATAGATGACCTTGCGAAAAAACTTGATACTGAACCTGACTATCAGTTGCAAGAGCCGACAAAATTGATGTCAGCCAAGAGCTATAAAACAAAGTTTGTTGAACCTCTCATAAAGAAATTGCGAGAGGTAATTGAAGCAGTATTTGCTCTATATTATCAAGCGTTGGATAGCTACCACCGACTTAATATGACCAACAAAAACCTCTATCGAGAGAACCAATATCTGAGTAAAGACAACGACATACTGCACGGTGAAAACACCAAACTCAAAGAGCAAAACAAAGATTATCGTCTTCTTCGGAAAGTCTTTGGAGATAATCAGATTGATAATCTTTTAGAACAAGCACGAAATTCAAAAGCCCAAAAGCGTGATACACGCACAAGATAAATTACAGGAGAATACGAATATGAAAAAGCATTTCACAGACCAAACAACAGGTATCAGCTACACATTACAGGGTGACTATTACTTACCTGACCTTGAATTATCCACTGAAGAACAAGAAGCAAACATCGGTGTTTGGGGTATGCGACACGCAAACTACTTAAAGCAAAACCATAAGGTTGTTTATTACAACTTGCTCACAAGCGGTAAGCTCAGCTCATATCTGACTGACATAAACGAAAGAGCAGAAGATATGTTCCAACGATTAGTAAAAGAACTTTCCGAAAAAGAAGATGTTACCGAACAGCTTAAAGCAACCGATTCTATATTATGGGTTCAGAAGATGAATAACATTCGTAATAGAGCGACTGAAATAATTAATAAAGAAATAATTCTTGTATAAGTTTTAAAGGGTGGCAGAGTAACTGTCACCCTTTAAATTTTTCTTGCTTTTATTCGTCCCGTGGAATATAATTATATATGTAGGAGTATATTCAGGAGGCAAAATTATGGGATTTATGACCGCAAGTGAAGCTGCAAAAAAATGGAATATATCTCAAAGAAGGGTACAGATATTATGTTCTGAACAGCGAATAGAAGGCATTTTTAAATTAGGTGATAATTGGGCAATACCTGAAACCGCTGAAAAACCTATTGATAAGAGACGTAAAGAAAACAAGGAGAAATAAAGTGATGAATGCAATTGATTTGTTTTGCGGTTGTGGTGGTTTATCGTACGGATTTGAATGCTCAGGGGTAAACATCCTCCTTGGTATTGACAATGACGAAATGGCATTAAAGGTTTTTGAAAGAAATCACAAAAACGCTAAATCGATATGTGGTGATATTACAGAAATCAATTATAGTGATATAAAAAAAGTAATCGGTAATCAAAAAATAGACTTAATTATTGGCGGACCACCTTGCCAAGGAATGTCCTTGTCTGGTCCTAGGAAATTTGATGACCCTCGAAATAAACTTTACTTATCATACATTAGATTAGTCGAAGAAATAAAACCAAAAGCATTTGTTATCGAAAATGTTCCGGGTTTAGTCAGCTTATTTAAAGGTCAAATCAAAGAAAACATTTTATATCGACTAACAGCTTTAGGTTATAAAGTTGATTATAGAATTTTATGTGCCGCTGATTATGGAGTTCCTCAAAACAGAAAAAGAGTAGTTTTCGTAGGGTTACGGGACAAGTTTTTTGATTTTGATTCTATTATTAAAAAGGATATTGTTACTTGTGAAATGGCATTATCAGATTTGCCACCTTTAATAGATGTATTAGGAGAAGACCCTAATGAATATGATTTAGCATCACAAAATCATTATCAAAAGTTAATGAGAGAAAGGTCTAATGTTGTAAGAAATCATGTGGCAGCAGCACATTCGGAAAAAGTCAAAAGTATTATAGCTCTAGTTCCAGATGGCGGTAATTATAAAGATTTACCAGCTGAGTTTAAGAGCACAAGAAATTTTCACGTAGCATGGACAAGATTTAGAAGCGACAAACCTGCACCTACTATTGATACAGGTCACAGACATCATTTTCATTACAAATATAACCGAGTACCAACTGTTAGAGAGTGTGCACGATTACAGTCCTTTCCAGATGATTTTATTTTTATGGGCAATAAGACACAACAGTTTAGGCAAGTTGGAAATGCAGTTCCTCCATTGATGGCACAAGCGATTGCCGAAGCTTTAATTTCACACTTAGGGTGATTATATGAAATATCAAATACCAGAAGAGTTGTATTTTAGAATACATCACGTAAGACCACGCTTTAAAAATGACGTAGAAAACGTGTTAGTTTATATGGCAACTGAAATTTCTAAAATGAATAAAGCAAATAAGGTGGACTTTAAAAACGAATTGAATGATGCAATCCGTCGTTATCCCGGAAATGCAGTTAAAGAAATCAAAACTATCAACAACTGGAGAACGGAGATATCTTCGTTATTTGGTTTTCTTGAGTTTGCTTATGATACTGTAAAACCGGGTCGCAGAGCTTTAGAATTAGCACAAAAGCAAGATTTGGTCGAGTTTTTTAAATATTACTTATATAATTTTCAGTATCCGGGAGCTCACTTAAAAGTTCAGGAGATTCAGAAACAAATAAAAGCAGGCATACATTTTAAGCCGGCTCAATACATATTATCTGTTTTAAAGTATGCAGAAGAAACAACTGGCAAGAGACAATATATTACGAAAGCAGAAGCGTGTCATTGTATTTTTAATGATTTAAGATGTACAAGGGATAATGAACCTGCTGAAAAAGTATGGGCACGAATTATTGAAAATAGAGATAGTCAAGTAGAGTATGATGAAACAGGCGATGTTATTAGATACGCTGGTGACATACTTGATTACATGGAAATTGCTAATTTGTTAGTGGTCTATGGCGGTAAAAATTTCTACATTAATACCCTTGAAAATGAATCTGTTTTGAAATATATAAATTCTGAGGAATGGTTTGGATGCTATGATGAGTATATATCTCAACGATATGCAGAATATGAAGATATTAACAAATGTTACGATAAATGGTTTGAATATGTAAATAGAAACATTGCCGAAACCGATTTTGAAACTGATATTCTTGCATTTATTGCCAACGATGTATCTGAATATGAGAAACTTAAACAAGAGAGTTTAGCAATATATGATAAGGCTCTTGAGGATAAGGATTCTCTCAAAACAAAAGATATTGGTGATATTGGCGAGAGCCTAGTTCATTCGCACGAGTGTCAGAGAGTAAAAATTGGCGGTAGAGAGGATTTAATACATCTTATAAAACGCATTCCTACTCAATTTGCAGTTGGTTATGATATTCAGTCAGTTGAATTAGATGAGCGGAAGAGGTATATCGAGGTAAAAACTACAATCAGTTCAAAGCCTTTACGTTTTAATAAAATTCACCTGACACCTAATGAGTGGAGTACCGCTAATACTACAAGAGATAGATATTTTGTTTATCGTTTGATGATAAGCAAAACTGAAAAGAAGCTGTTCTTGTTACAAGATCCAGTAGGTTTATATAAAAATGATTTAATTGATATGGTACCTAAAGACGGTGCTGAGATTACTTTTAGTCCTAACAATGCTAAAGTAGGAAAATTCGAGGAGTTGTTAACATGGGTAAATTAAAAGTAGCTTCTCTGTTTTGTGGTTGTGGCGGAACAGATGTAGGACTGCTTGGAGATTTTACATTTCTTAATAAGTATTATCCGAGCAATAATATGGAAATTGTCTATGCTAACGATATTGATGACAACGCTTGTAAATTGTTTGAAGATAACTTTGGGGTTAAACCAGACAACAGAGATATTAGAGAGGTTAAGTCAGATG
>JAXJXA010000093.1:0-6358 GCA_036307745.1 Acutalibacteraceae bacterium | reverse complement strand
GCATCTAAGCGTGAAGCCGACTCCAAGATTAGATATCCCATCGTGTAAACGAGTAAGACCCCTTGAAGACTACGAGGTTGATAGGCTGCGTGTGTAAGTGCCGTGAGGCATTCAGCTTGGCAGTACTAATAGGTCGGAAGCTTGACCACAAGATACTTGGTTCAGCATTTGAATTTCTTACTTCTGTTAGTTCTTTATTCAGTTTTCAGGGTGCAGAATTTAATATGTTTTCCTCAGTCCAGACTATATGTTTGGATTTTTTTATTTTATAGAAAATTTTTGATATATGCATTTATTATTTATGTAACTGTTAAATAACATTTACCATAACAACACAGATTATAAAAACAGAAACAGCCCACTTTTTTGAGGTGAGCTGTCTTTCCATTTATGCCTTGTTAAAAAGATTAATCTGAATGTTATTAGATATTTTTTGTGAATCATTCCTCTGAAATTAAAGATTGAAAAAATTATGGTAACTCTGCTCATTTTATCAGCGTTTCTTAAACTTTGTTTTCACTTTTTGTATAGGTGTGGATCATTTTATGCTTACTTATTTATAAATGGTAATTTATGTTATATCAACTAAAAATACTAGCGTATCAAGTGGTATTTTTGATTTGTAGAATTATGTTGTCTTGCTTGCAAGATAATTATGTTTATGTTAAAATTACTTTATTACTGTAATATAGTACTAGATTTGTAAAGGAGTAACCCGATTATGTGTGGTATTTGTGGCTTTACAGGAGAAGTTGTAAGTTGTGACGACGTTATTGAAAGAATGACAAGGGTTATTACCCACCGTGGTCCTGACAGCAACGGTTTTTATAAAGAACCCGACAATAAAATTACAATGGGCTTTAGACGTCTTAGCATTATTGACTTGGATGCAGGACATCAGCCAATTTATAATGAAGATAAATCAATGGTTCTCACATTTAACGGCGAGATATATAATTATAGGGATTTACGTAAGGAGCTTATTGAGTTAGGTCATAAATTTTATACAGAGTCTGACTCTGAAGTGCTTATACACGGTTTTGAGCAGTGGCAGGAAAAGCTATTGGATAGGCTTAGAGGAATGTTTGGCTTTGCTATTTATAATTTAAAGGACAATTCTTTGTTTATTGCCCGTGACTTTTTTGGAATTAAGCCAATGCATTATGCACAAGTAGGCAATAATTTTGTTTATGGCTCAGAGATAAAAAGTATTCTTGAGTTTCCCGGTTTTGAAAAGAAATTTAATTACAGAACATTAGACAATTATCTGTCATTCCAGTATGCAGTACCTCCTGAAACATTTTTTGAAGGGGTTTATTGTTTACTTCCAGGTCATTACCTTTGGTATAAAGATGGTAAAGTTACAACTACACGTTATTGGGAGGCACGATTTGAACCTGATGAAAGTCTTACAGAGGAACAGGCTGTTGACGAAATTGAACAGGTTTTTGAAAACTCAGTAAATGCTCATAAAATAAGCGATGTTGAAGTTGGTTGTTTTCTGTCCAGTGGTGTTGATTCAAGTTATGTATCAACATATTTTGCAGATCAAAAGACATTTACTGTTGGTTTTGATTTTGGTGAAAAATATAACGAAATAAGCTGGGCACAGCGTTTGTCTAACAAAATAGGTGTAGACCACCACTATAAGCTGATAAAATCAGAGGAATTCTGGGGCAGTATTAAAAAGGTGCAGTATCATATGGACCAGCCTCTTGCAGATCCTTCTTGTATTGCTCTCTATTTTGTATCAAAGTTGGCAAGTGAACACGTTAAGGTTGTACTTTCAGGTGAGGGTGCGGACGAATTGTTCGGCGGATATACAGTTTATAATGATCCAAGAGTATTTAAAGCATATCAATCTGTAGTTCCTTATGGAATGAGAAAAGGTATTTGCAACCTGATGAAAAAACTGCCTGATATCAAAGGTCGTGACTATCTGATAAGAGCAACACACCCTTTAGAAGATAGATTTATAGGTAATGCCTTTATGTATGACCTTGACGAAAAGAAGAGAATCCTTAAAGACCCGTCAATAGCTACACGTCCACAAGATAGATGTAAGGAATTCTATAAACGAGTTCCTGATTATGATGATGTTACTAAAATGCAGTATCTTGATATAAATATGTGGATGGTAGGAGATATTCTTTTGAAAGCGGACAGAATGAGTATGGCCAACTCATTAGAACTTAGAGTTCCATTCCTTGATAAAGAGGTATTTAAGGTAGCATCAAAACTTCCTACAAAACTTAGAGTTAACAAGCATAACACAAAGTATGCTATGCGTCAGGCGGCTTTACGTCATCTTCCTCCTGAAACAGCAGAGAAGAAAAAACTGGGCTTCCCTGTTCCTACAAGAGTATGGTTGAGAGATGAGCGTTACTACAATGTTGTAAAGGATATGTTCAACTCTGAAACAGCTAAGAAATTCTTTAATTCAGAAATGCTTATTGAATTTTTGGACGAGCATTACAGCGGTAAAGAGGACAACAGCCGTAAGGTATGGACAATTTACATCTTCCTTGTTTGGTATGAAATTTACTTTGAGGGTAAATATGACCCAGAGGTATAATATCATAAACAAAATCTGATATGTGTTACGGCACTGTGCGTTATTTATAGGCACAGTGCCTTTTTATAGAATAACCACTATTTTACTGAGTATATATAGTGACAAAGACAGTTATTTATGATAAAATTAATGTTAATATGTTAATAAATTTATAACTGATAAAGATTTGATTTTTAAATTAATAATAAAATGATTTCAGGGAATGTACATATCAAAGTACACCCTTTGTGAAGAGGATAGTTAGTTATGAACGAAAGAGTAGGAATTGTTAGCTTAGGTTGTGCTAAAAATCAGGTTGACGCAGAAATGATGTTATTTACCTTAAAGCAGAGCGGATATAAAATTGTTGCAGACCCTGCAATGGCAGATGTAGTTATTGTAAATACCTGCGGTTTTATTGAGTCTGCAAAGCAGGAAAGTATAAACGAAATTATAGAGCTTGGTAAACTAAAGGAAGAAGGCAAAATAAAGGCTATTATTGTTACAGGTTGTTTGGCTGAAAGATATCAGCATATGGTTAAAGAACAACTGTATGAAGTTGATGCTGTGGTTGGCATTGGTGCCAATGAAGATATTGCAACTGTTGTTGAAAAGTGCTTGCAAGGAGAGCAACAGGAGCTTTATCCAAGTAAAATGTGTTTATCTCTTGAGGGGGGCAGAGTGCAAAGCACACCAAACCACTATGCTTATCTTAAATTGGGTGACGGCTGTGACAACAGATGTACATATTGTGCTATACCTCTTATAAGAGGTAAGTTCAGAAGCCGAAAGATAGAATCGCTTATTGAAGAGGCTAAAGGTCTTGCAGAAAGTGGTGTAAAGGAGCTTATTCTTATTGCTCAGGATGTTACTCGCTATGGTATAGACTTGTATAACGAGCTTAAATTGCCTACTTTGCTCAATGAACTTTGTAAGATTGATGGTATAAAGTGGATAAGATTGCTGTATTGCTATCCTGATGAAATTACAGACGAACTTATTGATTGTATGGCAACACAGGAAAAGGTGCTTAACTATATTGATATTCCACTTCAACATTGTAATGACAGAGTGTTGAAGGCTATGAACCGCCGTGGAAGTAAAGAAACTATTGTAAATGTTATTAATAAGCTACGCAATAAAATTCCTGATATTATTTTGAGAACTACCTTTATATGTGGTTTCCCTGGTGAAACTGAAGAAGAATTCAACGAACTGGCGGAGTTTGTACAGGAGATTAAGTTCCAGCGTCTGGGTTGTTTTGCATATTCACAGGAAGAAGATACTCCTGCGGCAAAATTCGACAACCAGATTGACGAGGAAGTAAGAGAAAAAAGAGCAGAAATTATTATGGAACAGCAAATGGCTGTTATGGAAGAATACTGTCAGAGCCTTTTGGGTAAGACCATAGAGGTTGTATGTGAGGGTTATGACAGATATGCTGAATGTTACTTTGGCAGATCCGGGGCAGATTCTCCTGATGTGGACGGAAAAGTATTTTTCAGGGCGAAAGATGATAAGAAACCACAGATTGGTGAATTTGTCAATGTAGTGGTTGAAGATTTTCTTGACTGTGACCCTATTGGTACTATGGCATAAATAGAAGAAAGGGTGATTTTATGAATTTACCTAACAAACTAACTATGCTTAGAATTATTCTGGTGCCGTTTTTTGTTGCTTTTTTGCTTATAGACGGAATCCCACTTGGATATATGTGGGCAATGCTTGTTTTTATTGTGGCATCTGTTACTGATTTTTTAGACGGACACTATGCACGAAAGCACAATATGGTAACGGACTTTGGAAAGTTTGCCGATCCTCTGGCAGATAAAATCTTGGTGGTGTCTGCTTTCTGTTGTTTTTTACAGATAGGGATTATTAACTCGGTACCGCTTATTATTGTACTTTTCAGAGAATTTGCTGTAACGTCTGTTCGTCTTGTGGCGGCAACAAAGGGTACTGTTGTGTCAGCTAATATATGGGGTAAGGCAAAAACCGTAAGTCAGATGGTGGCAATAATCGTAACTCTTTTACTGCTTATAATATTGCAAATCAGCGGTAACAGCTCACTGTGGGGTGTGTTTGGTATAATAATAAATGTGGTTGTATGGATTTCTGTTATTCTTACAGTGATTTCAGGTGTTGTATATCTTAAAGATAATGCCGATTTATACAAAACTGCAAAGTAAAAGCTGTTTAATATTTTACTTTTAATTTACCAATATATAGTATATAATATAAAAAACATATTTATAAATGCAGTGATCAAAGAGAAGTAGCAGATGCAGACCATTACAGAGAGAGTTGATGTATGCTGGAATTCGACTTAATTGCAGAGTATTTGTGAATGCACTTTGTAGCACACAGCAGGAAATGGCTGTGCGGGTGTTACCGTTATATAACAACAGAAAGAGCAGTGCAAAAGCACTGAATTTGGGTGGAACCACGGAGCATACAGCCTCGTCCCTTGTGTTGGGACGGGGCTGTTTTTATAGGATAAATATGGTTTAGTATTATACGTTACAAGGAGGAATTACTTATGGGGTTATCGGCAGTTGCAATAAAAGATACAGGCACAGCTCTTGATATAATTTTGGAGTTATTTGGTTTACCTGCTGTTTGTAAAAATGTCAGCACAGGAATTGCGTTAATCAAAGAAGTTTTAGTAAGAGAGTCTTCGCCTGATTCTGAATTGAAGGAATTATTTGAAAAAATTGCTCAATCAATAGAAAATATTGCTAAAACTGAAGCTAGTAGTGATGTACAAGTTGTTTTATATGCAGTTAAAGAGTCTTTTGAAAAATTCAAACAAGATGTTAAAAATGAGGGCAAAGATGTAAAAAGTATATTTACAGATAATATACATTCGCCTGACGAGTTGATAAATAGAATTTATGATGAGCATACATCTTTAGATGGAAAGGCTGAGGAATGTTATCAAAGTATAATTAGAATGACTATTGAAGCATTGTGTAAGCCGGAAAATGTTGAATTGTTTATAAATCAAAATCACGCACTTGTGCGATTACTGCAAGAAAAAACAGAAATATTTGAGCAGTTGAAAAATGGTAGTACCAAAATTGATGGATTGCTTAGTAAAAATTATCTGACAAAGTCAGAGTTTCCTTTGCCTAGCACGAAAAATCCTTTTATCTATTCAAATGAAAATATCGGTTTTTATGGCAGAGAAAATGAATTAGAAGAAATTGAAAAATTTATGATGTCTGAAAACGAATTTACTTTTTGGTCTATAACAGGAAAAGGTGGTACAGGCAAAAGTAAACTGGCGTTACATATTGCAAAGAGATACTATAACCGTGGTTGGGTAGTAATATGGTGTAGAACAAACATTGCTTATGATGATATTCTATGTAAGGATTTTGTACAACCCACTTTATTTATATTTGACTATGCAGGTTCTCGTATAGAAGAGATACGTAAGGTAATGACACAAAGCTGGAATAAAAATCAAAACGTCCGCTTGCTGTTTGTAGAACGTGATAAATATAGCTTTAGCAGTAGTATTGAAACCTGGTACAGCAAGATTTTCAGAGATTTATATGTTTCTGCTTCTTATAAAGAGCGTGAATATAGCTCTGAGCCTATAAATTTGGGAGCTTTGGATGACGAGGCGATTAAAAAATTGCTGGATGATTTTGCAAAGGTTAGAGCGAAAGAGCTTAAAATTGATAAAAGCACACTTACTGATGACGAAAAAGAAAAAATTATAAAATATGTTAAAAAGACTTTGCCAAAAAGAAAAGAAAACGCAGATTTTTCTGACCGCTGTCTATTTATACTGTT
>JAXJXA010000092.1:0-2585 GCA_036307745.1 Acutalibacteraceae bacterium | reverse complement strand
CTTGCCTGATCGGCAATGGCACGTGTTATAGCCTGTCTTATCCACCAGGTAGCATATGTTGAAAATTTAAAGCCTTTTGTATGATCAAACTTTTCAACAGCCTTTATCAGTCCCAAATTACCTTCTTGAATAAGATCCAAAAACTGCATACCTCTACCAAGATATCTTTTTGCAATACTTACAACCAAACGCAAATTAGCCTCAGATAATCTTTTTTTAGCAGAAACATCACCATTCTTAATTCTTACAGCAAGTTCGATTTCTTCCTCTGATGATAACAATGGCACTCTACCTATCTCTTTCAGATAAACTTTAACAGGGTCATCAATCGCTATATTGTCAGGTACAGGTGTTTCAATCTCATCATTATCACCGTTCCTGTCGGCTTTTTCCATTTTCATAATTTCTATATCAGAAATTTCCTGAATGTCATCAACCAAATCTTCTACAATTTCAATACCCTCTTTTTCAAGCTGATCATACATACGTTCAAGCTGTTCAGGATCAAAATCAGTTTCCCCCATAATATCAAAGATTTCCTTAGTAGTTAGCTTTCCTTTAGCTTTACCCTTTTCCAGAATCTCCTTGATAACTGTTCTCTTGTCAGGTTTTGATATTGCCATAACTTCCATTCCTTTCTTTTCCCTTATCCTTATACTAAAACCGTTTAAACCGTAAAAAAATTTCTATATTTTAAATGGTATTCAGTATTATATAAAATCACTTCATCATCACAAAAAACAAAAAGTAGAGTATTGTTATAATCACCCACAGCCTTGCAAACCTGTGTTTTTATGAAAATTACACACTCTATTTTATTTATTGCAAAAAATATTAAAGTAATACTTAAATAAGCTGTATTATATCATATTGGTTTTTATTCCATATGATGTAAAATATTAACAATATAAAAATAATAACATATTGCATTAACCACTTTTTATATTACCCAGCTTTTTAAAATAAGCATTAAACTCTGCCTCTGTCATATCTTCAGGGTTTTTAACAAGTTGTTTCTCGTGTTCTTCCTTCAAAACCTTAATGCATTGATCAAGGGCTTGTTTATGCAACGTTTCTGGTAATGCAGTTGAAACATAAGCTGTAATATAGCTAAGTTCATCTTCCGAAAATTCCTGAGAAACTCCCGTAAGGCTTATATCACGTCCGCTTAAAATTCTGTTTACTATTACTTTAAAAACTTTTCGATTAAATTCAGTGGAAAGTTCATTTTCTGTTATCTTTCCGGTTATGTATTGACACATATCAGGATTATTAATTAAAAAAGCAATTAAAAATTCCTCAGCCTTTGCTGCTTTTAAACGCTTAGACTTTTCAGGATTTATTTTGTCGTGCTTTGCAGACAACTCCTCACTCATAATATGAAAATCTTTTCTCGCTTGCTGACGTTTTGAAAATTTAATTTTTTTAACAACTTGCTGTTCAATAGCATTCTTTTGCACTTCAAGTTTTTCACTGAGTCTTGAAATATAAATATCTCTTTCAATAGAATTTGATGATTGTGCAATAATTTCCGATGCCTCTGTTAAATAGTCAACCTTACCTTGAGGTTGTGAAACATTGTATTTATCCATAAGTTTATCCAACTTATAATCAATATCTCCTGCACTTTTTTCCAACAATACTCTAAAAATTGCAGGTCCTTTGTCGCCATGTGCTTTCATAAATTCATCAGGATCTTTTGCATTTGGTATAGTAATTACTCTTATTTTTATCCCTGCATTTCTTAAAAGAGTAATAGCTCTGTCAGACGCTTTTCTGCCTGCTTCGTCAGAATCATAACAAATTACAACTTCATCTGCATATCTTCTCATCAAATCAGCCTGCTGTGGTGTAAGTGCTGTACCAAGTGTAGCGACAGCATTTTCAAACCCAGCCTGATGAAGTGCAATTACATCCATATATCCTTCAGCCAGTATAAGCTGTCTGGTATTTATGTTTTTAGCCATATTTAACGCAAAAAGCTGATTACTCTTCGAAAAGACAGGTGTATCTGATGTATTAAGATACTTCGGCTTTTTATCACTCATAATTCTGCCGCCAAAAGCAACGACATTACCACGCAGATCAATTATCGGGAATATAACTCTATCAAAAAATCTCGAAACTGTGTAACCATTGCGTGACTTTGAAGCAACATTAGCTTGTATCATCTCATTATCATAAAACCCATTATCACGCAGATGATTAATAAGTTCATAAGAACTCTGAGGAGCATATCCAAGACCAAATCGTTTTATGGTTCTGTCAGTAAGTCCTCTTTGTCGTAAATATCCAAGTGCATTTACACCCTTTGGAGATATAAGACAACTATGGAAAAATCTTGCAGTTTCTCGGTTAATCTCATAAATTCTTCTTTTTAATTTAGCTATACTGTCGTCATAAGAATCCTGAGGCATATCCATACCGGCTCTTTGTGCCAACAGTTTGACAGCATCTATGTAATCAAGATTTTCTATCTTCCTGATAAATGTAATTACCTCTCCCCCTACTCCACAGCCAAAACAATAGAATGATTGAGTATCGGGATAAACGTAAAATGAGGGAGTTTTTTCATTATGAAAAGG
>JAXJXA010000091.1:0-2958 GCA_036307745.1 Acutalibacteraceae bacterium | reverse complement strand
TTTATACTAAACACCGTTTAAAATCGGTAAAAGATTTTCGAGCAGATTTTGTACTGAACGAATACTGATACACAGAAAGGCTGTCGCCCTTCGAGAACGCAGTATGAAGTGCAGTGCGAAATATGCCGAAATGATTTCTGTTTTTTAATGGTGTTTAGTATTAAACTATAAGCAATTAATTGACATAAACTTTAAAGTTGTCTACTCAATCATTTGATATAGAACCTTAATGCTAAACAACCAAAGCTAAACAACGCACATTTGTTAGTAATACTAAACAAATGTGCGTTGTTTATTCATAAAAAGTAGAATTTTTTAATAACAGTTAATTATCGTACTATATGTAAGTACATTAAACTCCCAGTAGTTTTCTCTGAAGATACACACCATCAGCAAGATTTACAACACCATCACCATTCACATCAGCCATAAGAAGCTGTGTGTCATTAAATGTTGTTATTCCAATAAGGTATCTTTGAACATAAACAGCATCAGAAAGACTAATTTTTCCATCATTGTTTACATCACCAATTATAGAATCTGAATTTATAACTGTAACAGCACATTCGGCGGTAAATCCATTTGAAGTTGTTACAGTTATAACAGCTTTACCATAGCCCTTAGCTGTAACTTTTCCGTCTTGTGAAACTTCTGCAACATCAGGATTACTGCTTGTCCAGTGATATATTGTAATAGGATTTTCTGGCTCTGTCGTAATTGACAAATTAAATGTGTCACCTTTTTCAAGATTTTTTGATGTATTAGACAAAGCTATAGATGTTGGTCTTGTTGCAGCTGTTGTTATATCGAAAAAGTATAGATTATTAGTTTCAGCATAAGTTTGTGCATAAGTATCAGGTACACCATAAATATATTTCAAATTACTGTTTGATATATTTCCGATTTTTTCAACAGTTTCAGGAACAATAAAACCTCCTACAGAATAATTTGAAAGATTTGAGAATACATCATCAGCAACAGACTTTGTTCCGTATGGTATATAAATTATAGTAGGTATGCTGTTATACTTATATGCACATATACAGTTTCCTATATATCCAAATTCACCAACAGATATATTACTATAATAAGCTGTATCAGTTATAGTGTTAGCACCGGCTGAAACAATATTATCTCCGCCTTTGATTTCCTCAAGAGCAGTACAACCTTCAAAAAGATTATCTCCAATAGAAGTAACAGAATCAGGAAGTTCTATGTTTTTCAATGCAGTACAATTTCCAAAGGCTTTTTCACCTATGGCAGTCAGATCTTTAGAAAGTGTGATACTTTCAAGTGCAGTACAATTATAAAAAGTTTCGCTACCTATTGTAGTTACTGTATCAGGAACAACTATACTTTTAATAGTCGCTATACCTGAAAAAACACTGTTACCTATTCCTTTAACTGTATATCCGTCCAGAGTTTCAGGAATAACCAGATCTGTTTTTGCTCCTACATATTTACAAATTACAGCATATCCGTTGTCTAAAGTATACAAAAATCCGTTTTGTTTTTCTGTAACAGTTACAATACTATCTGCTGTAAGTCCATTTATAGTGGTTGCAGATATAGTTACTATTCCAGGGTTTAACGCTGTAACCTTTCCATTTTCATCTACTGTTGCAATATTTTCATCACTACTTTTCCAAGTTAATGTTTGATCACAATCACTTGAATTAAATGTAGCAACCAGTTTTTTGCTATTTCCAACTCTAACACTTCCACCCTCGGAAAGTTCTATTGAAGTTGGAGGAAATCTTTTTACAATAATTTTGCAAGTTACTGTACCAATTATTGTTTCTGCTGTTATGATAGCTGTACCAACAGACTTTATCTTTACTTTACACTGAGTAGGTGATACTGTAAAAAGCCCGGCAACAGACGAATCCGATGTACTCCATTTTGCATTTACAAGTACAGAAGCATTTGATTGAAGACTAAGCAGAACATAATCTCCACGATATGCGGTTTTCTCTGTGCTAAGCATATTTACGGAAAGCGAATCTATATCAGCAAATTCAAAACCTTCATTATAAGCATAAGTTTCAGCATAACTACCTTCTCCGTAAATTGTAAAATTTTCAAACTTATAGAAATCAGCATCTATACCATAATTAGAAAAAGTACCATAATAGTCATAACCAAAAGCATTTTCACCTATATACTCAACATTCTTCATAAAAGCAGCAACAATGTGTGTATAACGTCCATATGGAAAATCAATTTTATAGGTTTCTGTATAGTAGCCAAAATTACTATAAAAAGCGTGCTTGCCTATTCTTTTTACCGAATCAGGAATAGCAACAAATACATTTCTTTCACTGTCTATATGTACACTTTCATAAGCATAATCACCTATTTCTGTAACAGGAACACCACCTAACACACTTGGTATGTTCAGAGGATCTTTACCTCTTATCAATGTTGCACCATCATCAGAAAATGTATAGTAGTTACCATTTTCTTCATAACCAATAAATACTTTACATTCAGCGGTTGAACCATCTTCAGCGGTTGCAACAATAATTCCTGTACCTATACCAACACCTGTTATAATACCGTCTGACGATACAGTTGCAACAGATGGTGTAAGACTTTCCCATATACATTCAGTGTTTTCAACAGGTACATGCTTTTCATTGCTATAATAACCTTCATATTGTTCTTTGATTATTGTCATTGCCTTAGCCTGATAGGTTTCACCAATCTCCAGTGTTATGTGAGCATCTTTTATACTTATTCCTTTATCATAAACTTCAATGCTTGGTATTATGTCAGAATAATCAAACCAATTTCCAGAATATTGAGTATTAGTTTCTACTGCATAAGCTGTACCTAAACCAACATTCGTACTCAACAGCATAAAGCATGCAAGCATACACGAAACAACTTTTTTAAAACTTTGCTTTTTCATAAAATCTTTCCTTTCTTTATATAAAATAATAATAAAAATACTAT
>JAXJXA010000090.1:0-2271 GCA_036307745.1 Acutalibacteraceae bacterium | reverse complement strand
TAGGGCTTGTTTGAAAATAGAAAAAGTGCTGGATTTTTGTTCCAAAACGAGTGATTTCAAAGCAAAAAACGCAGAAACACTGACGTATTTTGAGGATTTTTAACGCAGAAAAGTACCGCTTTGGGGCAAAATAGACAGTGCTTTTGATTTTTCAAACAGCCCCTAGTATAAAACGTGATTATTGAAAAAGGAGCAACTTACAAACGTTTGCAAGTTACTCCTTTTTATTTAGCTGTGCTGATTATCTTGCGTACTCAATCGCACGGCTCTCCCTTATTATATTAACCTTTATCTGACCGGGATATTCAAGATCAGATTCAATTTTGTCACAAATCTGACGTGCAAGTAATACCATCTTGTCATCATCAATAACATCAGGCTTAACCATAATTCTTACTTCTCTACCTGCTTGTATTGCGTAAGAACCTTCAACACCTTCAAATGATGATGCAACCTCTTCAAGTTTTTGCAAACGCTTGATATAATTCTCAAGATTTTCACGTCTTGCACCAGGTCTTGCTGCTGAAATAGCATCAGCTGCTTGTACTATACAAGCTACAACTGTCTTAGCTTCAATATCACCGTGGTGAGCAGCAATAGCGTGAATAACAGCTTCACTCTCTTTATATTTCTTAGCAACTTCAACACCAATTTCAATATGAGAACCTTCAATTTCGTGATCAAGAGCCTTTCCTATATCGTGTAACAATCCTGCACGTTTAGCAACAGCGGGATTAAGCCCAAGTTCTTCTGCTATCATTCCTGAAATATAGCAAACTTCAATCGAATGCTGTAGCACATTTTGTCCGTAACTGGTTCTGTAACGTAAACGTCCCAAAAGTTTTACAAGCTCAGGATGAATACCGTTAACTCCGGTATCAATTACTGTTCTCTCACCCTCTTGTTTAATGGTTGCTTCAACTTCTTTTCTTGCCTTTTCAACCATTTCTTCAATCTTAGATGGATGAATACGTCCATCTGATACCAGCTTTTCAAGTGCAACTCTGGCAATTTCACGGCGGACAGGTTCAAAACAAGATATTGTTATAGCCTCTGGTGTATCATCAATAATAAGGTCTACACCTGTAATAGTTTCAATAGATCGGATATTTCTTCCTTCTCTACCTATTATACGACCTTTCATCTCATCATTTGGCAATGGCACAACAGAAACGGTTGCCTCTGCAACGTGGTCTGCCGCACAACGCTGAATTGCAAGTGAAATAATGTTTCTTGCTTTTTTATCACACTCGTCCTTTAGCTGTTGCTCATACTCCATAATTTTTGAAGCCTTCTCGTGATTAAGCTGTTCATCAAGTTTATCCAGCAGTTCCTTCTTAGCCTGATCCTTTGTATAGCCTGAAATTTCCTCAAGTACTTCAAGGTGTTTGTTCTTGATACGCTCAGCTTCAGCAAATTCGTTTTCCACTGCCTTTTGTTTTTTAGAGATTTTCTCTTCTTTTTTCTCAAGATTTTCAATCTTCTTATCCAAAGTTTCTTCCTTGGATTGATTACGTCGTTCGTGACGCTGAATTTCACGTCTGCGTTCATTCAATTCTTTTTCAGATACATCTCTAAGACGATGAATTTCATCCTTAGCTTCAAGAATAGATTCCTTCTTTTTAGCCTCTGCTTCTTTATAAGCGTTGTTGACAATACGCTGTGCTTCAGCTTCCGCTGAACCTATTTCAGATTCGGCAATTTTTTTGCGGTGATTGACACCCATAAAAAACGAAACAACACCTGCAATAGCACCCACAGCTACAATAAGTACAATGGCTAATACCAAATCCATAGTGTAATGGCACCTCCTTGTTGGGTTTAAAAAATTTGATTAGTTTTAGTAATTATCATCAACTCGTGGTGCCCGTTATCAGGGATAATATATTCAATTTTAAAGATACAGCAGGGAATGCAACTCCCCAGGAATTTTTGCGTTAATAACTCCTTACAAAAAATAAACGCAAGGTGGCACAAACCTTGCCATTCATAATAACAATAATAATTTTAAAATTAAAAAATAAATATATAATAACGGCCCCGGAAGAGTCCAATTAATAAAAAACCAGACATCTCTTCGGCAACGCAGGTATAGGAAAACAAACTTTAAACTTCATTTTCCTACATTATTAAACCGGAAAGTATATCTGTGGTTACACCACAATTAGAATAACATTTTTATGTTTAATTGTCAACTACAACCAATCAAAAAGACACGTCAATCTAATTCTTTAATAAAAATGTAATGTTTATAGCAAATTTGTTGCTTTT
>JAXJXA010000089.1:0-4099 GCA_036307745.1 Acutalibacteraceae bacterium | reverse complement strand
ATTTTATCCACTGTTTAAATAAAGGTTAGTATAAACTTTAATTGTTCTCTATCCCAACACATTTGTGATAGAGTCCAAAAAACTCCCATATCTCTTGTTAAAACAAGTAGTATGGGAGTTAATGATTTTAAAGTGTAATTTTACGCTGTTTATTAAGTTTTTCTTCAAGTTTTGCGTTTTTTCTTACTTCCTTTGGAGTTGTACCGTAAATCTTTTTAAAATCTCTGTTAAACAATGAAATATTGTTATAACCAACAGCAGTTGCGACATCTAAAATGTTATAGCGTGTGGTTTCAAGTAGTTCAACAGCTTTTGTAAGACGACATTTGTTAATGTAGCTGATACAAGTTGTATGTGTGTACTCTCTGAATAGTTTCATAAAGTGACTACTGCTTATACCTACATTTTCAGCAATTTCATCAACAGTCAAAGATCTGTTGTAGTTGCGATTGATATAGTCAATCGCATTACAGATAGCGTTTTCACTTTTGTATTTTGACTTTTCTCTGTTACTTCTCTTTGTAACATGACCATTTTTAAAGAGTGTTAGGAAGTATCTCAAAAGTGAAACCTTAATTTCAAGTTCATATAAATATTCTTCACTATTAATTAGATTTTTTATGTTGAAGAAAAACCCTTTAAGCTCCTCATATGCCTCAGCTTCAGGAGTAATAACGCAGGTTACTTCTGAATCACCCTGCTTTAGAGGTCTAAAGTACTTTTCAGTACAACAACCGGTATTTTCTGTGTACAGAAATCCTGGCAAAAAAGCCATTGAGCAATACTTTAGTTTATCGCAGGATTTATACATAGAATGTACTGTATCCGGCTTAAGATAGACAATATCACCTGTTTTGGCACTGTGCTTCTTGCCGTCAATGTAATAATCGCAGGTTCCATCTGTAATGTAGTGAATTTCAATTTCTGTGTGATGATGTGGCATAATGAAATCATTCTCAACAATTTCACAATCTTCAACTTCAATAGGTAGAAATTTTTCATTATAGTCTCTTCTAAAAATACTGTTAAAATTTCTGCTGTTCATTTGAAAACATTCTCCTTTTGCCGTAGTTGCATTATTTTGTGCAAAAACATACTTTCTTAGACAAAACCATTATATCACACTAACTTTCAATAATCAATATTTCATTTCAAAAAATTTCTAAATTCGAAAATTTTTTCGAATTTTTCTACTGAATGTATATATGTATAAAATAGACTAAAAAAGATTAAATGTATATTTATAAGGGATGTTGATTATATAAAATAGCAATTTTCACAAAATTTATATAATTTTTAGTATTTGATTTAAAGTAAAAATAAATCACTTTTTATAAACACTTTTTTAAAATAAAAAGTATTTATAAAAAAATAATATTATAACTAAATAACTTTAACGCTTTACCTTTGTAAAATATTTCCTTTATATTGTTATTCGTTATATAATTTTATACGTCTTAATTTATAAATAATTTGATAAGTTGACACGCAAATATTGTGGTGGTACAATTTGTATATATTAATATGTTATGGCAGAGGTGAAGTGTAATGGACAGAGTAATTTCAAAATTATTGATTTATGGTGATATGCCTAAGGACTCGATTTTAATGGAATTTGGAGATGTTTTTTCTGGTTTTCGTGATAAAAGTTGTTCCAACAGTCAGCTTATAGCTAAAATTTTTACTCAGATTAAGAGACTTTTAGTGCTTGCTACTGAATACGGTTTTGATAAAAATTTGTGGCATAATTATCTTACTTTTATTTTAATAACAAATGAGAATCCTTTTAGTATTACCTGCGAAAAGGTAGGTGCTAACACCGGCAGTGTAAACTATTTTGCAATGAATGATTTTTCTGCATTTATGGAGTTATTTAATTTTGATTTCTCGGAAATTGAATCTGTATTGGGAATTGATTGTTTCTCAAGAATTTCAAACTATAATGCTATTGTTAAAAAAGAGCTTATGTATAACAAAAACGTAAGTGAAAAGGTACAGAAGTTAAGTGCAAAACTTGAAAGTGCAGATAATACACAAGAGTTTTTTAATATTGTAACAACCTTTTATAAGGATTATGGTGTAGGGATGTTCGGTCTTAACAAGGCTTTCAGAATTGCAGGTAGTGATGCTTTTCATGTAGAATTCAAGGCTATTAACAATATGGATAAAGTTATGCTTGATGACCTTATCGGTTATGAAAAACAAAAGCAAACTCTTGTTGAAAATACCAAAGCATTTGTTGAGGGACGCAAGGCAAATAATGCACTTCTATTTGGTGACAGTGGAACAGGTAAGTCTACAAGTATAAAAGCTATTGTAAATGAATTTTATCCTCACGGTTTGAGAATGATTGAAATTTACAAGCATCAGTTTAAAGATCTTTCAAATGTAATTGCACAAATTAAAAATAGAAATTACAAGTTTATCATATATATGGATGATTTATCTTTTGAAGAGTTTGAGGTTGAATATAAATTCTTGAAGGCTGTAATTGAAGGTGGTGTAGAAACCAGACCTGATAATATTTTGATTTATGCTACATCAAATAGACGACATTTGATAAAAGAAAACTGGAGTGATAAAGATGATATGGAATTTGAAGGAGGACTTCACCGTTCTGACACAATAGAAGAAAAATTATCGCTTGTTAATCGCTTTGGTTGTATGATTAATTACTCTAAGCCAAGTCGTGATCAGTACCTTAATATTGTAAAAGAACTGGCTAAGAAGGCGAATATAATAATGTCCGAAGATGAACTTATTGCAGGAGCAAAAAGATGGGAAATGTACCACGGTGGAATTTCGGGCAGAACAGCACAGCAGTATATTAATTATCTACAAGGGATAGCAGATTAATTTTTATGATTGTATCTAAAAAAATTCTGAAAATTTATGGATAAAATATATCCAAAAAACTATTTTTAATTAAATATAATTATTATAAGCCGTTCTAATTTTTTTAGAACGGTATTTTATTTAAAATAATCTTTGCTTTTTATAAAAATAGAATATATTATAGTTTCAATAGTTTCAGAAAAATATATTTTAATTTGTAATAAACGTATAAAAACAACTTGCATTAATTAATAACTTTAGTTATAATGTTAGGTGTAGTAGGATTTTTACAAATAGATTACTACGATAATGGATTGTCTACCTTATATATAGTTTATTTATTTAATAATTATAAGAAACGATATAGTATAAATTAATTATTTGTTTAATATAATATGTTATTGGGTGTTATCTTTATGGAGGAAAAATAATGAAAATTCAATTTATAGGTGCAACCCACGAGGTAACAGGAAGTTGTACAATTTTAGAAGTTAATAAAAAATATTATTTGGTTGATTGCGGAATGGAGCAAGGAAAAGACGTTTTTCAGAATGTTGCACTACCTGTTCCTGCAAATAGAATAGAAGCTGTATTTTTAACACACGCACATATTGATCACTCAGGAATGTTGCCGAAGTTATATAAAGACGGATTCAGAGGATCAATTTATGCTACAGATGTAACTTGTGATCTTTGTAATATTATGCTCAGAGATTCTGCACATATTCAGGAAATGGAAGCAGGTTGGCAGTCAAAAAAGGCTCAGCGATTAGGTATGGAACCCTTTGAACCAATATATAATATGGACGATGCACTGGGAACAATAGCTTTATTTCGTAGATGTAATTATGGAGATATAATTGTTCCGGCAGAAGGAATTGAAATTCGTTTTACAGATATAGGTCATCTTCTTGGTTCTGCGTGTATTGAACTTTGGCTGACAGAAGAAGAGGTACATAAAAAGATTGTTTTCAGTGGTGATGTAGGTAATACCGATCAGGCAATTATTCGTGATCCACAGTATGTAGAAAAAACTGATTATTTGGTTATTGAATCAACTTATGGTAATCGCTTGCACGATAAAAATTGTGGTGATGTTGTAATGGAGCTTGCCGGATATATTCAGCAAGCTTTGGACAGAGGAGGAAATATTGTAATTCCTTCTTTCGCTGTTGGTCGTACACAGGAAATATTATACGCTATTCGTGAAATAAAGCAAAAAGGTATAATTCGTGGACATGAGCATTTTCCTGTATATGTAGAT
>JAXJXA010000088.1:0-3886 GCA_036307745.1 Acutalibacteraceae bacterium | reverse complement strand
TACAGTGAAAAAGTTATGGATCACTTTGCTAATCCCAGAAATGTTGGTGAAATTGAAAATGCCGATGGCATTGGCGAGGTTGGTAACGCTAAATGCGGTGATATTATGAAAATGTATATTAAAGTTGAAAACAATGTTATCACTGATGTTAAGTTTAAAACTTTTGGTTGCGGTGCAGCTATTGCAACAAGCTCAATGGCTACAGAACTTATTAAGGGTAAAACAATAGATGATGCATTAAAACTTACAAATAAAGCTGTTATGGAAGCACTTGATGGTTTACCTCCAGTGAAGGTTCACTGTTCTGTTCTTGCAGAGCAAGCTATTAAATCAGCTGTAAGCGACTATTACACCAAACGAGGTATTGACCCTACACCTATTGTCGGAAAAATTACTGAGTGTGATCATGAACACGGCTGTGGTTGTGAACTGTAATATGTAATTAATGATAAACTTAATTTATTCTTAAATCTTGGGAGCATTTTTATGCTCCTTTTTTATTTTTGCAACAATTATATACTAAAATTGAACAAAACACCTCTGTAATCTAATCATATGTAGGTATTTTTGCAAAAATTTGCAATTCATTTAAAACTTTGTTGCAAAAAATGGTGTTTTGATATTGCACATTGGAAAATTATATGATATAATTCTAAACGTCAGCAACGGGACTGTGAATTCGTAGTATAATGCATCTGCGACAGTCAACCTGTTGTGGATGTATTTTTGTTTTATCAATTATATATTAATCACAATTTTAAGGAGGAGTATTTCAATGTCATACGTTAGCGAGCAGTTAGAAATACTAAAAGCAAAAAATTCAAATGAGCCTGAGTTTATTCAGGCTGCTACAGAAGTTCTGACATCACTTGAGCCTGTTTTTGAGCAAAATCCTAAGTATCAGGAGAATAGCATTCTTGAGAGAATCACTGAGCCTGAGAGAGTAGTTATGTTCAAGGTGCCTTGGGTTGATGATAATGGCAAGATGCAGATCAACCGTGGTTTTCGTGTACAGTTCAACAGTGCTATCGGACCTTACAAAGGCGGTTTAAGACTTCACCCTTCTGTAAACCTGGGTGTTATCAAATTCCTTGGATTTGAGCAGATTTTCAAAAACTCACTTACAGGTCTTCCAATCGGTGGAGGTAAAGGTGGTTCTGACTTTGATCCTAAAGGTAAGAGCGACAGAGAAATTATGGCTTTCTGCCAGAGTTTTATGACAGAGCTAAGTAGACACATTGGTGCTGACACTGATGTTCCTGCTGGTGATATTGGTACAGGTGCTCGCGAAATCGGTTATATGTTCGGTCAGTATAAGAGATTGAAGAATGTTTATGAAGGCGTTCTTACTGGTAAGGGTCTTTCATATGGTGGTTCTCTTGCAAGAACAGAAGCTACAGGTTATGGTCTACTGTATTTCACTGAGGAAATGTTAAAGAAAAACGGTCATGACATTAAGGGTATGACTGTTTGTGTATCTGGTGCAGGTAATGTTGCTATTTATGCAACAGAAAAAGCTACACAACTTGGTGCTAAGGTTGTTACATTATCTGATTCTACAGGCTGGATTTATGATGCTGAAGGTATTGATCTTGATGCTGTTAAGGAAATTAAAGAAGTTAAAAGACAAAGACTTACTGAATATAAGAACTACCGTCCTAATTCTGAGTATCACGAAGGTAAGTTTGATTGGTCAATTAAGTGTGATGTTGCTCTTCCTTGTGCTACACAGAACGAACTTCTTGAAGATGACGCTAAGAGATTAGTTGCAAATGGTGTAATTGCCGTTGCTGAGGGTGCTAATATGCCTACAACTATTGAGGCTACAAATTACCTCCAGGAGAATGGTGTTATGTTTGCTCCTGGTAAAGCAGCAAATGCAGGTGGTGTTGCTACATCTGCTCTTGAGATGAGTCAGAACTCAATGCGTCTATCATGGACATTTGAGGAAGTTGATCAGAAACTTCAAGGTATTATGGTTAATATCTTCAATAACGTTTCTACAGCTGCTAAAAAGTATGGCTTTGATGGCAACTACGTTGTAGGTGCAAACATTGCAGGCTTTGAAAAGGTTGCAGACGCTATGATTGCACAGGGCGTATAATTGAAATAATTATCTCTCATAAAAAAGAAATGACTCCACTTTTCCGGTGCAGTCATTTCTTTTTTATATACCATATTTTTCTTTAATTCTTTCAATCTTACTACCAATAGGTTTAGTAAGAATAAAAAGAAATACTACATTAGATATTGCATATATCACACAGAAAATTGCTGATGAGGCTAAAAGTGAAATATATCTTAATAAGTTGAACATACCATCTTGCCAGATAACACTCCATAAATCCATTAAAAGCGAAAAAACTATACCCGATAATGCACCGTATATGTAAAGCATTGCTTTATTTGTTTTTAGTCTTTCAGACAATAAACCTGCTACAAAGCCTATTAATCCCCAAGTTAACATCTGAAAAGGTGTCCAAGGTCCTTGACCTAAAGCGAAATTTGATAATAAAGCAGTAAGAGAGCCTGTCATAAATCCTGCTTCACTTCCAAAATATAATGCTGTTATAATCACCATTGCAGTAACAGGCTTTATACCCGGCACTACAGCAAATACAAGACGACCTACTACTGAAAGAGCAGTGAGTATAGCAATCATAACTAATCTTGTTGAGTTATGTGATTTATTTTCAAAAGATATAAAAAACGGTACACATGCCAAAATTGTAACAGCCATTGAAATAAATGCAAACTGCTTGTTTCGGAATATTACTGCCCCCAAAATTACTATAACCGGAATAATCAAAATAATTACACCATACGAAATCCAATTTTTCTTTTTCATGTTTATTATCTCTTTCTTAAGATTCTTTACATAATCTTACAACTTCATCACAAAGTACTGCGTTTTTTAATAATCCCCTTGACATTCTGCTTGCTGAAGTTGTATAAAAATTGTTTTCTGAAAAGAAGTGGTTAGGAGTACTTACTGAAATAATCTCACCATTAAAAAACAAACCACATCTATCAGATACTATTGCAGAAAATTCTACATCGTGAGTTACTGTTAATATAGTTTTACCTTGTTTTTTTAAATTAAGAATTATTTCAGCTAATTTATTTTTGTAAAACGAATCAATTCCCTTTGTAGGTTCATCAAGAAGTATTATCTGTGGTTCTGTAAGCAAAACTTTTGCAAGGGCACATTTTTGCTGTTCTCCCCCACTTATATCATATGGATGTTTATCAAGTAAATTTGAAATATCAAGCAAGTCAACTATATCAGAAATTCTGCTTTCCAATTCTGTATCGGGACAATCTATTGCCTTTAATATTTCTTCAAAATCCTTCTTGACAGTATTTTCAATAAATACATCCTTTGGATTCTGTGGTAACAAAGTGAGAACACCATGGTAAAGAGAATTACCTTTATATTGGCTAATTTTCTTTCTTGCTATATTCACCTTGCCTCTGTATGGTTTATCAAGTCCTGACAAAATATTGAGAGCAGTAGTTTTTCCGGTGCCATTACCACCAAGTATACTGAATATTTCACCTTTTTTTACCGTCAAATTAAAGTTACTCAGCACATCAGGCGAATTTTTATCATATCTAAAATAAACTTCTTTTGCTTCTAAAATCGTCTCTGCATTTATTAATTCCTTTTCGGGAATACCTTTTTTCACCCGTTGACAGTTATAATATGTGTGTAAAAAACTCCGCCCTTCTTTGACTGTCAAAGGACAGCAACAATTATTTTTTAACTTACTCCAAATTCTTGCAGGACTGGGCATACTTGCAAAAAAGTTATGATTTTTTAATTCAAAGCATACTTCCTGCGGAGTTCTATTACAAATAACCTTTCCTTTTTCCATTACAATTA
>JAXJXA010000087.1:0-5140 GCA_036307745.1 Acutalibacteraceae bacterium | reverse complement strand
TGCAGTGCGAAATATGCCGAAATGATTTCTGTTTTTAATGGTGTTTAGTATAAGATAGCTTTATATAATTTTCAAACATAACATAATATTTATATTTCATCAAGAAATTCAATGCACTCTTTGGTAACTTCATTCGGTTTATGTAAATATATTGAGTGATACCCCGGAATATTAACATACTTACAGTTTCCAAGCATCTCCATATACGGATCGATTGAATTATTCTTCATATCTTTAGAACTTACCGACAGATTTTCCCAAATATCCTGCATTTTTTCTTCATCATCAGGATATAACTCGCTTTCCAATCCAAAGGATATATATATTTCATCTATATACTCTATCATATCTATCATATCTTCCTTTGTATAACAAATAGCGTCTATATACAACTTTGGAATATCGTTTTTCTTTATGGAATTATATGCAGTTGTAATATTTTCTGCTGATAACTTCACTTCGGAATACATAGAAAAAGAATAGGGATTATTGTAACAGAATGCCTTTGAACAATCAAGGTCTTCTTCTGGAGTTCCGCCCCAAGGCTTTATTGGTTCAAAATAATCATACACTCTGTATAAACCAATTTTACAACCTAAAGCACTTATAAATTCATCAGCATCTGCATCCCAATCTTCAGCTTCTTCTTCAAGAAATGAAATGTCACCTATTTCTGTAGTATCCAGATATATAACAGCTTCTATTTCATCGGGATATGTACTTTCCCAATAAGATGCATAAACACCGCCTAATGAATGTGCCATAAGAACATACGGGGCCTTACAGCCTGCATTTTTCAGTACTGTACGGTAGTCTGAAATAATCTGTTCAATCGTCTGTTCCTTAAATGTATCATCACTAAGACCATAACCTGCTCGGTCAATAACAACAATTTTATTTTTATCTGCAAGACTGTCAGTTATTTTTCTGATACCAACCGCATAGTCAGAAGTTCCCATACCTGACAGCCCTACTATTGTATGTTCACCGTTTTCTTTTCCGTAAATGCGTGCATTAAGGTTATAATCACCTGCAGAAACCAAATTAACATATCCTTCTTTTTCAAGCAATGCACGTTCCTGTGAATTTTGGTATCTGTCAAAAATAAAAACAACAAGCACAAAAATAACCGCTATTATTAAGATTACAAAAATTATATTTCGTACTATTTTTAAAATATTTCCAATTCGATTCTTTTTCTCTGTCATAACTTTCCCACTAAATTTTAATTCTTAAACATAAGTATAACACATTTTTATTCAAATCATACTTTACTAGAATAATTTTCTTTTTATCTGTCTTAAACATATATGCTGTAAATCATATATTCTTTTTTGCAGATTTACGTACTTTAATTACAATCAGCATTACAACACCAATTATAACAACTCCTCCTGCACAAGCAAGAATTATAGGCAATAGGTTAAATTCATATTTACCTTCATATATATCGTAATCTTCACTGTGGTCATATATATCATACTCTTCATCATTGTCAGCTATCTTGTCAATAATCTCTTTTTCATTATCAACAAGCATCATTGTATTTGTGCCTTCGTTATCACTTTCACTCTTAATAGAAATATAATAAACTAACTTTGCGGTATCATCTTGAGGATATATTACCAATCTAGTTTTATCGCTGTTTATAGTACAATCTTTGCCGTAGTCTTCCTTTGCAATTTTCTCAGCCTCTTTAGCACTGATTGCAGGAGTCATATCAAGTTTATTTAATACAGCAGTTGCACACACAGTTGACTCAAGAGAATCAACTGTACCATTTTCCAATGCACTAACTGAAACTCTGCCACCAAAAACATTATGCTCTTTATAAATCTGCTGGAATACATAGTTAAGACTGCCATCATAATCTTCGGTCGTAAGGTATTCAAGTTCGCTGTCGGCATCCTCAAGCCCCAACTCTTTCTCCACTTCACCAATAACCTGTAAAGCATCATTCTGATTCTTTATAGGAGTTTCAGAGAACTTCCCCATATACGAAACTACCTGCGTTTCATCGCTGTTGTAGCCTGTAATTACGATATCCTCTTCTTCTGTCGCTAAAACAACCGACTGAAATGTAACACACATAGCTAACAGCATAACTATAACCCAAATAAACTTTCCTTTGAGTTTTTTCATCATTTATAACTCCTTTCAAAATAAATTTAAATCATTACAAATCTAATAGTTAAATTTTAATATCTGCACTTATATTTTGTCAATAGATTTTGTCAATAGTTTGTATATATTTTGCTGTAGCTGTAAGATTTTTCTTAATAATCTTTAAAAGAATCTTTCAATTTGATATAATTAATTCTATACAAAATATAATTTAGGATGTGAAAATATGGCTGTTATTTTTGATGCACACGCTCATTACGATGATGATAAGTTTGATATTGATAGAGAAGATATTCTTTTATCTATGAAAGAATATAATGTAGCTTGTATTGTAAATGCAAGTACAAATATAAAAACCTCACAATGGGGTTTGGATTATTCAGATAAATACAATTTTATGTATACCGCTGTAGGTATACATCCGGAATGTGCAAACAATCTTCCTGAGAACTATATAGAACAGATTGAAAAATTTGCACAGCATAAAAAAGCCGTAGCTATCGGCGAAATAGGACTTGACTATTATTGGGATAATGTACCAAGAGATATACAGAAAGAAGTTTTTGTAAAACAGATTGAGCTTGCCAATAAACTTAATATGCCAATCGTGGTACACGATAGAGATGCTCACGGCGACACTATAGATATTCTGCGTAAATATAAACCAAAGGGATTAGTACATTGCTTTTCAGGTAGCGTTGAAATGTGCCGTGAAATTATAAATCTGGGTATGTCCATAAGTCTTGGGGGTGTTGTAACCTTTAAAAACGCAAGACACAGTGTAGAAGTTGCTGAATATATCCCTCTTGACAAGCTTTTACTTGAAACTGACGCACCATATCTTTCTCCTGTGCCATTCAGAGGAAAACGCTGTGACTCATCTATGATTAAATATACTGCAATGAGAATTGCAGAAATCAAAGGTATATCAACGGAAGAACTTTTAAACACAACCACAGAAAACAGCTGTAAATTATATAATATTACATTATGAAATTAATATCAAAATCTGTACTATTTTTAATTATTATACAATTAGTTATTTCACTTACTGTTTTTCCTTGCTATGCACAAAGCACAGTAAACAGCAGTATAGATGTACCTTCACAGGTAAGCAAAAATAAGAATTTTACACTAAGTTTGCAGATTCAATGTAAAGAGCCTGTTAGTGTTGTTATTTTTACTCTTTTATTCGGTGGTTCTCTTGAATATTCAAGCTGTAAGGTAAACGATAGCAGTAACGGATATATAGTAGAATTTCAAGAAAACAATACACTGAAAGTTACCTATATAAATACAACAGGGATAGATGTATCTTCTGGCAAAGTTATAGTTGATGTTACAATGAAAGCAACTGAAATTAACAAAACCTGGCTTGAGGTTTATACTACAAATTCTACCAGTAACAATGAGCAGATATTATTTGACGGCGAGTGTATGCATTATGATATAGAGATAGTTGAAAATGTAACATCTGATTCTTCTGCAAACGGTAGGGCAATAAACAATAATTCATCTTCAAACAAAAATTCATCAACTACCGATAATAGTAACAACAAAAATAGCACCAACAACAAAGCTATACCGAATGGAAATAATAACAATTCCTCAGGAATTACAAATGGCTCTTCTGAGTCAGATTATGACACCATAGCTGTATCGGGTGTGAATAATTCCTCTATGTTGTTTCTTGCAGGCGGAGGGTTTGCTCTTGCTGTTATGGCTGTAATTTTTATAAGCTATAAAACAGGTAAACATAATTCTACAAACGTTAACCACACCTGCAAAGAACAATCCCAAGAAGATACAGGAGAGATTGATTTTGAATAAAATTATAAAGGAAGTATTATCTTTCATAAAAAGAGAAACAATTCTGACAATAGCATTTATACTGGCGGTGATTTCGTCATTTCTTGTAACCCCAAGTTTGGATTATTTTAATTACATAGACTTCAGGGTTTTAGGAATTCTTTTAAGTCTTATGATAATAATGGCGGCATTTCAGAAAATTGGTATATTCGATAAAATAGGAACAGTACTTCTCAAGCAGACCAGAACAGTACGACAACTGTGTGGAGTATTAATTTTGCTGTGCTTTTTCTCAAGTATGTTAATTACCAACGATGTAGCACTTATCACTTTTGTACCTTTTGCTTTATTCACTCTGAAAAAAGCAAACAGAGAGGATAAAATGATTTTTGTTATTGTGTTACAGACTGTTGCCGCAAATCTCGGTAGTATGCTTACTCCCACAGGAAATCCACAAAATTTATACCTTTACAGCATTTCTGAAATGTCTTTTTCTGAATTTATCATTTTTATGTTGCCATACACAGCTGTTTCTTTGGCGATAATTATTATAACTTTGTTTTTTTGTAAAGATGAAAAGATAGATACAACTCTATTGACAAGTGAAAAAGTGGTTTTTAAATTTGACAAAAAAGCCAAACTACAAACTACTATATATACCTTACTTTTTATTCTTGGAATATTAACAGTATGCCATTTAATTCCTTATTATATATTGCTTGCTGTGGTAGTTGCAGCTGTGATTTTGCTTGACCGCTGTGTGTTGCTAAAAGTTGACTATTGCCTGATTTTTACATTTATATGTTTTTTCATTTTTATAGGCAACATTGGAAATATTGAATCTGTTAAAACTGTATTGGAGCAAGCTGTAAAAGGTAACGAAGTTTTAATAGGAATAATTTCAAGTCAAGTCATAAGCAATGTTCCTGCAACACTTATGCTTTCAGGCTTTACAACTGACTACAAGCAATTATTACTGGGAGTTAACATTGGCGGACTTGGTACTCTGATAGCATCAATGGCAAGTCTGATTTCCTACAAAATGTACGCACAAAATTATAACACTACTAAGGGAAAATATCTGTTTTGGTTTACTGTTTGCAACTTAGTATTTCTTGCAATAATTTGTGGTTTTACGATAGTTATTAATCAATAAACATTCATTTAACTGATACTAGGGGCTGTTTGAAAAATCAAAAGCACTGTC
>JAXJXA010000086.1:0-7055 GCA_036307745.1 Acutalibacteraceae bacterium | reverse complement strand
GACAGTGCTTTTGATTTTTCAAACAGCCCCTAGTATTAAATGCTATAGAGGTGTGTCTGATGTATTATATATTAACTGATATATTTTATCCTGTTCATAGAAGGTATCAGCATTTCTGTGGAATTATATTTGTATAGAATAAAATTTGTTCAAAAAAATTTTTTAAAATTTCAAACAGCCTTTAATATTAATTAATAATGTTACTGAGACTTCATATAAACATAAGAGCGAGTTTCTGTATTTCCTCCGTTTACAAATACAATTCTGGTATCCAGATATGAATTATAGTTTAATGTGTTATACTCTACATTTATAATATATCCGCCTTCAGGAATGTTATTTATCTTAAATGAACCGTCATCTGCTATTGGATGATAGTAGTGAGGTTGACTGCTTTCAGATGAATATGTGTATTCACCATTTTTATCATCAAGTTTTATATATTCACCAGTAGTATAATTTTTAATGGTAAAATAAGTGTTTTTTAAAACATCGTCAGATACATCTGTAAGAATATAATCAATGGGATAGGAGCTATAGCTTTTATCTGTTTTTTCACGTTGTTTTTCTTTATAATAAAGTTGGTTTATGCTGAGTGTGCCTGTATTTGCTATAACCGAACTTTCGTAAACGCCTTCAGAAAATAATCCTGTACCGAGAGGATATGAAGGATGAATATCGTCTGCTGTATAATCTTGTGAATTTTTCAGAATTTCAAGTTGATTTTTAATATAATTCATTGGTGCGACAAAAGTATAGTTATTTTGCTTACACCAGTTGTATAATTCTATTGTATATTCTTCATGAGTGTTTTCACGTCGAATATATTTGGGCATAGCATATGATTCTTTGTTTATATGCTCAAAAGGAGCTATAAAGATAAACTTATTTTCTGTTATATCACTTTTATTATTTATGGTTCTTACGAGCTTTTCAAAATTTCTGATATATTCAGCTGAGGTGTAAGAGGTACTTCTGCTGTCACTGTTGCGATAAATTACATCATTTATACCAAGAGCAATTATATATGTGTCTGCTGTGGTGTTCATAATAGTAGACATATCGGTTTGGTTATCAAATAAAGAGGCTGAGGTTTGTCCGCCTTTAGCTGCTATGTCCACATTTTCAATGTTAGGGAATTTTTCAATCAGTCCTTCGTACCATCCGTGACCGTCTGTTACAGAACCAATGGTTATGCTATCTCCTATAATACAAACACCTTTTGCCTGGTTTAATATATTATAAAAGCTGTTGTTTTCAGCAGTAATGGTTTTGTTAGTTTCGTTTTCATCTATGGCTATTTCGGATTCAAAATTACCTGTGTTTGAGGAGATTTTATATTTACCACTTTTAAGTTTAATGGTTGTTATCCCGTTTTCTGTTTTAATATTGTCTGATATAAGCTGGCTTGTACCATTTCTGTTTAATTGTGTTATTTTATAAACAACATTGTCGGTTAGATTTTGTTTGTCTAAGGATTGTATCTGAAGGTTGCAAAGAATTTTTTCTTCTGTTACCTTTTCTGTGGGAGATGATGTTTCAGTCGGGGTGGCCGCTACTGCCTGGCTATTTTCAGTACAGCCCATAAGTCCGAATGTTGATACTATCAGTATGACAAAAATTGTTATTTGTATTTTTTTCATAATTAATACCTCTATTTTAGGAGATTATTCTATAAATAATTGTAATTATTATTTAAGATAAGTGTTATAAAAATATCATATCAGTTTTATGCTACCAAATCAATATACTTCTGGTTAAAATTAATATAAAATGTTGAATAGATGTATTTATATATTTTCCGTATTTAATTTAAATATAATTTTTGTTTTTTATTGCAATTTGATAGTAATGTGGCATATAGAATTATAATATTAGTTGAACGATAATGTTTGATAAAATTAATACCGAAGCAGAACAGTATATATGTCCTACTTCGGTGTTAATTTGTTGATAAATTTAAATTTTATTTGAATACCCAATCTGTTATTTTATCTCCTTTAACCATAAAGCTCTTTCTTGCGATTTCAGCCAGTGGAGTGTCGCTGTATGAATCTGAATAAAATTTATCGACTACAATATTTTTTGGATATTTGTTGTATAAACGGCTTACTTTTTCTGCTCCGTGACAATTTTCTCCACAGTATTTGCCTGTGATTGGATTTACATTGCTTGCTATCAGATTGTTTATACCCAGAATTTTGCAGGGAGTAGTAAGCAGAAATTCCGGAGAAGCAGAAATTATAATATCATCACTTTTTTGTTGTTTTATGTACCAGCTTTTAATGTTTTTGATGTGGCTTTTCCAAAAGTTTTCAACATCTTTTTCTGTGTTGCAGTATTTTAAAAAGCTGTACATTTTTTCTTTGAATTCTGTTTTTGTACCTTTTTTTAAAATATAAAATTTAGTAAATGCTTTTACTAAACGGGGCAGAGTGCACAGAATTTTTGGATGTCTTATAAGGCTGTATATATAAAAATCAGCTGTGCTATCTCCTTTATAAATGGTATTGTCAAAATCATATATGTTCATCGGATGACCTCATTTATTATAATTTATGTATTAATGTTAGAAGAAAAAAGACCTTTGACAATCGTCAAAGGTCTTTGGCTGCGGAACTAGGATTCGAACCCAGACATACAGAGTCAGAGTCTGCTGTGCTACCCTTACACAATTCCGCAATCTTTAATTTTGTTTTGTTACTATACTCATCAGCAACAGTATTTATTATATACATTTTTCAAAAAAAGTCAACACTTTTATTGAAAAAAATTTCAAATAAATAAAACTTATGAATTATCATCAAAAAAACATATGATAAATTGTTTAAATTATATATTTTAACCCGAATATATAATTTATTATTTATATAGCAAAAATAATAAAAAAACTATAATTTTTTTATTCCGAGAAATTATAGTTTTTTCTGTATTGCATTTTATTATAGAAATTAACTGTGGTGGGTTGAATATTGTCGGGCTAGGGTTTATAATATTAGCAAACTTATTATATTTTGGTAAGTATATGTTTTTAAAGGAGATAAATTATGAAGTATGCAGTAGTATTGTGCGACGGTATGGCAGATACTCCCGTACCACAGCTTGGAAATAAAACGCCTATGGAGGTTGCGGATAAGCCTTGTATGAATTCTTTGGCTAAAGACAGTGAAATGGGGCTTATAAAAACTGTTGCTGAGGGGCTTAAACCCGGTAGTGATGTTGCCAATCTTTCTGTAATGGGATATGAGCCTGCTAAATATTATTCCGGTCGTTCACCATTAGAGGCAGCAAGCATTGGTATAGACTTAAAAGATACAGATGTAACATTACGTTGCAATCTGGTAACTCTTTCTGATGAAAATGAATACAGTGACAAGACAATTCTGGATTATTGTGCAGATGATATTTCGACAGCAGAGGCTAAAGTACTTGTGGAGTATGTACAGGAAAAGTTGGGAAATGAAATATTTAAATTTTATCCCGGTGTAAGTTACCGTCACTGTTTGGTATGGGCAAACGGCGAGGCCAATCCAGGAGTTTTAACTCCTCCTCACGATATTACAGGAAAACCTATTAAAGAATACATTCCAAAGGGAGATTATGTTGATGGACTTTATGAATTGATGGTAAAGAGCTATGATATTCTTAAGGATCACCCTGTTAATCTTGAAAGAATCAAAAATGGTAAAAGACCTGCTAACTCTATATGGCTGTGGGGTGAAGGTACAAAGCCATTGCTTGACAGTTTTGAAAGCAAATATAGTGTAAAAGGCTCTGTTATTTCTGCTGTTGATCTACTTAAAGGTATTGGTATCTGTGCAGGAATGGCTACTCCTGATGTAGAAGGTGCTACAGGCTATATTGACACAAATTTTGCTGGTAAGCTAAAAGCTGCCATTGATGAGTTTGAACGTGGACAAGATTTTGTTTATATTCACGTTGAAGCACCTGACGAGTGCGGTCATAGAGGAGAGGTTGAAAACAAAGTAAAGGCAATAGAGTTGATAGACAATAAAATTCTCGCACCACTTGTAAAGTATTTTGAAGGCTGTGGTGACGATTATAAAATTCTTATCTGCCCGGATCATCCAACACCGCTTGAAATTAAAACTCACACAAACAAACCTGTTCCATATCTTATTTATACCAGTAACCAAAAGGTTAACAGCGGTGCAGATATTTTTGATGAAAAATCTGCTGAAGCTACTGGTGTATACAATGAAAATGGTTTTACATTGATGAGTAAGTTCATTAACAAATAATTTTTGTACATTTTTAATCAATGTTATATATTGTTTGATATTTATGCTACCATATATACGATGTGGTAGCATAAATTTACGTAAATATTTTGCATATCTGATGTGTATAATATTTATTTGCATAGGATAAGGAGGAGAATATATGGGTGCTAATTTACCTTTGGAGATTGAGAGAAAATTTCTTATAAAAATGCCTGATGTTGCTGTACTTGAAAAGCAACCACTCTATATGAGAATAGAGATGGAGCAGGCTTATTTGAGAGAACAGAGAAGTACTGCGGGTATGCGTATAAGAAAAAGCACATTGAACGGAAAAACAACCTATAAAAAAACATATAAAAAGAGAATTACAAGTGCTACTTGTGTTGAACTTGAAGATGATATATCAGAGCAGAGCTGGAAAGACCTTATATTTTATATAGACCCTGACAGTACCCCTATAAAAAAGGTGCGTCACTGTTTTATGTATAATGGTCAGATTTTTGAGTTGGATATATATCCGTTTTGGGATGACAGAGCTACTCTGGAGATTGAACTAAGCAGTGAAGATCAGAAATTTGAGTTACCGCCTTTTATTGAAGTTATCAAAGAAGTAACTGATGATGTAAGGTATAAAAACCGTTCATTGTCATATCAGATAATTACTGAGGAATTGTAAAATTTAAAATTCTCCTAAAAATAAGAATTGTTATTGTTTTTAATTGACAAACACAATATATAGTGGTACAATTTTAATAACATCAAAATATAGGGAGGAATACTGATGTCAGATATTAATGTAACTGTTAGTGGCGGTACATTGCCACAGGAAGAAATTAACGCATATATAAACCACGGGAAAGAAAAATTCCACGGTAAAACTATACTTGCAATGGATATTAAAGTTGATGGTGATTATGTAGATATTGACTATACATTGGAACCTGTTAAATTTGAGCGTATCCGTAGAATTACCGGTTATCTTGTGGGAACAACCGACCGTTTTAATAACGCTAAACGTGCAGAAGAGCATGACCGTGTAAAGCACGATGTAGGCGGAATTATGGAACAGATATAAAATTAAGGGCGTGCTGTTAGTTTACAGCACGCCCTGTGTGTTTTATTTTTTCTTGAAATGACTTTTTGGCATTTTGCATATAGGACAAACCCAATCATCATCAAGCTCCTCAAATGGTATTTCTCCATCATATATATGACCACATATTTCGCATACATATTGAGGTTTGTTATTGTTTTTTTCAGGCTCAAAAGTACCAAATGTTGGTGCCTTTGGTGGTGCAGACCCCTTTATAACCTTATGATAATAAGCATAGGTCATAGGTTCTCCAATAGCCATATCACTAGAATTTGTTACTTCTGCAAAATAAACAGTATGATCGCCAACTTCGGTTTTATCTGTTACCTTGCATATCAGGTAACAACAAATTCCCTGTGTAATAACAGGCAAATCATCAACAACAGTGTAGTTTACCTCTGCCAGCTTGTCCTTGTCATAACCGCTTTGAAAGCCCAGTGCAGTGAACACTTCCTTGGGTGTTTCGGTGTTAAGAATGGTAACAGAAAAATTGCCTGTTTTTTCAATTTGTTCTGCTGTGTAACAGCTTTTGTTAACGCTTACTGCAATAATTGCAGGCTTTGAGCTAATCTGAAAAACAGTGTTTACAATGCAAGCGGACTTCTTTTCAGCACCACTTACTCCAACTGCAAACATTCCGTAAGACAGATTTCTTAAAATAGAATAGTTCATAGATTCACCTCATTAAATTTTATGTATAACTTTGATTACACCCTTAGACAAATATATTCTTGTAAAATATAAGGATAATATTCAGTCTTTGAAAATTAAATACTTATATAGTTTGTGTTAGCTAGCAGGAACGAAAAATATAGAATAAGCTAGATAGGCAGATATTCCTACCAATATAGCTCCAAAAATTACAGCGGTGTGTTGATATAATTGTTTTTGATATTAAATACAGGCACCCAAATAAAAGTCCACCAACAAGTGCAAAGGGGATGATATTGCCAATGAAAGATTTAAAGATTTCTGTAGCGTTATCTCATATTAACATAGCAATACCACCAGCAGTTATGCAGACACCTATAAGTGAAACTAATATAAAAGGAAATTTTGGAGATTTAGCACCATCGTTAAAAAATATTATCATAGGCATAATAGCGAACATAAGTCCTGTTGGAATTAAACAGGCTCCTGTATTTATTGATGATAAAATTATTATAGCAAAAAATAAAACAATAAAAACTATTAGAGCAACGAGAGATAAAGTATTTTTATTTTTCGGTTTTTCAGAATTATTATTTATATTGTTTGTATTTTGATTATGTAAAGTGTTTTGTTTTTCTCGGTTTTTATAATAACTCTCCAATTCTTTTTCAGTGTCTGAACGTTTGTCAAGAAATCCCATAAAAATTAACCTCGCTTAAATATTAGTGTATTGAAAGATAGTTTTTACAGCTTTAATTATAATTAAAATGCTTATTGATATAAAGTTAGCTGTGTGATAAAATGTAATTGTATTTATTCAATAAAATTATATTTGGTGTTTATTGAATAAAATGGTTAAGTATTAAGTAACGCTTAATATTATTTTAATAAATTTTATTAAAACGGAGAGTGTACTATGAAAATACAAGAATCCGCAGAGAATTATCTTGAAACTATACTTATTATCAAAGAGCGTAACGGAGAAGTACGTTCTGTTGATATAGTAAAAGAACTGGGTTTTTCAAAACCCAGTGTAAGTGTAGCAATGAAAAATCTGCGTGAAAACG
>JAXJXA010000085.1:0-2267 GCA_036307745.1 Acutalibacteraceae bacterium | reverse complement strand
AATATGTATAGTGAAGAAAAATTAGTAAGAATTGCAAAAAGAGAAAATAATAATAAGCGTAAGTATCTGGTGGTGAATGCTTTGCAAGGGAAGCATATTCCTGTTTCTCCCAAAGAAGCGTTTGATATGTTTGACGCTTTAGCTGAGATAGTTGGTAATAGTTACAGTAACGAAAAGCTGTTGCTTGTTGGTTTTGCAGAAACAGCCACAGCAATAGGTTCTGCACTTGCTGTAAAGCTGGATACATATTATATGCAGACTACCAGAGAAATTATAGATAATGTAGATTATTTGTTTTTTACAGAATCTCACAGTCACGCTACAGAGCAGAAGTTAGTGAAAAATGATATTGATAAAATAATAAACGAGATTGACCGAATAGTGTTTGTTGAAGATGAAGTTACAACGGGCAATACTATATTGGGTATTGTGAATATAATCAAAAAGATTTACGGTGATAATGTCAACTTTTCGGTTGCATCTCTTCTTAATGGTATGGATGAAAATTCACTTGCTATATATAGAGAGTATAACATTAATGTTCATTATTTGGTAAAGACAAATCATAGTTTATATACTCAGATTGCAGAAGGCTTTGTAGGTGACGGTCAGAATTGTATTTGTGATGCTTCCTCTACGGATATAGTTTATGATTCTTATGATGTTCTTACTGACTATGTTAATGCGAGATGTCTTACAACAGGTAGTGAATATTTGTGTGCTTGTGAAGGCTTGGTAAAGCAAATTAAAGATAAATTATCTGCTATAACAAAACAAAGAATATTAGTTATAGGTACTGAGGAATTTATGTATCCTGCACTTTTTGTTGCAAAGAAATTGGAAGAAGATAATAACACAGTAAAATGTCATTCTACAACACGCAGTCCGATAACTGTCAGTACGGAGGAAAATTATCCTTTGCATATGCGTTATCAACTTGCAAGCCTTTACGATGATAGTCGTACAACATTTATTTATGACCTGAACAATTACGATAAGGTAATTGTAATAACTGACTCAAAAAACAAGAGCAGTGCAGGTGTAAACTCTCTTATAAATGCTGTTGCATCTTGTGGCAATAGCGATATTACTATTTTCAGGTGGTGTTAACAATATGATGAGAAGTTCATACAGCAAAGATGATGTTATTCTGTTGCTGAAGGATATTACAGGGTTGGTTGAACCTCAGTCTACTGAGGAAAGGGAAAAATTGATTCAATCAGGCAGGCATTATTGTGAAATGTTGCCGATTGAGTATGTTCCAACAGAGAAGTATATGAAGGTTTACAAGGAAGTTCTTGAGAATTATTCAAAGCCTACAGCTTTGGCTGTGGGTAAACTTGCCGATAAAATAATGGCACAGAGAGGAAAAAATGTTGTGCTGGTGTCTCTTGCAAGGGCAGGTATTCCTGTGGGGATATTAATAAAACATTACATTAAACTTAAGTATAATGTAGATGTTTTACATTATTCAATTTCAATCATTCGTGGCAGAGGTATTGACGATAATGCGATGAAATATCTTTTAAGCAAACATAATCCTAAAGATTTATTGTTTGTAGACGGCTGGATTGGTAAGGGTGCAATATTAAATGAACTCAAAAAAGATATTTCTCAATACAACGGAGTTTCATCAGAAATTGCTGTACTTGCAGACCCTGCAAATGTTACTGAACTTTGCGGTACACACATCGACATAATAATTCCAAGCTCTTGTCTTAATTCCACTGTGTCAGGGTTGATAAGCAGAACATTCTTGCGTAGTGATATTATTGGTAAGGATGATTTTCATGGTGCTGTATATTATGGTGAACTTGAAAATTCTGATTTATCTTATGAATTTATAGAAACTATTGAAGCTCAGTTTGTACTTAATTCTGAAATTGATGATACAATGACAGAGGGCTACGGTATTGATGAAGTAAAAAAAATTGCCAATAAATTTGATATAGATGATATTAATTTTATCAAACCTGGCATAGGTGAAACTACCCGTGTTTTGCTGAGAAGAGTTCCATGGAAGGTACTTATTAATTCTGAGTGTAAAAATGATCCAACTCTTGCTCATATTTTAAGGCTTGCAGAGGAGAAGAATGTTCCGCTTGAATATTATCCCCTTATGCACTACAAGGCTTGTGGAATTATAAAGAAAATGGCAGATGTATAATAAAAAAGGTCATAGTACAGAAATCTCATCTGTACTATGACCTTTAGTTATTTAGGCTCTACCCCAGTTTTAAGGACAGCGTTCTTAACGAAATATTCTT
>JAXJXA010000084.1:0-2067 GCA_036307745.1 Acutalibacteraceae bacterium | reverse complement strand
GCATAGATGCATATGCTATCAAAAATCCTTCGTTTTCAGCACGATAACTGCTCCAGATATCATATTTATTAATGTAGTATTCAAGATTTTCCTTGAGAATAGGGCCGTGCAATGGGCAAATTGTCTGAATGTCAAGATTTGCAGCCTTTTTTAACAATGCCTGTACTTGTGCACCATATTTACCTACGATATTAATATAATATCTTCTTGCTTCACAAGCCCAATCTTCGTCAGTGTCAAGAGTACCGAATTTTCCAAATCCGTCAGCAGAGAAAAGTACCTTTTCTTTTGATTCGTAGGCAACCATAACCTCAGGCCAATGAACCATTGGTGCCATTACAAAAGTAAGTTGGTGTTCACCAAGATTCAATGTTTCTCCCTCTTTCACTGTGACAGTTCTTCCTGTAACATCAAGGTCGAAAAACTGAGGAAGCATATTAAAGGTTTTTGTATTTCCTACAAGCTTAGCCTCAGGATATTTTTCTGCAAATCGTTTAATGTTTGAAGCGTGGTCAGGTTCCATATGAGATATTACAAGATAATCAGGTGTTCTTCCATCCAAAGCCTGTTCAAGGTTAGTTTCCCACTGATTTGTAGCTCTTGAATCTACGGTATCCATAACAGCAATTTTTTCATCAATGATAATATATGAATTATATGAAACTCCATTAGGTATAATATACTGCCCTTCAAACAAATCAAGAGTTTTGTCATTTACACCGATATATTTAATATTATCAGAGATAACCACGTTATTCATTTTATTTCCTCCTGTTCGACGTTATATTACTTGATATATTTATATATTAATCTATCAGTATTTAAAAGTCAATAAAATTATATTAACTGGTTAAGTATACCAGCAAATTTGATAAATACTCCGCTCCAACAGGCTTCGTTATGAGGGTTCTCCTCTATAAAGTCAAATTTTAACTTATTATTTTTGCATCCTTTTTCTGTAAGCTGTTTATATGTGATATCTATATATGGATATATTTCACGTTCAAGTATATCACCATACCCTGAATATAGATATATTTTTGGAATATTCTTTACATCAATATTGTTGAGAAAATTTCTCCATACATAATCTTCATATAACGAAAAAGCAGGAGAGAATGCTCCAAGTGTTCCGAAAATCTCGTTGTGTACTACACCTGTATAAAAACTCTCAAGACCTCCTGATGAACTACCACATATTGCAGTGTGCGACTTATCTGTAAAAACATTATAATGACTGTTTATATAAGGCATAATTACATTTATCAAAAATTCAGCAAACTCTATTCCTGTTCCGGATGAAAACATTTTTGCATAGCAGTTTTTAATTTTTCCTATGTTTGGTGTAAGTTGTAAATCGCGGTAACGATCGTCATTGTCTATACCAACAACTATATAGTTACCAATGAGCTCCATAACCTGTGGTATGTGCCAGCTTCCGTATTTTGTAGAGTTGTGGTTAAAAAGATTTTGACCATCAAACATATACAGTACACCGTATTTTTTGCTGTTGAAATTTTGATTGTAATCACTGGGTGTCCATATATGTATTATTTTATTTTGTCCTTGTCTAAAGCTAAAAGTTATATTTGTTGTTTGAACACTTATATTAGTGTTTTCAATAAAAGGCTCCAGACAAATTACTCCATCATAAGTATAACCACTTGGTTTGAAGGTAAAGCAATACTTATTGAATGATACATACATTGTGTGTATACCGTATTCGTTTGTGAAAAAAACAAAATCAAAATTTTCTGAATCAACACTGCAAGTATAGAAAAAACCGGTAGTTTTTTTGAGTTCAATTTTTATTTTTTTCTTTTCATTTAGAAAGATAGCATAAACTTTTTTCCAGTTTAATGTGTTGTAAAAAAATACTTTTTGGTTAGTCATTTTGTCTGCACCTCCTAATACTATCTATATATTAAATATACACTTTTAAATTTAATAAGTAAAGTATAAATATGGTAAAAATCATAAAAATATACTGTGCGACTTGACTGGATTTATGTATATGGTACAATGTTTGTATAATACTAAACACCGTTTAAAATCGGTAAAAGATTT
>JAXJXA010000083.1:0-1545 GCA_036307745.1 Acutalibacteraceae bacterium | reverse complement strand
GACAGTTGTTTTGAGTTTTCAGATACGACCTAGTATTATTGCTAAAATTTACTTATACATATAGCTACTTATAAAGCACCATTTTAACTTGAACAAAACTTTCAATTATGTTAAACTGAATTTTGTAAAAATATTTATTTAATTAAAAATCTGAAAGTGAGGTTATACATTTGTTAACTAGAAACAATAAGATGTTAACAAGATTTTTTGTATTTATTTTAATATCGTTAACACTGCTTTTAACTTTCACTTCTTGTGCAAGTAGTGAAAGTACATCAGAATTAAAAATAGAAAATTCTGATGATTTAAAAACAGCCAAAATAGGTGTACAGCTTGGAACAACAGGCGATATATATGCATCTGACTATAAAGAAACTGGAGCAACTATAACCCAATACAACAAAGGAGCAGACGCTATTCAGGCTTTGAAAAAAAATAAAGTAGACTGTGTAATTATTGATGAACAACCTGCAAAAGCCTTTGTTGAAAAAAATTCAGATTTATCAATACTGGAAGAACCACTTACAGTAGAAGAATATGCTATTTGTATTGCAAAAGATAAAGCTGAATTTTGTGATAAAGTAAACGAAATAATCAGTAGTCTTAAGGCAGACGGGACTATTCAAAAAATTATTGACAATTACATAAGTGATGATACCAAGGGAAGCTATCAGTACACTTCTCCTGAAAACGTAAATCGTAACAATGGTACTTTGGTAGTGGCTACAAATGCTTCTTTTGAACCCTACGAATATATGGAAAACAGCAAAGTATGCGGTATTGATATAGATATTTCTCAAGCTATTGCCGACTCACTGGGAATGGAACTAAAAATTGAAGATATGGAATTCGACTCTATAATTACAGCTGTATCATCAGGTAAGGCTGATATGGGCGTATCAGGAATGACCATTACAGAAGAACGAAAGAAAAACATTAACTTTACTGTTCCATATACTACTGCAAAGCAGGTTATTATTGTACGCAACGGCAGTAATGACAGCACTCCCCTTGTGAGTATTGAGCAGTTTAAAAATGACTTTTTAGAAGACAATAGATGGACATACCTTGCAAATGGTTTGCTTACTACGCTAAAGATTTCTTTGTTCTCAGCTATTATAGGAATTATATTAGGATTTTTAATTGCAATAGGCAGAGTATCTTGTGATAAAACAGGAAGATTCAAAATCATAAATCTTATTTTGAAGGCTTACTTAACAATTATCCGTGGCACACCTGCAATGATACAGTTGTTGATAATCTACTATGTAATATTTGCTTCAAGTTCAGTGGATAAAATCTTTGTAGCGGTAGTAGCATTTGGACTTAATTCATCTGCTTATATTGCAGAAATTGTAAGATCAGGAATAATGTCTATTGATGAAGGGCAGTTTGAAGCTGGCAGAAGTCTTGGCTTTAATTACACTCAAGCAATGTTCCATTTCATATTACCTCAGGCTATAAGAAATGTATTACCTGCTTTGTTTAATGAGTTTATTGTACTTCTTAAAGAAACATCAATTTCAGGTTATATCGGTATTATGG
>JAXJXA010000082.1:0-6214 GCA_036307745.1 Acutalibacteraceae bacterium | reverse complement strand
GACAGTTGTTTTGAGTTTTCAGATACGAGCTAGTATTAGTTATTATCCTCAGCATTTACAATAGAATTATCACAAACTTCACTTTTTATTATTTAACTTTTTATTTGTGATTTTAAAGGCTGGTACAAGTAATCCTCCTACTATATTTCCGGCCGTTACAATGAGTATACATAGCAAACTTTGAACTGACCATTGATTGGCAACTGAAAAATAGAACATATCTGCAATGCTGTGTTCAAATCCACAGTAAATAAAACCTACAACACCAAGAAATAAACCAACATATTTTCCTGCTACGTGAGGATTATTTTTAAAACCATCTACTGCAATATAAATAAGCAAATTACAAAAGACAGCAAGAATAAACAAACTTAAAGGCGAATCATTGAGCTTTGTTTCGCAAATAGATAATGCTTTGGTGTGCATTGCTTCTCCAGCTCTTGTAAAGCTCATTAAAAATGCCATTAATGCAACTCCGACAAAATTCCCAAGCCACACAAAAATTAAATCAATTATGTAATCAGGCTTATTCTCAAGAGCATAAGCTACCTTTCCTGTAAATAAATTAAATCCCATTGTACATATAGTAAACAATCCAACAGTAAAAAGTACTGCTCCAATTATTTTACTATCAGTACATAAAAAGGCTGTTCCACCAAGCCCAATACAAATTCCGCCCATAACAGCATACAAAAAGGTATTGACACATCGCTTTATCAAAACAAAATCCCCCTATACAGGTAAAATATTATTCCTGTGCTTTTATAACACTATTACACTTCATCATTCCCTAAAAAGTTTATAATAATAAGTGCTGTTAAATTTAAACTTATATGCATAATAATATAGCATAATTCAAAATTGAATAGGCTGTTTACCGATAAAAAGTATTTGCTTTACATTGGTAAATAGTATAAAAACACAAAATTTTACATTATTACTCTATCACAAAAATCCCCTAACGTCAATTTAATTATCGCAAAATAAATAAAAAACAGTGTGGTAAAATAAACCACACTGAAAAAATTATAAATATATTCAATTTTATTTATGAATCACAGAGGTATGCTTTTCACGCAAGTAGGTGGACTCTAAATCAGCCAAGTGTAATTTAACTGCGATAGGATATTTTTCATAAGCCTGGCTCATAGTAAATCCTGTAGATTCTTCAAATCCACCCATATGCCAACGTATAGCCATAGCCTCATCTACTTTTAGACGCATAAAACGCTCAATCAAAAATACCGATTTTTCTCCGTGACCATAAGGAAATGCATCCTCTATTGTATAAAAAGGAACTTTCTCCCACTGACCTGTTTCTTCATTTTTCACGTTTCTAGTAGATACTTTATAGAAATTCGCCTTACACAAATCGTGTAATAATGCAGTAATTGCAAAACTTTCAACGCTATCAGTATCTTCGTCAAAGTGCTTTTCCATCATTACATTAAACACGCTTATACTGTGCATAACAAGACCCTGAGGACAAGCACAATGATACTTTGTGCTTGCAGGAGTTGTAAAAAAATCTGTTTTGCTCATCCAGTCAAGTAATTTCTCTTTACCCGGACGTGTAACATACTGGTTAAACAAATCAAGATATTCTGCTTTATAATCGTGAAATTCATTGTGTTCCAGTTCGCTCATTGTGTCACCTCTTAGTTTTTGTATTTGTATACATAATTTCTATTTATAATTTTAATGTAATATTATTAATTCTAAAAAATCACATAAGACTTTCATTATATACTGCACGGCTTCCACCTACAAATTTAGGACGTGTTCTTGCAGCAATTATTCTTGCTTCACCAATAGTACGTTGTCTTAGTGGTACGGGTACAGCTGTATCTTTAAGATGCATACCAATAAGAACTCCACCAATATCTATACCTGCACTTGCCTTTATTTTTTCAACAACAACAGGATTTTCAAGTCCTTTGTAGGTTGCTGTTGCAAATGAGCCACCTGCCTTTGGCTGAGGTATAACATTGACACATTCATATCCGTATTTTTCTGCCACTGAATTTTCAATAACAATAGCCCTGTTTAAATGCTCACAACACTGTGCGGCAATATAAATATTTTTTTCTGACAACATTCTGTAAATAACGTCAAACACCTTTGTTGCAAGTTCAGGAGTTGAATTTGTACCGGGATTATTTCCTGTTATCTCGCTGGTGGAACAACCTATAACACATATATCCCCTGCTTTGAGTTTTGCACAATTCAAAAGTTCTGCAACAACTTTTTCAGTTTCTTCTATTATCTTTTCCATTATATTCAACCCGTTTCAAAATAATTATTAAAATTATTATAACCTGTTTTCACAAAAAAGCAACCTTATATAATAAACATTTACAATATGCCCCTACTTTTTAAAGTTGCCACTAAAACAACCGTAAAAATTTTTCATATCAAACATCAGTTTTATAAGATTTTCATAGTAAGGTATAAATTCATCTATTTTTATCATCTTTTCTATTTTTTCCAATGTTGCCCATTGTGCAGCCTGAACTTCTTCATATTGTAATTCAAGCTCATCTATTTTTATCGGTTTATCAACAGTTACTAAATATATATCGTCAAAACCACCATCAAAATTAATTGTCAACTTTGGACGAATATTTGTAAAGTCTATATTTAAACCAAGTTCTTCAAATACCTCACGTTGAATGGCTTGTTGGCTTGTTTCTCCACTTTGTACACAACCACCCACAGATATATCCCACATATTTGCCCAACTGTTTTTAAAGGATTGACGTTGCTGTATAAGCATATGCCCTTTGTCATCAAAAATACAAGCGTGAACGACCAGTCTGTATTCTCCCTGTTGTAGCTTTTCACCACGATTAATTACTTTATTTGTCTTTTCTCTGTTTACATTATAAACATCCCATTTTTCCATAAACATTCTCCTAAAATAGTATTCATTATTTAAGAGATATCACCAATTATTTTCGAATGTTAAACCATCACAGTAATTATCACTCATCACCAAAGGAAATTCCAACTGCTCTTGCACACTGAATTTCCTCACAATCAACGGGAACTGTCTTTAATTTTCCTGCAATTTCTGACAATGGAACAGGAACAATTTTATCCCCTTGCAAAGCTACCATATTTCCATACTGCTCATTGATAATCAACTCTGCCGCCTTTGCACCAAAGAATGTTGACAAAGCTCTGTCATAAGGACACGTATTTCCACCACGCTGAATATGTCCTGGAACTGTGACTCTTGTTTCGTGTCCGGTAGCTTCCTCAATATCCTTAGCAAGTTTTTCTGAGAATGTGCCGTTTGGTTGTGCAGCAATAGCTTGCTTTCTCTCCTTTTTAGATAGCTCTGCAATCTCCTTTGGAAGTGCTCCTTCAGCAAAAGCTATAACAGTAAAATGTTTACCGCTTCTTTCTCTGTCTCTTATTTTTTTCACAATACTGTTAACATTATAAGGAATTTCAGGCAAAAGAATTACATCTGCACCACCTGCAATGCCAGCATAAAGTGTAAGCCATCCAACTTTATGACCCATAACCTCAACAATAAATATTCTACTGTGTGATTCTGCTGTTGTGTGTATAGCATCTATACAGTCAGTTGCTATATTTATACCACTTTGAAAACCAAAAGTCTTTTCTGTGCCCCACAAATCATTATCTATTGTTTTAGGCAAAGAAACAATATTACAACCCTCTTCCCTAAGGAGATTTGCAGTTTTTTGTGAGCCATTACCGCCAAGAATAACAAGACAATCCAATTTTAAATAGTTATATGTTTTTTTCATACAAGCAACTTTATCTATGCCATCATCACCGATTACACGCATTAGCTTAAACGGCTGACGTGATGTTCCAATTATTGTACCACCCTTGTTGATAATTCCTGAAAAATCTTCTGGCTTCATCTTTTTATAATCACCGTGAATAAGTCCCTTATAACCATTAAGGATACCAATTATTTCAAGATTTTTTTCTCCGTAATGCTCATATAGTGCCTTTGCCACACCACGCATAGAGGCATTAAGTCCTTGGCAATCGCCACCACTTGTTAAAAAGCCAATTCTTTTTATCATATATTACTTCTCCTTTTTATTATTAATCTTTTGCAAATCTGGGTGTTCCAATCTCTCTGGTTATTGTATTTTTCTTTGCCTCCTTTAAAGCCTTTTTTGCAAGTTTAGAAAATTCTATCTGAGAATTTATCTTTTTCTTCCCTCTTCTGTCAATCAATGTGTAGGTTGTATCGGAATTCTGCACTCTGGCATTTACTGTATCACTCAACATAAGTTCCAGAATTTCGTCACTACGTTTTTTAAGAGTTTCGTCCTCAACAGGGAAAACCAGCTCCACACGTCTGTCAAGGTTACGAGGCATCCAGTCTGCACTACCCATATAAATCTGTGGATTTCCACCATTTTCAAACTTAAAAATTCGGCTATGCTCAAGCAACTGTCCTACTATACTATAAACAGTAATATTTTCACTCCATTCATCAAGTCCCGGAATCAAACAACAGATGCCACGTACAATCAATGTTATCTTTACACCTGCCTTTGACGCTGAATAAAGCAAGCCTATAATTGACGGATCAACCAAAGAATTAACCTTTGCAATAATACCGCTTGGAAGCCCTGCATTATGATTATCAATTTCCTGCTGAATTTTATTCTCAAAGAATGTTCTCATTCCTCTTGGTGCAACAACAAATTTTTCATATTCAGGAGGCAGTGAGTAACCTGTAATTACATTGAATAAAGAAGATGCGTCTGTACCAAATTCCTCACGGCAGGTAAACATACCAATATCTGTATAAAAACGAGCTGTGCTATCATTATAGTTACCTGTTGCAACGTGCAGATATCTCCTTATTCCATCGCTCTCACGTCTTACAACCAAGCAAATTTTACAATGGGTTTTTAATCCTGTCAATCCGTATATAACGTGACAACCTGCCTTCTCTAACTTTTTAGCCCAATGGATATTATTTTCCTCATCAAAACGTGCTTTAAGCTCAACCAGTACCGTAACCTGCTTTCCGTTTTCAGCAGCCTTACTCAATGCCGCTATAATTGGAGAATTACCACTTACTCTGTAAAGTGTTTGTTTAATAGCAAGCACATTAGGGTCTTCTGCTGATTTTTTGATAAATTCCAGCACAGAATCAAAAGTATCATAAGGATGATGTACCATTCTGTCACGAACTCTTATAGCTTCGAAAATATCATCATACCCATAAAAATCCGCAGCAGGCGAAACAGGAACAATAGGCTTGAAGTGTAAATCAGCACTATTGTCAACTCTGCAAAATTTTGAAAGAAATGTTAAATCCAAAGGTCCTGTTACTTCATAAATTTCCTGTTCAGTAACATTTAACATATCAACAAGAAACTCTCTTAATTCTGGATCAATACGCTTATTTATTTCAAGACGAACTGGCTTACCCCTTTTTCTCATTCTTATGGAATTTTGAATTTCAACAAGCAAATCTTCTGCATCTTCATCAATATCGAGATCAGAATCTCGTGTTATTCTAAAAGGTGAATATGCTGTAATTTTGTAAAGTTCAAACAACTCCGGTAACTTATACATAATAATTTTTTCAAGCATTACAAAAACTCTCTTGTCGCTCTTTGAGGGCATCTCAAGAAATCTAGGCAAAATTGACGGAACCTGAATTACCGCAAAAACAGGCTCTTCATCACTGTTTTTAAGTTTAACTGCAATATTCAAACTCTTATTTGCAAGTAACGGAAAAGGTCTACTTGTATCCACAGCCAAAGGTGTCAAAACAGGAAAAACATTTGTTGCAAAATAATTTTCAACAAATTCCAGCTGTTCCTTATTTAAATCCTCCACTTCCGAAAAGGTCATATTATTTTGTTTTAATTCAGGTAAAATTGACCTGATAAGGCAGGAATACTGTTTTTTTGCCAGATAATGTATTTTATCGGCAAGTTTATCAAAAAGCTCCTTGGGAGTATATCCACTTGGGTCTTGCTTTTTTAATCCCTGATGAATTTGATCAAGAACTCCTGCAACACGCACCATAAAAAACTCGTCCAGATTTGAAGCAGTTATAGCTAAAAAATTCACACGCTCCATAACAGGATTTTCGTGTTCCATAGCCTCTTCAAGAACTCTGAAATTAAAGTCCAGCCAACTAAGTTCACGGTTATTATAAGGAATGTGCTCCTTATGTTTTTTAGCTTTTTCCGAT
>JAXJXA010000081.1:0-5320 GCA_036307745.1 Acutalibacteraceae bacterium | reverse complement strand
TTAGTATACTTATAAATCCAGTCTATCTTAGGATAAGCACTTATTAGGGTAATAATCGTAGCAGGCATATCTCCTAATGGTGGCCTATCCACATGATTGTATTGCATGACAGCCACAAGCAAAGTCCCCTTCCCCTTTTCACTTTTAATCCTTAAATGCCCCCCCGCTTAATTCACAATTTTGCTTAAGCAAAGGAATGCCTAATCCAACTCTTCTCGTTGTACGCGTTGTAAAAAAAGGATTACTAACATGTTGTAGCATCTGCTCATCCATTCCCTGTCCATTATCTTCTACCTTTAAAATGTATGCTGAAATATGCTTTGCATCACATTCAATACAAAAATCCATTGATTTTATAAGAGATTGTTTAGTTTGTTTTGAAATCCCAATCATTAAATCCAAAGATATATTATCAATCCCTGCATTTTTAATCTTATTAATAGCCTTGATAACATCATCATTATTATGAGTTCTACCAAGCAATTTTAGTTCTTCTTGGTTAGATGATTGAACACCTAAGGAAATTCTGTTTACACCCAATCTTTTTAGTTTTTCAAAATCAATAAACTGTGCTGAATTGGGATTCATTTCTATTGTAATTTCAGAAGATACTATATTAAAACAACTTTTAGCTTTATTTATAATAGTTGCCAAATTATCAGTACCTACTATACTAGGAGTTCCACCACCGATATAAATAGTATCAAAAATTTTTTCGCTATAAAGTTCACCATAATATGAAATTATTCTGAGAAGATTGGATATATATGTGTTTATCTCCTCTGCATTTTGTAGTTTTGAGAAAAAATCACAATACAAACATTTAGATGTACAAAACGGAATATGGATATACAATCCACAGGGATTATTCATTTACATATAACAACCTTTCTAAGAAATTATATTTTTTCAATTAAACAAACTGCGTGTGATGCTATTCCCTCTCCACTGCCTGTAAATCCCAGTTTCTCCTCGGTTGTTGCTTTTACGCTTATTTGATTTATGTTAATATTGCAAATATTTGCTATGTTTTCTCTCATTTGCTGAATATAAGACTTTAGTTTTGGAGCCTGTGCAATAACTGTGCTATCAATATTTATAATACCATAATTATTTTTTCTAAGCACTCTACAAACTTCTGATAAAAGCAACATACTATCTGCACCACTATATGTTGGATCATTATCAGGAAAGAAAGCACCTATATCTCCTAATGCCGCTGCTCCAAGCAGAGCATCCATAATTGAATGTACAAGAACATCGGCATCTGAATGACCTAGAAGTCCTTTTTCATAAGGAATCTCTATTCCACCTAAAATTAATTTTCTTTCTTCAACAAGTTTATGAACATCGTAACCGTGTCCTATTCTCATAATCTTTCACCTCTGTTATTTAAAATACTTTCTGCAATAATTATATCATCAGGAGTAGTCAGCTTAATGTTTGTAGCACTCCCCTGTGTTACATATACTTTTTCACCCAGAGATTCAATAAGCTGACAATCGTCAGTGTAGTCCTTATTTTCATCTGATGCTTTTTTCATAGCCTTTTTATATAAATCTAATTCAAAAACTTGAGGAGTGTAAATTGCAATAAGTTTACTTCTATCCGGTGTTGATTCAATAAATCCTTTTTCATCAATAATCTTTATAGTATCTTTTACATATATTCCTAATGCCGAACTTTTATATTTAATAGCATTACTTACAACTGAATTTATATCAGAAGAAGTTATCAATGGTCTTGCTCCGTCATGGATTGCGATATAATCTGTATCACTGCTTACTATATTTATACCTTTTGCAACAGACTGCTGACGTGTACTACCACCAGCTGTAAGTCTAGTCATCTTAGTAATATCATTACTTTCTGCTAAACTTTTAATTATTTCTTTGTCCTGTTCTCTACACACAACTACTATTTCATCTATACTGTCAGATTTCTGAAAAGCCTTTAATGTATGTACTATAGTTTCTTTACCATTTAATTTTATCAGTTGTTTACTGACAGGCAATCCCATTCTTGTTGAAGATCCTGCTCCTACTATTATTGCTGTAGTTTTCATATTTCCTCCCACATCTAAAAATCTCTTTATTTTAAGAATTCGTTTATTCAGTTTGCTCAGTTGTCTCGGTCGCCTGTATATACTTGTCTGGAAAAAGTTCATCCTCCACAGCACGCAAAATAGCCAATCCAGTGGGCTGTAATTCAGTATTATTAACATTACTCAATCCAATAATTTTAATATCATCTTCTCTTGTAATCACATCTATTGAATAATACAGTTCTGTATTTCCTGTATGATAATAATAATCATCACCGATAAACCATCCAAAGCCATAATTAAAACCATCTGAGCCTGTATGTGTAGCTTTTTTTAACATTTCTGAATTCAACACCTTACCTCTGCTATATGCATTTAACCATTTTAACATATCATTTGTAGTAGATACAATTTCACCTGCTGAATAGAAATATGTACTATCTATTTTTATTCCTTCAGTCCATTCAGAATCAAGATATCCCTCACAGTCAGTATCATCCATATTTAAAGATGAATCATCCATATACAAAGGATAAAAAATTTCCTGTTCAATATATTCTTCATAGGTTTTACCTGTAACATCTTCAATTATAAGACCCAATAAATAATAATTCGTATTTGAATATGCAAAATACTCTCCAGGTTCAAAATTTGTTTCCTGTTTATTAAGCCAATTCATAAATTCATTTTTGGATAAGATGGAATCTTCATCACGTTCAGCACACTCTACAGCATAAATATACTCATTAAGATAGTCAGGTAAACCTGAACACATATTAACAAGATGTTCTATGGTGATATTTTTCGCAATTTTTGCATCTTCTATATAATTTGTTACCTTATCAGTAAGTGATATTTTTTTCTGTTGTACCAACTTTGCAATAGCTGTAGCTGTAAACTGCTTTGAACAAGAACCTATTTCATATTTGGTATTAAGTGTATTTTTCTTTTCTTTCTTAACATCACTATAACCCATAGCTTTATGATAAATAACCTGATCTCCTATGGCAACAAGAAATGTACCATTAAATTCGATATTCTCTAATTCAGATGTAACTATTTTATCAACATTTTTAATCTGTTTTTCAGAAAAGGAAGATTCTATTTTCTCTGTGACAGGTTCTGAAGGGCGTGTAGTTTCCTGTACAGTTGGTGTAACTGCATTTGATTTTTTTACAATTTTGGACATTGATGTTTCTGGTGCTACTGTCTGTATAGAACTTACAGAAACAAGACCCATAAGTATAACAAAAAAACACAAAATCAGACCAATTCTAATACCTATTTTCATTATATAAGCAACCCTTTAATCCTTTCTGCTGTTAAGCCCAAGCTCACTTTCTATCTTTTGATAAAAGTCAGCAGTATCACTATTAATATTTTTATAGTACTTGGCAGTTCTTTGATTAATCATCTTTGATGCTACATATCTTATCCATACAATGGGTAAAATTAAAGGTGATTTTTTTAAAATTGGAAACTTCTCCTCCATTTTACTATATGACGGAAAAAGCTGTTTCATTAAAAATTTAATCTTGCTAGGTGTCTCACCCTCGGTAATCATTTTTGTTGCACGGATTCCTACATTATGTTCATCTGTACCATATGTGCTACAACTTGCAATAAACAGATCGATATCACTGTTTTTGTCAAGTCCTGTACCATTTTTCCCAAACCACTTGTAGGCAAGTTTCACAGCCTTTTTATTAAATTCATAATAACCAAAACTCTTAAGAACACTTTCTACATAATCCATATTAAGACTATCCTTATATTTTTCGAGAAAGACATAGTAATCCAGAAAAATTCGTGGGGCAATACCTGCATAATAATAATGATGTACAGCGTGAACTGACAAATATATGTATATATCTTCAATAGTCATTTCATATATATGTGAATAATCCTTCTTTAAAGTACATTTTTTCAGTATAGTTTTATAATAATCATTAATTACCTTAAATCCACTGTCAGATAAAGTAAAATGCTCTTCAAGACAAATAAAAGGTTCTTTTATATAAATTTTTTCATCTGCACTACTATCGTGTATTTTATATCCGAGATTAGTTAATACAATATTTGCATTATCACTGTCAATACATTCGATATATGTATCAATATCACCCATATATCTGTAAACTGTAGAGGGATACAGATTTTTTATATATGTACCTTTAAGCAATAGTATATTTATTCCTGCTTTTTCAAAAGCATTTATCATTAATTCAAGTTCATAAAGTTGATTAGAGTCAATTATAAGTTGACGTTTAAATTCTCTATCAAATATTTTCTTTAATTCAGCCGATGGCATTTGTTCATCACACAATAAATCTATTCCTCTTTTTACCAAAGCTGTAAATCCAAGATAATCTGACAATGTAAATACATATTTCCAATCAATCTCTAAATCACTTATGTCTACAGTAATATTATTAACAGCAGAATTAACCAACCTGAATACACAACAATATTCATTAAAATGGCTAAGTATGTTTTTGTTCATTTCATTATTGCCCCTGACGTATAATAATAAAATATAGTAATTATTATTATAGAATATTTTTCATAAAAATACAATTACAAAGTATAACAATTATAAAACAAGAAAGAAGCTGTCGCAAATTTTTATACATTTGCAACAGCTTCTAAATTTCATATAAATATAGGTTGTATTTGTTTTCCTTTTAATGCCAATTCAATAGAGGGTAAAATTTTTTCAAAATCAGCTACCATTGAATTCGGCTTTTTTATTACCTCATCTTGCCCCAATGGTACAAAATAAATGTTTTTATAATTTATTATTTTACCTAGATTTTGTGCAGATATTCCCAGTGCATCATTAGTAGCAAGTGCAATTATGATCGGCTTCCCTACTCTAAGAAGGGACTTTGCCGCCATTGTAACACTGGTATCGGTAATTCCATTGCAAAGCTTAGCCAATGTATTTCCTGTACACGGAGCAATAAGCATAGCATCACAAATATTTTTAGGTCCTAATGGTTCTGCATCATTTATAGTATTAATAATACTTTTTTCTGATATACTTTCAATTTTTGATATAAATTCTTTTGCCGTACCAAACCTTGTATTTGTTGTGGATGCGTTTTGTGACATAATAGGTGTTATGTCATACCCTTTTTCCTTTAGCCGTTCCATTTGTGGTATTGCTTTTCCGAAGGTACAAAACGAGCCGCACATGGCAAAAGCTAATCTTGTACTGCTCACGCCTGTTCCTCCTCAAGAATATTGAAGATTGTATTTTTTATTATTTCTCCT
>JAXJXA010000080.1:0-1225 GCA_036307745.1 Acutalibacteraceae bacterium | reverse complement strand
GATATGTATTTACAGTTACATTTGTACCAGCAATCTCTCTGCATATTTCAGGTATTATCTCATTCGGGAAATACTTGCTGTATATAACTTCATCATTGCGTGCATCAATAACAGCACCACCATTGTAAGCCAGAATATAACCACCATAACAATCCAGCATTAATGTTTTTGCATAACCTAATATCCCCTGTACAGGTCTGCCCGAAGCAAGAACAACCTTTTTTCCCTGTCTTTGCAGACTTGTCAGCACCTTTAAAGTCTGCGGTGTAACTTCCTTTTTTGAATTTACAAGTGTACCGTCAATATCCAGAACAATAATTTCGTAGCTCATACTAATCCCCTTATTATAAATTTCTGATAATTATTCACTATAACACTAAATACTTTAATACACAAAAAAGTAAAGGTCAAGCACCATCATATAACATATATAAAAATTCGTACATTTATATTATTTTATAACAAAATTAAAAAGTTTTTTATATAAAATTATACCCATTTCTTTGTGAAATGGGTATAGAATATTTTTAGTTTATTGTACAAAATCACTCAAAAAATCTACACATATATAATCAGCAAAATTTTCAACACCACTGATTATAACAATATAAATCATTTATCATATGATTCATAAATTTTACTCATCATCTCAACATCATCGGAAATAAAAAGTCTTACATATACTCCATCTTTTACAACTTCACATTTTTTTACTTTCTCATATTCATCAGGCAAATATTCCTTGCTTTCTTCAAGAACATTTTCATAATACTCTTGCAAGCGGTCACGCACCGAACAAGCCTCTCCCTCATCCATAGCCTGAACAACTATAATTTCATCTCTAACCAGAGAGTCGCTCGCCTTTAATGCCGAAAAATAGGCAACATCTTTTTCCTTTATTCCATATAGCTCTCCAAGCTGATACAGTGATAACTCTTCCATCTCAGGCAAATTACATTTTTGCTTTATTTCATCAACAATCTTCTCCGCTACTGATATTTGCTCAACAACGGTTGATGATGACATTCCTGACGTTGAGCCTTCGTTGGCAAAACTACATCCACAAGATATAAAAGCCAACAACATACAAAGTACAAATAAACTTCCTTTTCGATAAACAAAATTTGTCATTTTACCACCATTCCATCCGTTAACGGCACTATTTAAATATTGGGTCGGAACAATATAATACTAGGGACTGTTTGAAAAATCAAAAGCACTGTCT
>JAXJXA010000079.1:0-3406 GCA_036307745.1 Acutalibacteraceae bacterium | reverse complement strand
TTAAACCATTCTTTGTCATAGGGCTTAGTATCAAAAAAAGCAACTTTATTTTCCATACAGAGACACTCCTATTTATAATTTTTATAACATCTTTCTCAAAGTAAGATATTGTGTTTACAAAGCCTTTTTAAATTATTTTAACCATCAAAAGTATTTTATACTAAAAAAACGCTCTCTTCAACGTTTATAGTTGAGAGAGCGAGTGAATCTAAAAACTATACTGATGATACACCAAAGTCAACATCAAACTGATAAATTTTTTCGTAGAAAAATTATCCGGCGAGCCATAAAGTTTAGGTTTCACTTTTATTAGAGACGGAATTACCACATATCAAAAAATCTGCTGTTGCCTATTGTAAGAATATGATTTTGTGTTTCGTGCCATTTACTTGTACAAAGGTCAGTAGCGTAAAAGAATAATACTCTGTGAGCAATGGCACTTTTGTTCTGAGTAAAGATAAAATCTACTGCTTCTTCGGCTACCTGACTGTAATTTTCTTTCCAACCATCATATTGACAATACTTCTGTACATCTTTTATAGAAGTGTAGCCTAAAGATACCATAGAGTCTTTTAAGCACTGTGCTACAAGGCAACATTGCTCAAAACCCTCTCCGCCGGCTTCGCCATATACAATTTGGCATGCAAGTTTTCTATCCTCATCAGACAGATTAACTTGTACTGTTGAATAATTAAAATCAGGTTCATCTATTGCTAAAAGATAACCGGCATCATACTGTGCATCATAAAGATCCTGCAATTCCTGTGACCATTCTGTTGGTGGATCGGTAGGATTCTGATATGTAGTGTCCTCCGTCTCAGCAAATACTATAACGTCATTAACTTCTTCACTTTCAGTAGCTTCCTCTTTTTCTGATTTTTTTTCAATCGGCACAGTGGGAGCCTCTGTAGGCTTTTCGGTAGGAGCCTCTGTAGGTTTTGTTACCGTTTTTTGATTAATTTTTTCATCTGCTTTTTTAGCAGATTTCTTTACCATTCCTGAATTTTCAAATGCTGTAACCTTTTTGACAGGATATGTAGTTGATTCAGTAGACTTTTCATTATTTGTTTCAACTGTTTTTTCGTAAGCTTTTATTTCACTTGTGTTTAACATATAAGATTCGTTTATTGCACTGCTTTGCACCATTGTAGTAACTACAAGAGAACAAGCCAGTACAAGAGCAACCTTTGCATACTTTGAAAAATTCTTCATAGTACCTTCCTTTTTATTTTTACTTAAAATATTTTCACAGAAATATTTGTTATTGAAATCAAGGGGATAATAAAAGCCCCATACAAATGACATTATACAACAGTTTAATAACTATTTCAAATTAATTACAAAAGATTATGATAAATTACAAAATTGCAACTTACTTTTGTGAATTTTCTACAGCAACTTTTTTAAGTTCGAGAGTATTATCCTTATACTTCAAGTTTATTTTATCGCCAAACAGTTCATAATCAAAAGAGAATTCCTGATTAAGAGTAGTATCATTTATAGTTATGGTTTTATCATCTATAATAGTCACACCACTTATTTTCCCATTAAATTTTTCTGTTTTAAAACTAAGAGTTGCATTATTGTCACTGAATTCCAGAAATATTTCCTTATTGAATTTGTCGGAATTACTCCATTTGTTTATAGTAAGTTCGTCGGATGTGGTAATAATCTGACGTGTAGTACAACCGTACATTAAAAGTATAAGTATAGTTATTAATATAGCTATGAGTAATCTTTTCGCGATATTCATTTTTTCACCTCTAATGCTCTTCAAAATAAATACACATATAAACAAAAATAAAAAATTTTATAATACTTTAAAAAGTACGAAAATTATCTTATAAATATATATGTAAGCAAAATAAAAATTATGTTAACAAAAATATTACAAATGCAAATTGCTAACCACTTTACTAAATTAAAGTTTTATGTTATAATAATTTGTATTGATTTTAATAATGTAACTAAAGAAGCACCGCCATAGCGTCTATGGATTATTGCGGGGCTTTTCTTAATATACATTATGCAAATTTGTCGATGAATGGTATTAAATTTATGAATGGAGGATATAAGATATGGCTAAAAGCGAATTTTTTATGTATAAAAATAAACCACTGGTGAGAAGCGGAGATACCCTTTATTACGGAAGTATGAGCGATCCATACGTTGTTCGCATAAAAATTAAAACAAAAAAGAAAGTTGATGACCTGGAGATTGCTGATAAAGTTTCAATTCAGCTTATGAGTACATCTCCTGAGGTAAGCCCACGCAAGCAGGTGGTAAAATCCAGCGAAAAAACAGGGCTTTACAGTGCAATGGATTTTGCAGAGGTATGGCTAAGACGTGCATTGAAAGAACAGTAATTTTTATGCCCCAAAACCGCAGATTTCTGCTGTGGCTTTGGGGCTGTTACTTTTAACTATTATAAAACTTATTCAAATTAAAGGAGGAATTAAAATGGTAAAAAAAATCTTATCTTTGGTATGCTTTGCTGTTCTTGCTATGTCTATAGTTACAGGCTGTAACAGCACATCAACAGATAATAAAAAGGTAACTTCGGCAACAACTGCAACTACAAAGAAGGCTGTTATTAAGGATGCAGATATTGCTCGTGTGGGAACTATAAAAGATTTCTTGAAATACAGAAGTATTACACTTAACAAAAAAGTTTTGCGTTTTTATCTTAATGATACACAGATGAAATATGTAGGTTTTAACATTACCGACACAACAGGACTTGAAAATATATTGGTGGGCGGAACAGCCGAAAATGTAGAATACACCTCTGATAATGGTATGACCGCTTATGTTTCTATGAAAAACACAAGCAATGTAAATACAGATTACACAAAGTGTAAGTATTATACTTTAACTCTTATAAAAGGTGACTGTAAAGATGTTGAGTTGCTGTTACCCAACAAATTGGGATGGGATTCAACTGTTGACAAAATAAAAAAAAACTATGGTGAGCCTATAAGCGAAACTCAGGACGAAAACGGAAATACAGTTTTGCTTTATGGTGAAGACGTTCAGGAATACAATGAAGGTTATACAATTCAGCTTACAATAAATGAAAGTGGTATTTCAGTTGTGGAAATAGAACTGCATGACGTAACAGAGTGATTTTTTCGGCATAGTCAGCTATTCTGACTATGCCGATATTCTTAGTTATATCAAGATAATAAAAATTAAGGCTTGTTTTAAAACAGGCAGTGCTTTTGATTTTTCAAACAGCCCCTAATCTTCATTTAAACAGTGGATAAAATTCGCTGTTTAATAGCTACGAAGTAGCGTTGAAGATTGTATGATACTAAACACCATTAAAAATACAGAAATCATTTCGACAGATTTCGCACTGTACTTCATACTGCGTCCTCGAAAGGCGACAGCCTTTTTGTGGATC
>JAXJXA010000078.1:0-6145 GCA_036307745.1 Acutalibacteraceae bacterium | reverse complement strand
ATTTATAATAATCAAATAACTTTTTTCTCTTATAAATTCTATCCTCTTTTATATCAAATGGAATTTCAAAAATAGTTAACAATATATTCAAATCTTTGTCACTATAAATTGTAATTTATTCACTACAAAAACAGTATCATTCGTACATCTCTCTTAGCTTTTTACAAATGCTGTCTGCACACATATATACGTTACCGCCACCCATTGTCAGGATTAAATCCCCGGGCTTTGCGTTTTCACATACATAGTCTGTAATCTCTTCAAAGGTCTTTCGGTACACACTTCCGTCAATTTTTGCACACAAGTCCTCTGCATATATATTATACGTGTTTGTTTCTCTTACAGGTAAAATTTCTGAAATAACTATTTCATCAGGAATTGAAAGTGCCTTTGCAAAATCATCAAGTAGCATAAAGGTTCTTGAAAAAGTATGAGGCTGAAAAACACCCCAAACCTTGTTAAATCCCATAGACATTGCAGAATTAAGTGTTGCAGTAAGCTCTGTTGGATGATGTGCAAAATCATCAGCAACGGTAATTCCATTGATTTCACCCAAAACCTCAAAACGTCTGTGAACGCCTGTAAATTTAGATATATTCTCAGCTATATCCTCAGGCTTTGCACCAAGATAAAGTGCAACTGTAATTGCCGCCATTGCATTAAGTACATTATGTTTACCCGGAACATTCAGGTTAATTCTTGTAAGAACCTCACCCTTGTGCATAAGGTCGAAACTCTGCTTAACACCGCCATCATTAGAGTAATTAGCAACATAGTAATCATTCTTTGAATCAAATCCATAAAACAGCTTATCAATTTCAATATCAGCAGTACAGTCAATGCTGTTTTCGTCATCACCGTTAATTACCAACAGCTTGCTTGTCTGCTTTGAGAACATATTAAATGAATTTTTAATATCATCAATATCCTTGAAAAAATCAAGATGATCAGCATCTACATTTAGTATTACAGATATTGCAGGGTGCAACTGCAAAAAAGTATTTACATACTCGCAAGCCTCACATACCATAACCTCAGATTTTCCAACAGCACTGTTACCACCTATAAATGGTAGTTTACCTCCGATAATTGCGGAAGGATCCATTTTACAGCCAATAAGAATCTGTGTAATCATAGCTGTTGTTGTAGTTTTACCGTGTGTTCCTGAAACTGCAATGCTATCTTTGTACTTATCTACTACAACACCCAGCATTTCACTGCGTTCCATTGTGGGTATTCCCTTTTCATTAGCGGCAACAAGCTCAGGATTATCCTTTTTTACAGCTGCTGTGTAAACAACCAAATCAGTTCCTTCAATATTTTCCGCTTTATGTCCCATATAAACGGTAATACCGTAGCTTCTGATTCTATCAAGAGTATCAGACTCATTGCAATCTGAACCTGTTATGTTGTATCCCTTTGACAGAAGTATTTCTGCAAGAGGACACATACCCGAACCACCAATACCAACAAAATGGATATTCTTTATATTTTCAAGAGATTTTTTACTCATAATTTTATACACTCCTGTTTCCACATATCAACTCCATATTATTATATTGCTATTTTTTGAAAAAATAAATACCTTTGGGAAATTTTGTGATATAATATACTTATCAGATTAAAGAATATTTTTTTTAGTACAAAATTAAGGGTGTTATAAGTGAACTTAAAGAAAAATGAAATTTACGAAACTACCATAACAGGAATGACAACTGAGGGCAGTGGTGTGGGTAGAGTTGACGGTACAGCTGTATTTATCACCAACACAGCCATAGGCGATATTATTAAAACTAAAATAATAAAAACATCAAAAAATTACGCTATTGGCAGGATAGAGGAAATTGTTTCTCCGTCACCTGACCGCACAGAATCTGACTGTAAATATTTCTCTCAATGCGGGGGGTGCACATACAGACATATCACATACGAAGCAGAGTGCCAAATAAAGCAACAGCGTGTTCAGGACGCTATTGCGAGAATTGCTGGTTTTGAAAATCTTAAAATCAATCCCATTGTGGGTGGCAAAAGCCGTAATCACTACCGCAACAAAGCACAACTGCCTGTTGGCAAAGACAGTAAAGGAAACTTGATAATGGGATTTTATGCCTATCACAGCCACCGCATAGTTGACAGCACCTCCTGCAACTTACAGCCTGACGAATTCACAGAGATAAGTAAGATTGTAAAAAACTGGGCAGTTAAAAATAAAATTCAGCCTTACAACGAAGCAACTCATACAGGCTTGCTAAGACATTTATATATACGAATTGCAGAAGTAACAGGCGAAATTATGGTTTGCCTTGTTATTAACGGAAACAGTATTTCTTTTACTGACGAGCTTATTAATCAGCTAAAAGCGGTAAAAGGCTTTAAGAGCCTTCAGCTCAACATAAACAAAGAAAAGACAAATGTAGTGCTGGGTAAAAAGTGTATAACATTGTATGGAAGTGACTATATCACAGATATTCTCTGTGGACTTAAATTCAACATCTCTCCCCTGTCTTTCTATCAGGTTAATCGAACGCAGGCTGAAAATCTCTATTCAATAGCACAGAAATATGCACAGCTTGAGAAGGACGATATACTCCTTGACCTTTACTGCGGTACAGGCACAATAGGACTATCAATGGCACATAAAGTTAAAAAGCTGATTGGTGTTGAAATAATACCACAGGCTATTGAAAACGCAAAAGAAAATGCCAAACTTAACAATATAAACAACGCAGAGTTTATATGTGCAGACGCTTCCACAGCAGCAACAAAATTGGACAAACAGGGTATAAAACCCACTGTAATAATCGTAGACCCTCCACGTAAAGGCTGTGACAAAGAACTTATTGCAACCATAGCAAAAATGTCGCCAAAACGTGTGGTGTATGTTTCCTGTGACAGTGCTACAATGGCAAGAGATATAAAAATCTTCAATGAACTCGGTTACACTCCACAAGAGGTAACACCAGTTGATATGTTCCCAGGCACAAGCCATGTGGAGAGCGTAGTTCTGTTGACTAAAACACATAAGTAAAAGTGTGGAAAAGGCTTGAAATAAGGCGATTTCGATAGTTTTGGTTACTGGAAATAATACCGCAAAAAATGTCCTAAAAGCCTTGAAAAATCTAGGAAATTTTATGGTTGGATAGACAGAAATATTGAGATTGGGTCGATTATACAGAAGTGTTTACTTGTGATTTATGGAAAAGTGAGAGCAGAAATAGGCTAATAATTATTCGAGGATATATCGAATTATAATTAGCCTATTTCAGAAAGGAGAGGTGTTTATGCCTGGCAAAGTGAGAGTGATTCCGGCTAATACAAATGAGCCAATGAAACACGTTGTCATCTATGCTCGTGTTAGTTCCAATACTATGGAACAGTTGGATAGCTTAAAAGCACAGATTTCTGGATTGACAAAGTTTATATCCGGGCATAACAACTGGAAACTAGTCGATATTCATATAGATATTGCATCTGCTAAAAAAGATTCTTCTCGTCCTGCCTTTTATCAAATGATAGAAGAATGTAAAGCGGGACTTACGGATATAGTTGTGGTAAAAAGCATCAGTAGACTTGGAAGAGATACTGTAGAGGTACTAAATGCAATAAATACTTTAAGAGAGTCACAAGTGCGAATTATTTTCAAACAAGAAGAACTGGATACATTAACAGTGGGAGGTTCATTATTGATATCAACAATTGAAACTTGCACACAGGCTGAGAATGAAACACGAAGTGATAATATCAAATGGGGCATAAAGCAGAGAGCCAGTAACGGCAGCTTGGGGTTCTATCGTAGAAAATGCTATGGCTATGATAAGGACGAGAATGGTGATCTTGTAATCAATGAAGAACAGGCAGAAGTCGTTAGACTAATTTATGATTTGTATCTTGGTGGTAAAAGCATATTAGGTATTGTTAAGGAACTCAAAGAAAGGAGTATCAAATCTCCTACAGGAAAAGATAACTGGCCAAAACGTTCTATAGAAGAAATGCTGAGTAATGAAAAATACATAGGTGTTTCGGTTGTTAATGTAGGCGGCGAAGAAGGTCAGATTTATAAATTGAACAATTTTCATCTGGCAATCATTTCAAAAGAAATGTTCGATGCTGTTCAGGAAGAAAAACATAAACGCAGCAATGTAATTGTTGATGAGAATGGAACACATAGAAGTAATAAGAAATATAGTTCAAAGAAGTGAGGGGGGTCGTTTCATGCTACTAAGTAATCTAAATGAATTGAAAAATGATATGGTTAGTAAGAATTGGACTATATGTAGCTTTCTATTTAGATATAAATCAGTTGTATATATAGTGCTTGTAAAAAGATTTGTAGGTAAGGAAAAGCGAGTAAATCAATATGCACTAGTAAAACTCCATTTTATGAAACGTGACGATTTAAACGATGGATTGGAAATTGAAGCCAATTCTTCTAAATTATTAATCGATGCAAAAACCTTAAGACAGTATTTTGGTATTGAGTATCAAGATAACTTAGGAGATATTTTAAAACAATTTACTGAAACTTTCGGAAAAGCAATTCCAATGAATATTCCTAAAAATATTTCAGATGAGGAAAAAGGTGCAATGGTGAAGTCACTTAGTATAAGTGATTCAGAAGATCCAAATAAGATTTATTGTTATAAAATAAGAAGAAACCCTAATGGTGGAAAAAGAAGTGATTTCAATTCGGATAAAACAAAACTATTAAGACCTGGTTTATTTAGAAAATTTGAGAATGAACCTGGCATTAGCTTTTGTTATTCTGATGATCCGCTTAAAGAAAATGATGATTCAACTATTTTATACAATTTCTCAAAATAGCCTATTTTTAAATGCCGATCAGCACATATGAACTATCACAAAAACACCAATAAATAAAGGCTTTTTGAGATTTCTAAACAATCCTAAAAATAACCTAATAATTTCATGTGGAGAGTGTCGTGTTGATGTCAAGGAAAGATAAGTAATGTGTGGAAAAGGCTTGAAATAAAGGTATTCCGAGAGTTGGGGATGAAAACTCGGCTCTCGGATTTTTTGTTTTGTGTCAAAACCAAACATATCCACGGTCGATAGGTCGTAGGGTTGAGTTGATGGGATTGAAATGGGGAATGTTGTGGAGATAGAATTATTAAATGTTTTCATATATTCATACTAAATCATATCAAATCATATCAAATCATATAAAAAGATTGAAATGGAAATAAAAATATGGTATAATGCGAAAGGATGAAAAACCGAAGAATATATGTGAGGAGATTTGATATGACTATTGAGAATAATGATAAATGGATTAATCTTGAAGAAGCCGCTGATTATTTGAGTGTAAATAAAGACACTATAAGAAACTGGATTCGAAAAGGCACAGGCATTCCAGCACACAAAATAGGTAAATTATGGAAGTTTAAAAAATCAGAATTAGACGAGTGGATTAAAAGTGGAAAAAGTGAGATAGATTGATTATAGAGAGGTAAAAATATGAGAACGATGCTTTTAAGTTTTAAAGCAGATGTGTATAAGAAAGTTATAACTGGTGAAAAGATATATGAGCACAGAAAGGTGTTTCCAGATGAACCAATAAAGGCATATTTGTATGTAAGTACACCTATTAAGTCAATAGTAGGTATTATGCATCTTGATAATAAAACAGCAATTGACAGTTGGACAGAAAAATATTCATACGATAAGAAAGCTTTAGAAAGAATTTCTAGTTATCTGCAACATTATAAATATGCAATGGAGATAACAGATTTCCAAAATACTAACAAAATTCCATTGGAACAGTTACGAAATGATGTACCTGGGTTTGTTGTACCTCAGATTATTATTTTATTGATAATACATTTCTGCTTGATTATTTAGAACAGAACTTAATACCTTGCGGGGAAAAAATTATTCATGATTTTTCACATATAAAAAGTGAGCAAATATGTAAGGAATAGAGGAGATTGGTATGAACAGTACACAGTACACAGAATTATGGTCTTCATTAAATGAGAAAAGTAGATATATTGAAAATGAAATGGACGCATTGACGCGAAAAAGGACGGGGAGTTATTATACAGATTTGGAACTTACGGACGTGATGATGGGCGAGTTGGTTGAACATCTTAAGTTTCAAAATTCGTCAAAGAAAATATGTGAATAT
>JAXJXA010000077.1:0-2100 GCA_036307745.1 Acutalibacteraceae bacterium | reverse complement strand
TTGTATAATCAGTAGCATGACCAACAGCTGATATTATAGGAATTTCTGATTTATAAATTTCTCTTGCAAGTAATTCACTATTAAAAGCCCATAAATCTTCTGCTGAACCCCCGCCTCTGCCAATTATAATAACATCAACATTTTTTTTATTGTTAAAATATTGTAGACCTTTTATCAGTTGAGGTACTGCATTTTCACCCTGTACGGCCGATGGATAAAGTATCATCTCAACTATTGGAAATCTTCTGGATAGTATAGTTTCAACATCATGTCGAACAGCACCTGTATCAGAAGTAATAACTCCTATTTTTTTAGGAAATTCAGGGATTTTCTTTTTTATGTTTTCATTAAAAAGTCCCTCTTTTTCAAGTTTTAACTTAAGTTGATTAAAAGCAACAGCAAGCTCACCTGTACCATCAGGTTGCATTTGTTCAACATATAATTGGAACTGTCCTGTTGTTTCATAAATAGAAATTCTGCCTATTGCTATTACACTCATACCTTCTTCAGGCTTAAATTTTAATTTTGAAGCATTTCCTGCAAACATAACTGCTCTGATAATTGATTTTTCATCCTTAAGAGAAAAATACAAATGCCCCGAACGATAATGGTCAGTTAAGTTTGAAATCTCTCCACAAACAAAAACTTTAGATAAAATCGGATCACCATCAATCAAAGACTTTGCATAAAAATTCAACTGAGATACTGAAATTATCGAATTCTTCATATAATCTCTTCCTTGTTTTTTAAAGCTGTCAATACCGCAATTCCTGCGGCATTATCGGTTGAAAATTCAGGTTTCGCAAAAAATGCACTAAGACGTTTTGTAAGATTATCACGAATAATACTGTTAGACATAACTCCACCTGAAAAAAGAATGGGCATTTTTCCGTATTCATTAAATATATTTAATGTCATTCTATAAAGCGTTTCTTCAATGTACTTCAAAACAAAAGCAGATATTTCTTCATCGGAAATATTATTTTTATACATTTTACTACATATATTCTCTACACCAGATATGCAACAGTCGCAACCTTTTATTGTGGGGTTGACATTAATTCTACCAATAAAATTAAGTGCAAGCTGTTCTATCTGTTTGCCACAAGGAAACTGTAAACCAAGCATTACACCTACTCGGTCAACAAGTTGTCCTGCATTAAGATCAAGGGTTTTCCCCACCAGCGTTGCACTTATTATATTCTCATTATCGGGAGTAACAATAAGTGCTTCTGTTGTTCCACCTGAAACATGAAAAGCGATATGTTTTTCTTTAAACAATTCTAATCTTCCTGAAGAATATATCGCGGCTGCAATATGCCCCTGTTGATGAGAAAATCTATAAAGAGGAACATTAAGAATTGAAGAAATTGAACGTGCCATACCGCTTCCTACATTAAAACAAGGCATATATGAACCTTCTATAGAGCGTGGTGTAAAAGATGCTCCAATAGCAGAAATATTATTTATATCTGTCTTTTTTGCTAATTCTTCAATCATCATTGGAAGCTGTATTGTATGATGAAACACGGCATCGCTTTGTCGTAATCCCAACTGTCCCTGCTTTACAGGTAAAAGTTTTTTTGCCTGTAATATATCAATACCATTGTAATATGCTACTGAAGTTGTATAGTTACTTGTATCAATAGCTAAATATGACATACTATTCATAATTTGCTACTGAACGTGCTATTGAACCAAGAACACCATTAATAAATGATGCTTCTTCATTAGTGGAATACTTCTTTGCTATAAGAATTGCCTCATTTATAATAACACTTACAGGATTTTCTGCCTTTGTTTTTGAAATATTACTAAATTTTAATTCACTAATAGCAAGCTGTAAAACACTTAATGCAACTTTGGATATTCTCTTTAGTTTCCAACCGTTTGAATTAGCTTCTATTATTTCATTAATTTCTTCTTCATTCACTTCGATCTGTTGCACAAGCCCGATTGCAAAATCGTCAACTTCAAAATCTCTGCTCTCAATAGCTGTTTCGCAAAGCTCATCAATAGTTCCATGATTAAAATTTCTTTCAAAAGCAAGCAAAAATGCCTGTTCCCTTGACTGTCTGCGAGAAAGTTGTGATTTCATTG
>JAXJXA010000076.1:0-1864 GCA_036307745.1 Acutalibacteraceae bacterium | reverse complement strand
TTTATATTATGAAGTATAATATTGAGGGCGGAGCATTACCAATAGTTGAAGTTAATCTTGAAAATGGTGAAACAATCATAACACAAGGCGGCGGTATGGTTTGGATGTCACCTAATATGAAAATGGAAACAAGTGCAGGTGGTATTGGAAAAGCATTTACAAAAATGTTCAGCGGAGAAGCTATTTTCCAAAATAAGTATACTGCAATGGGCGGTCCTGGATTTATTACTATTGCATCTTCATTTATGGGTTCAGTTATCCCATTTGAAATTACACCTCAAACACCTATGATTGTACAGAAGTCTGGATTTTTGGCAAGTTCTGTAGGTGTTGATCTATCAATCTCTTTCAACAAAAAATTAGGAGCCGGTATTTTTGGCGGTGAAGGTTTTATTATGCAGAAACTTTCAGGTAACGGTATTGCTTTTGTTGAAATTGATGGATATTGCAAACAGTATAACCTTGCTCCTGGTCAACAGATGATTGTTGATACAGGTAACCTTGCAGCAATGGATGCAACATGTACTATGGATATTCAAACAGTTAAAGGTGTTAAAAATATGTTCCTTGGCGGTGAAGGTTTGTTTAATACTGTTGTTACAGGTCCTGGTAGAATATTTCTACAATCACATCCTATTACAACTCTTGCTGGCAGTCTGCGTCCTTATATTAGCACAGCTAACTGATAAATTATATTTAATTATTGTATGATTGATAAAAGGAGCTATGACAGTTTTATGTTAAAAAAGGATAAGAACAATAATTCTGAACCTCAGTTGTCTGAAGAGCAACTTAAAGAAAACCAGAAAAAGTTGGAAGAATATGATCATATATTAAAGATTGTATTTGTTGCTTGGGGAATGATGATGGGGATTATTATTCTTATAGTTGCATTACTTGTTGTGGCAAATAGTTAAATTTTACACTAATAATTATAAATTCAGATATTTTTGGATCGTGTTTTCTATATAGATAATTTATTTTAGATTTGCTTATGCGATCTATAATAAGTAGTATTACATATTATGATAGAAACGTAAGAGAAAAATTGAACAGACAATGGCTTTGTGCTGTTGTCTGTTTTTTTATGTTATATTATATTTGATGTTTTGAGTGATTCATAATTATTGTTTATCAATATCCTTATATAGCTGTTTCAATTTTCTATAAAGAGTTGCAACAGGAAGTCCTACAACATTGTAAAAATCGCCTTCTATTTCTTTAACAAGAGTTGCTCCTTTACCTTGAATTCCATAAGCACCGGCTTTATCCATTGGTTCACCTGTATTAATGTATGTTTTAATTTCTTCTTTTGAAAGATTATAAAATTCAACAACAGTTGTTTGTGAAAATGAAATAACTGTATCTTTATAAAAAATAGAGCAGCCTGTAATAACCTTGTGTTTTTTACCGGAAAGAGAATTGAGAATTTCATATGCATTTCTCTCAGATGTTGGTTTTCCCAGCATACGATTATCAGAAAAAACACCGGTATCACAGCCTATAACGATATCATTATAATGATTATTATGAATGTGTTTTGCTTTTTTTGTTGCAAGATATTCGGGTATCATTTCGGGCTTAATATTTTTGGTGACAGTTTCATCTATATTGGATGGCTCAACAGTGAAAGAATCACATATCAAAGACAAAAGTTCTTGTCTACGTGGTGATGCCGAAGCAAGAATAATCATATAAAAACCTCCTGGTAATATTGTGTTTAAATATTAGGTTTCATTTGAAAAATCGAAAGCACATTCTATTTTGTTTTATAGCGATGTTTTTTTGTTGAAAATACTCGGGAGTACGTCAGTATTCCCTGTAGTTTGTGGTTTATATGAAGATTGTATGAGCCGTGCTGTAC
>JAXJXA010000075.1:0-5555 GCA_036307745.1 Acutalibacteraceae bacterium | reverse complement strand
GTTGTATCAAAACCAAGTATTTCAAACAACGCAGAAGCATAAACTACCGTTTTAAGAGCTTCGCCTGTTGCGTGAGGAGCATTGAAAGCTCCAAGAAAAAGTTCACGGTTAGCACCAAGAGTTGCCCCTTGTTCTTTACCTATACCTGGAGTTGTAAGTCGGTAAGCACATTGTTGAACTAAATTGGCTTTTCCTGCAATATATCCACCTGTTGGAGCAATTCCACCACCTGGATTTTTGATCAAAGAACCTGCCATAATATCTACACCCACTGTAAGGGGCTGTACTTTCTCTACAAATTCACCGTAGCAGTTATCAAGCATTACTATTGTTTTGGGTGCTTTTTTCTTGGCAATCTGTGCAATTTTAGCAATTTCATCTATCATTAGTGACGGACGAAGTTCATACCCTCTTGAACGCTGTATATACACCATTTTTAAGTCCGGGGTAATTGCGTTTTCTATTGCTGTATAGTTAGGTTTGCCTTCAGATGTCAGTTTTACTTCATCATAAATTATACCAAAATCTTTAAGTGAACCTGAATAATTTCCTGACAATCCTATGACACTTTGTAATGTATCATAAGGAGTTCCTGTAACTGAAAGCATAGTATCACCAGGTCGCAACATACCAAAAAGTGCAACTGTCAAAGCGTGAGTTCCACACACGAAATTATGGCGAACCAAAGCATCTTCAGCTTCAAAAACTGTTGCATAGATTTCATCAAGTGCTTCTCTGCCTCTGTCGTCAAAACCATAACCTGTTGATGTAGAAAAATGACTTTCACTTATTCCTGCTTTTTGAAAAGCATATAACATTTTCTGTGTGTTATAGTCCTGAATATCATCAATCTTTGCAAGATTATCTTTTATCAGTTCCATAGCTTTATCTGATGCATTCAATATTCTATCATCTATATTATGAAAAGGTACTCTCATTTTTAATCCTCTTTCGTTTATAATACTATTATTAAATAAAAAATTATAGTTAATATTGTAGATTAATCTGTTGAAATTTCGAGATATCTTCAAAACCTATCTTATTGTAAAATAAATAGTTTTCATTCAAACTACGTTGTAAAAAGATATTGATTATTCCTTTATCGTTTAAACGATAGCACATTTCTGTAACAATAGCAGTGCCATAACCTTTACCCTTATAATCTGATAAAGTTGCTACACCTGCAAGAACAGCTGAAGAATTATGTATAGCCGTTACTGTACAACAGCTTATAAGACTGGAATTATCATATAATCCTAAAATTTTTGCAGATTGTTTTCTCAAACGATGGTGCAAATCGACGTAGAAATCTTCGAAATTAGGCACTTTGAAATTATCAGAGCTATTTTTCTGCAATACTTTATAATAGTCAGTCGGATTTACATCTTCTGAAAAAGTAAATTTGATTAACTTATCAGTATTAGTTTTTAACTTGTCCAACTTCATTACAATTCCTGTTTCAGAAGTTGTTATATTACAAAAATGTGTTTTTTTACACATAATGCAAGTTCCGCCTGCCATTTTACACATATCTATAATTTCACTAAATTGTTCAGTAGAGATATCATCAGATATATCAGCTATAAATTCTCCACCGTATCTAATAATATAAGCTGTTATATTATTTTCGTTTTTTTCATCATTCTGAAACCAAAAATTATATAAATTAGGATAATCTCCATAAGCTTTCAAAAGCCCCTTTACTCGTACAGCAAAGAGGTTTTCTGAAAAGGAATTTATATATTCTTTTGTTACCTTATGATTAATGTCTACAAGATATATCATATGCTGTTACTCAAAATTTTATCTGCCATTTTCTGGATAACAGATTTAGTTGAACTAAGGTCTTTTGCAGAAATCAAACCACAAGAAGAATGTAAATATCGGCAAGGTATAGAAACAGCTAGTGTGCGTACTCCGCTTTTTGATGTCTGTATTGCACCTGCGTCATTTCCTCCTGCAACAGCCTGTTTGTACTGAACCTGAATTTCATCATCAGCACATTCCATAGCTTGTAAAACCAACTGTTTATCATATATGGTACGTCTATCCATAAAGGATATAACTGCACCATTACCCACATAACAAACCTTTTTTTCATCCGGAACATTTGGAATGTCAGCGGCAGTTGTAGATTCTGCTACTATTGCAAAATCAGGGTCAACTGTAAAAGCGGCACATTTTGCACCACGCAAACCAACTTCCTCCTGAACTACAAAGGAAAAATATGTGTCGTATTCTAGTTGTGAATTTATCATTTCAATCATAATGGCACATCCTGCACGATCATCAATAGCTTTACCTGTTATAATATCATCTTGCCACATAAAGTCACAATCAAACTGAATACTATCACCAAGCGAAACATATTTTTCAGCCTCTGCCTTGTTATTTGCACCAATATCAATATACATATTCTCAAACTTCGGTATACTGTCACGTTGATCACTTGTAAGTAAGTGCATTGGTGCTGCTATAACAACACCATTAATATCTTTACCCACAGTAACACTTTTTCCAAGCACAACACGTCTGTCTATTCCGCCCACTTCATTAAATTTCAAATAACCATCAGATGTAATGTGAGTTACAATAAAGCCTACCTCATCCATATGTGCTGATATCAAGAGCTTTCTCTCTGGTGTTTTTTTACCTTTCTTAAAAACAATAAGATTTCCTATATTGTCAATATAATACTCTGCTCCAGAATCTCTTATTTCAGATATAATTATATCTCTTACTGCAGACTCATCACCTGAAATTCCATTAGCATTACAAAGTTTTTCAAGAAGTTTTTTATCCATTTGCAAAAACACCTCTTTCAACTACATATTTTGCAATAAGTTGTGCTGATTTTTCTATATCTTCCATATCCACAATCTCAGCCTGAGTATGCATATTTTTTAACGGAATACTTACTAAAGCTGTCTTTATACCACTTCCAGTTATTGTCACAGCATCTGCATTTGTGCCGGTTGTACCGCTCATAACTTCTATTTGATACGGAATATTTTCTTTGTTTGCAATTTCTTTAAGTTCTGCAAACATTGTTTTATCTAAAATAGGTGCTGTACCAATCATAGGACCTTTTGACATTTTTCCGCACTTATCGCTTGCTACACCTGGTTGTTCAGCGAAGCTAACATCTACAACTATTGCTCTATTAGGCATAATTAAAAATGATGCTGTACGACTGCCTAAAAACCCTGTTTCCTCCTGACTACTGAAAAGAAATTTAACACAGCAATTTAAGTTATTATCTTTTATAATATGGGCAATTCTAATTAGTGTTGCAACACCTGCTTTATTGTCAAGACCTGCTGATGTAAATTTTGTACCAAGCAATTTTCTAGGCTTTGCATATACAACTATTCTGTCCCCGAGTGTAATGCATTTCTCAACTTCAGCCTTAGTCATACCTGTATCAATGTAAATTGAATCAGCAGACGGTGCCTTATCTTCTCCACCGTCTGAAAGATGAGGAGGTAAACAGCAAACTATACCACGAAGTTTTTTCTTACCCAAGACTTCAACCACATTACCTGCTAAAACACGTCTGTCTATTCCACCGCAGTTGGTAATTTTAATAAATCCATTTTCATCAATTAATGTGACAACAAAACCAATTCTATCATTATGAGCATCAATCAAGATAATATCATCACTGTTTATATTACCCATAGTTGCAATAATATTACCATTGTGATCAGACTCAATAATTATATTTTTTTGTGGTAAAAGTTTTTTTATAAGTTCGAAATTTTCGAGTTCATTTCCTGAAACAGTATAAGAACTGCACAGAGATGTAAGTATATTTTCCAAATTATTTCACCCTTTTAGTGTTTTTCTATTGGATAACAGACAATTTTAAGTCTGTACTATATTTTAATTATATCTTTAGCATCAAACAATGGCATTAACAATGGTCTTGAAATGTTTACCTCTTTCATCAAAGTTTTTGTAAAGGTCAAAACTTGCACTTGCCGGTGACATAGAAACAATGTCACCTTCTACAGCAACCTCCCTTGCCTTTGCAACGGCCTCTTCCATATTATTCACATTAATTATGATAGGATTACCTTCCTTATAATTTTCTGCATTAAGTACAGCCTGCTGAATCTTTGGTGCTGTTGCACCCATAAGAATAAGATATTTAACCTTATCTACAATTACCGAACCAAGACTATCATATGGAATTTTCTTATCGTAACCACCTGCTATCAGTATAATTTTTTTATCATACAATGACAGTGTTCCTAATGCTGTTCGCGTAGGACTTGAAGCTATAGAATCATTATAATATTTTACACCATCAATCTCACGTACAAATTCTGCACGATGTTCAACTCCTGCAAAAGTTGTTGCCACTTTCACTATGTTTTTTATATCCACATCATCCCATACAGCAGCTATTGCTGCCATATAATTTTCTACATTATGCATACCAGGAATTTTAATGTCAGTCATATTCATTACAACTATGTTTTTACCGTTTTGAGCATAAATTATTCTGCCACTGTCATCAATATATACTCCATTTGACACAGATTTATTTCGTGAAAATTTCAGAACTCTACCACGGCATTCATCTGCAAAGTTGTTTGTAATTTCGTTATCCAGATTAAGAACAGTCTTTGTGAAAGCTCCCTGATGAATAATGAGATTTTTCTTGGAATCGATATATTCCTGCATATCCTTATGAATATCCAGATGATTAGGTGCAAGATTGGTAATTACTGAAACATCAGGAGATTTTCTCATTGAAATCAACTGAAAACTTGAAAGTTCTACCACAGCTACATCATCATAATCTATTTTTTCAATCTGTGGCAATAGCGGAGTACCTATATTACCTCCAAGATGTACTTTCTTACCTTGTGCCTTAAGAATTTCTGCAATAATTGATGTAGTGGTTGTTTTTCCATCACTACCTGTTACTGCATAAATTTTACAAGGGCATAAATCAAAGAATACTTCCATTTCAGAGGTTACAACTACACCTCTTTTACGCATTTCAACCAATTCGTTCATATAATAACGCATACCAGGAGTTCTAAAAACTATATCTATATCAGGAAGATTCAGATAATCTTCACCTAAACTCAAAACTGCACCTGCTTTTTCTGCAATTTCAGCATTTTCTCCTAATGTTTCTCTTGTACGTCTGTCACAAGCTGTAACTTTAGCACCATATTTTGTAAACAATTCGATAAGCGGTAGATTGCTTGTACCTATTCCGCAAAAGGCAATTTTTTTGCCATTAATACTATTAAAGAAATTTTCTATTCTTTTATCCATTATAAAAGTCTGCCTTTCTCTATAAATTACCAAAATATATTATACTTTTTTTGCAGACAAATATCAATGTTTATTTAAGGCAGTATCAGGGTTTTTGATGATTTAAAATTAAATTGATTAATGCCGGATTTTATTCTAAAAAATATTTAATTTATTATTAGGTCGTATCTGAAAACTCAAAACAACTGTCTATTTCTACTAATACGGGCGATTTTTTCGAGAAAAATACTTGAAATACGAAAGTTTTTCTCTGTTTT
>JAXJXA010000074.1:0-3921 GCA_036307745.1 Acutalibacteraceae bacterium | reverse complement strand
GAAATCTCCCGTATTAGTAGAAATAGACAGTTGTTTTGAGTTTTCAGATACGACCTAGTATAAGCCCTAATCTTCATTTAACCAGTGTATAAAATCCGCTGGTTAATAGCTACAATGTAGCATTAAAGATTATATAGAACGTGCTGTGCATAGCACATTATAGCGTGGTAATTAAAATATTTTTATGACTGTACTTTCAAAAATTCTTCCTGCATATAGTCATATACATCCTGTGGAAGATTTGAGAATGTGTAGCACTTGCTTAGATATTCATCTGAAGGATAGATAAGCTCGTTATTTTTAACATCTTCATCAAGAAGCTCATAAGCTGCCTGGTTAGGTGTAGAATAGCCTAAGTACTCTGCATTTGCCTTTGCAACCTCAGCTTCCAACATATAGTTAATAAACTTTTCTGCAAGCTCTTTATTTTGTGTAGTTTTTGGAATACACATAGAATCAATAAATAGGTTTGAGCCCTCTTCCGGTAATACATAGTCAAGGTTCTCGTTATTTTCCATCATAATGGCAATATCACCTGCGTAATATGGTGCAAGAGCAGATTGGTCGCTCTCCATCTCTGTAAACACCTGATCCATTACATACTTTTTAAGCAGAGGCTTTTGCTCCTTTAAATATGATGTAGCAACATCTATATCATCCTTTGTAATGCTTGTGGGAGTAATTCCCTTCAACTTCATAGCTATCGCCATTGCATCTCTTGAGTTGTTAAACATAAGTATATTTCCGCTGTATTGCTTATCCCACAGAACATCAAAACTTGTGGGCTTTTTTTCTACCATCGTTTTATTATAGGCAAGTGCAACCACACCCCAGGAATATGGCACCGAATATTCTCCATTGGGGTCAAAATCTGTTGTTTTGTACTTATCCATAATATTCTTTATATTGGGTACATTGTCAAAATTGATTTTTTCAAGCATATCTTCTTCAATCAGCTTGCTTATCATATAGTCAGAGGGAATGATAACATCATAACTGGAGTTACTCTCCTTAAGCAAATTATACATCTCTTCATTGGACTCATAATTTGTATAATTAACCTTTACATTATACTTTTCCTCAAAAGAAGCTATTGTATCCAGGGTACCATCTTCACCATTGGAGATATATTCACCCCAGTTAAATACATTAATCTCTTCTTTAGGTTCGCTACTGCAACCTGCACAAGCAAAAACTGCTGTTGCAGACACAGCCGCACATAATACAATACTAATTAATTTTTTCATTTCAATCTCTCCTTAACTATATTACTCTCCCTGCACCCCACGTGCTTTTTCCAGCTTGCGTTCTCTTATATTAACCACGATAAGTATAGCAATGGTTACAACAAAAAGCAAGGTAGAAAGTGCATTTATTGTAGGCGAAATTCTTCTTTTCAGCATTGTATAAATTTCTATTGGCAATGTCTGAAATTTTGGTCCTCTTGTGAAATATGTAATAACAAAATCATCAAGAGAATAGGTAAACGCCATCAACATTCCCGACACTATACCGGGCATAATCTCAGGCAAAACCGCTTTAAAAAATGCCTGCCACTGATTACAGCCTAAGTCCAGTGCCGCCTCATACAAACTGTTATCCATCTGCCTCAATTTAGGCATAACATTCAGTATTACATAAGGTGTACAAAAACTGATATGTGCAATCAGCACTGTAGCGAAACCCATTTCAAAATCAAATAAGTTCCCCAGAAAAGCAAACAAAAGCATAAAAGAAACACCTGTTACAATTTCGGGATTAATAATAGGAAAATTAGACACATTAGTAACAATAGTTCTTACAGGCTTTTTTATATTATAAATGCCTATTGCTGCCAGAGTACCCAACACAGTTGATATAACTGACGCAAGTACCGCAATAATAATTGTGTTAGAAAGTGCTGTCATAATAGCACTGTTATTAAAAAGCTCAAAATACCATTTTAACGTAAAGCCTTTCCACACCGAGGTTTTTCCATCGTTAAAGGAATAAAGAATAAGCACCGCAATAGGAAGATACAAAAACAACATAACAAGAGCAACATATATTTTTGAACCGATTTTTCTTTTTCCTTTCACGCCACAGCCGCCTCCTCATCACCAAATTTATTCATAACAATTATAAATATAAGTATTATAACCATCAGTGCAAGAGAAATTGCCGAGCCGACATTTTTATCCCTCTGGAAAATATTTTCTATAACATCACCTATCATCTTGTCGCCTGTTCCTCCAAGATATTGAGCAACTAAAAAGGTACTTGCAGTAGGCACAAATACCATTGTAATACCGCTTATGATTCCTGGCACACTAAGAGGAAAAACTACCTTGCTGAATACCTTGAGTCTGTTTGCACCCAAATCTTCAGCCGCCTGTATAAGGCTGTTGTCAATTTTAAGCATTACTGAATGTATCGGCAAAACCATAAAGGGTAAGTAACTATATACCATACCAAGTATAACCGCACCAGCATTGCCAAGCAATGGCACATCAAGCCCCAGCAGTTTTACCGCTACATCTACCAATCCATCATTTTGCAACAACAAAACCCAGGCATATATTCTCAGTATAAAATTCATCCACATTGGAAGCATTATAAGCATTGTAAGAACATTGCGTGTGCTTGATTTTGCTCTGGACATTATATAGCTTAAAGGATATGCAAGTGCAAGACAGATAGCCGTAGAAACAAGAGCTATCCATAAAGAGCGAATAAAGACATCCTTATAAAAAAGACTTTCTATAAAGGAATTAAGTGTAAATGCACCACTTTTGTCTGTAAAAGCATAATACACAACCATTATAAGAGGAATAACAGTGAAGAAAACCATCCATATTATGTATGGAATTGAGGGGACTTTTGATTTCATATACTGTCACCCCCGTTTTCTTTGCTACATTCAACAAAACGAGCATTTTCAAAATTAAAGCATATGGGAGCTGTTGTCGCCACCTGTTCGTCCTGCTTACTTGTCATCAGCCACTTATGATTTTCTGTTTCCACAATAATTTCGTTATATTCACCTTTATATATAACTGATTCTATATAAGCCTCCAGCTGACCGTTACCATCACCTGCTATATAAATACCAGATGGTGGCAGAGTAATCTCAAGACAAACACCTTCAGGATAACAATGGTCTTTAACCTCAACTGTGCTGTCCTCAAGTTCTATCTCCATAGAGTTGCTCTCTGTGTCACTGCTTACAACTGTGGCTGTAAAGATATTATTTTCTGTAGGGAACAGCTTATTCATTATATGAATATTTTCGGGGATAAAACTCATACCTATTTGGGTTCCTACCGGCTCACAACTTGTGCTATGAATAATCCATAAACACCCGTCACAATTAACTTCCATTTCGTAGTGAACACCTTTGAATACAACATCTGTAACTGTTCCTGTCAGCAAACCTTCCTCAGGTTTCCCTATCTCAACATCTTCAGGACGTATAACTACATCAACAGGCTGATAGCTTTTAAAGCCTGCATCACTGCACTTAATTTCTTTACCTTGCAAAATAACAGTGTAATCCTCTTTCATAATACCATTAAGTATGTTTGCCTCACCTATAAAATCGGCAACAAAAGCATTTGCCGGTTCATTATAAATATCAATCGGAGAACCAATCTGTTCAATTTTACCGTTATTCATTACCACAACTCTGTCAGACATTGTAAGTGCTTCTTCCTGATCGTGAGTGACAAATACAAATGTAGTTTTAAGTTGGTGCTGAAGCTGTTTAAGCTCAATCTGCATATCCTTACGCAATTTAAGGTCAAGAGCACCTAAAGGTTCATCCAGAAGTAACACCTTGGGATCGCATACCAAAGCTCGTGCAATAGCAACTCTCTGTTGCTGTCCACCCGAAAGTTTTGAGATAGGCCTTTTTTCATATCCTTTAAGGTCTACCACAGCCAG
>JAXJXA010000073.1:0-2721 GCA_036307745.1 Acutalibacteraceae bacterium | reverse complement strand
GTTGAAGGTTTTACATTCCGCCTGACTTGCGAAGCTCTAAATTATTCAAAAGAATTTACAACAGATGAAAACGGCTTTATCACTGCTAACAAATTAAAGGCTGGCACATACAAGATTGAAGAAATCTTGCCGGCTGACAGCATTTATGAACAGCCTAAAGCTCAGACTATTACAATCGAATATCCTAAAACAGCAAAGGAATTTAACACTCCATACAAGGTTAATTTCAAGAATATTCCTAAAGACGGTTATGCAAAGATTATAAAAACATCTGAAAGTAACAATGTTGAAGGATTTGAATTTAATCTGACAGGTGTTGACTACTTAGGCAACAGCGTAATCTATACGGCACTCAAAACTGACAAAGACGGTCTAATCCAGCAGAAGATAAAACCAGGCACATACACAGTTGAGGAAATCAATGTGCCATCATACTTTGAACAACCTGAGGCTCAGAGTATTACGGTAAAAGCCAACGAAACTGCAACAGTTGAATTTTACAATCAGTTTGTACGTGGCTATGGACAGGTTCAAAAAACGTCTGATGATGGCAAAGTTGAAGGCTTGCACTTCAGACTGACCGGCACAGCAGATTGTGGACGCATAGTCAACAAAGATGCTTATACAAATGCTGATGGTATTGCAGAATTCAACAGAATTCTTGTTGGTACATACACTCTTGAGGAAATTGATACTCCTGAACAGTATAAGCCTTTTGAGCCTGTAACAGTACGAATCGAAGAAGATAAAACAACATATGTAACTGCTCATAACACTTTCTGTGATGTTCCCGGTAAGATTATCAAAACTTCTGAGGACGGAAAAATTGAGGGTATAGAGTTCAGAATAACAAATGATGCATTAGGTTACGATAAAACATTTACAACTGATGCAAATGGTGTTATAACAACTAACCTCTACCCTACTACATATAAAGTTACAGAGTTAAATGCCGCAGATTATTATATCCCACAGGCTACTAAAGAATTAGTAGTCAACCCTTATAACTCTGAATCAGATATTGCGACAGTTGAGTTTGAAAATCTGCTCAAAAAAGGTACTGTAAGAGTACAGAAAACAGCAGATGACAATGTTATTGAAAATGTAGAATTCAGAATATTTGGTGTTTCAACTGCAGGAACAACAATTAATATGTTCGCAAAGACAAATGCAAACGGTGTTGCAGAGTTCAATAATATACCAATCGGTAATTATACACTATTTGAAATAAATCAACCCGATCGCTATATTGTAGTAATTGAGCAAGATTTTGATGTATCGTGGGACGAAACATCTACAATGATTGTTGAAAATAACCTGAAGAAAGGCGAAATCAAAACAACAGCCAAGGATAATGACACAGGCAATAATTATGCTTATGCAAACACAAAAACTACCATCGTTGATACAGTAAACTATAAAGACCTAGGAACAAACACTGAGTACACTGTAAAAGGTGTTCTTATGGATAAAGCAACAGGTAAAGCCCTTGAAATCAGCGGCGAACAGGTAACAGCAACAAAAACATTTACAACTTCTGAAACAGGTACAGGCACAGTTAATGTTGAATTCACATTCGACAGCTCTGCACTTGTTGGAAAATCTGTTGTAGTATTTGAACAGTTGTATTATAACGGTGTAGAACTTGCAAGCCATAAAGATATCACTGATAAAGGTCAGACAGTTACCTTTAAAGATCCTGAAATCAAAACAACAGCCAAAGACATATTAACAGACGGTCACGATACTTATGTAAATGATAAAACAACAATCGTTGATACAGTTGAATATAAAAACTTAATCGCCAGTAAAGAATATAAGCTGTTCGGTAAACTTATGGATAAATCAACAGGTGATATTATCAAAATTAATAATACAGATTTAGTATCTGAAATCACTTTTATCCCTGAAACAGAAAATGGTACAGTTGATGTTTCATTTACATTTGACAGTACAAGCCTGAAAGGAAAAGATATTGTTGCATTTGAATATTTGTATTTCAACGAAAATGAAATTGCCACACATACAGATATTAATGACGAAGGTCAGACAATTAAGTTTGTTGAACCAAAAATCGGTACAACAGCAAAAGATAAGTCAACAAATACACATAATGCAAAGGTAAGTAAGACTACAACTATTATTGACACAGTAACTTATGAAAACCTTGTTGTAGGTAAAGAGTATACCGTTAAGGGTGCCTTGATGGTTAAAGAAACAGGCAAAGCACTTGTTGTTAACGGCAAAGAAATTACTGCTGAAAAGACTTTCACTGCAACAAGTGAAAACGGCAGTGTGGATATTGAATTCACATTCGATAGTACAGCTCTTGAGGGTAAATCAGTCGTCGCATTTGAAACAATCTACTTTAATGATCTTGAGATTGCAACACACTCAGACCTAAACGATAAATATCAGACTGTCACATTTGATAAGCCTGAAGAACCCACACAGCCGGCTACAACAACCTCAACGGTTCCCGGTGATAATATTTCCAGTAATGTCCCTGGTGACTCTGTTTCTACTGGTGATATAACATCATATTATGCACTGTTATCATTAGTCGTAGTCATTATATCACTGATCGTCATAGTAATATTCAGAAAGAAATTAAAAGAATAATGAAAAACAGTGACGATAAAGAATTCAAGCCTCTGCCCTATGTCATAGGAGCATTAGTTATTGTGATTATCGGTGGAATTTTCACCTTTATTGAAATAC
>JAXJXA010000072.1:0-6462 GCA_036307745.1 Acutalibacteraceae bacterium | reverse complement strand
TTCATCCAAAGAGTTTGATACACATATTCCACAATCTTCAAAACCTGCTTCGTCAAGCATTTTTCGAGCTTTTTTAGAGAGATATGCAATGTCACCACTGTCAATCCTTATTCCTTTTGGTCTGTATCCCATAGGAACAAGTACCTCACGGAATACCTTTATAGCATTTGGAATACCGCTTTTAAGTGTATTATATGTGTCTACCAATAGCGTACAGTCATTGGGATAAGTTTCAGCGTATGCTCTGAAAGCTTCTTCTTCACTGTCAAACATTTGTATCCAGCTATGTGCCATAGTACCCATTGTGGGTATATTAAACATTTGTCCTGCAAGTACATTTGATGTGCCTGCACAACCAGCAATATATGCTGCTCTTGCACCATATATTGCTGCATCACAGCCCTGGGCACGTCTTGCACCAAACTCCATAACAGCTCTGTTGTGACTTGCTCGTACAATTCTGTTTGCTTTAGTTGCGATAAGACTCATATGATTTATATATACAAGAATCGCAGTTTCTACAAATTGAGCCTGTATAACAGGTCCGGTTACTGTTACTAAAGGTTCATTTGGAAACACAGGAGTACCCTCAGGTACAGCCCATACATCACAGGTAAAATCAAAGTTTTTTAAATAATCAAGAAAATCCTTGTTAAAAATACCTTTATCTTTTAAGTATTTAATGTCATCATCAGTAAACTTTAAGTTTTGCAAATGTTCAATAACTTGTTCAAGACCGCACATTATAGCATAACCGCCATTATCAGGTACCCGTCTGAAAAACATATCAAATGTAGCAATTTTATCTTTGAATCCATATTTAAAGTAGCCGTTAGCCATTGTAATTTCATAGAAATCAGTAAGCATAGTTAACATTCTGTCATTTTTTAGCTCAAACATATAAAAACACACCTCTTTAAATTATCTTTTTAACTACCTCAATGCCATTGATACTCATATTATATAGTGCCATAAGCTGTGTGATCTCGCTGTTATGTGCGGCAGAATCATAAGTTGCAACAAGATTTTTTGGAACAATAACACGTTTAATCAGATTTTGACGGTTGAACTCCGCTTTTAATGTAAGTGCAAGTTGTTGTACACAAATATCGGTACAACAACCAACTATTATATAGTTAGTGTATCTGTCCAATACTTTTTCTTTAAATTCATCTTCAAGAAAACCATTTGATGAACTTTTATTTATTACAGTAATTTTGCCTGCTTCTATTATTTCTTCTGTTAGTTGACAATCTTCACTATTTTTGTGGGAATTATGCAAAAGGATTTCATTTTCATAATAATCCTTGCCGTGGCTGTCGGTAAGGGCAAAAACATCAATCTTTTTTCCTCTGGAAATGGTAATAAAATCTGCTATATCATCATTCACTTTTAATATACCCTCATTAGTAAAAGTTCCCTCTTTAACAAAGTCATTGGTCATATCTACCACAATAATACAGGTTTCCTCAGGAATAAGAACATACGACGAAACTACAGACAAATTTTCTACAGTATCCTTTAGACCTTTTATAAAATTTAATTCGTTATCAGATATTTTACTCATATAAATTTTTCCCTCCAAAAATAAAAATTTGATTATAATGTTATTAATGTAAGTAATATTTCAATTATATTTGCTGTAATGTATTGAATATTGAAGAATTTTGTTGTAAAATTATTTCGGATTAATTACTATTAATTTACAATTATTGTTATTGGGGTGATTTAGAATGAAAAAGAGAGTTGATGCTATTGGCACAAAAAACCTTGTGGGGTTACACGTTGAATCTTTTCGTAAACAGAAAGGGTTAAAACAGAAAGATTTAGCAGATGCACTTGCAGAGAAAGGAGTTACAATATCTGCTTCAGGTTTATCAAAGCTGGAAAGACAAGTAAGAATGGTGTCTGATATAGAATTGATAGCACTTGCAGATGTGCTGGATGTTCCAGTAGGAGCTTTACTTGAAGCTAATGATGCGGAAAATTGATAATATTTGATAATATTTGATAATATTTGATAATATTTGATAATATAAATAATAGTATAAATAGAGTTAATCACTAGAAGTTTTGCCGATGTTGAATAAACATCGGCTTTCTATTTTTATATCCGCACTTGTTGCGAATTGCTTTTCTAAATAGCTCTTTATATTCAAATAAATCTGTTAATACAAATAGTGTGAATAAATTATTGGAACAACTGAATATTCACTTTTATCATAAAATAAATCATAAAATAATTTTATGATTTATTTTATAAAAATTTCTATTGTTTCTTTTATGACCTGTATACCTTTTTTTATATTGTCTTTATCAATTCCTGAAAATGATAGCTCAATTATATTTTTGTTGTAACTATTAAAAATAATATTTACACCTTTGTCTTTTAATATTTCTCTGATATTAGAGAAATCCACTTTTTTAGAGAAAATCAAACTAAAACAAAGTGAAGTTTCTTTAAAAATTATTTCCGCATTATCAGAAAAATTTTCTTTAAGCAAATTTATCATATAGTCACTTTTTTCTTTATAAATTTTTCTTAAGCGTCTTAAACTTCGTTCCATCTGACCGTCAGCAATATATTTTCCAAGTGCCAATTGTTCCATTTTAGAAGCTGTCTGATTATAGTTGGTTTTATTAAGTTTGTAATCCCGAAGTAAAGCAGAGGGGAGAATCATATAACCAATTCTTACCGAAGGCAACAATAATTTAGAAAAAGAACCAAGATATACAACTCTGCTTTTGTTATATCCTTGCATAGCAGGAACAGGATGTGTATTATATTTTAATTCACCATTGTAGTCATCTTCAATAATTATGGCATTATACTTTTCAGCCCAACTTAAAAGATGTGTACGTCTGTCTGCTTTAAGATGTTTGCCTGTACGTAAATTTCCCGAAGGATTTAAAAGCAGAATCTTTGCCTCTGATTTTTCAAGCTCTTCCGGAATAATTCCATTATCATCACATACCGCCTTTACAGTTTTTAAACCACAGTCATCGAATACTTTTTCAGCATAATTAAAACCATATTCATCAACAGCAACAATATTACCATAGTTTTTACGAATCAACCCACATAATAAATACAAAAGTGGTTGAATTCCTGCACCTATAATAATTTCATCACTGTTTGCAACAGCACCACGTACACTATAACTGTATTCAGATAAAGATTGTCTTAAAGCAGGCTCTCCTTGTGGATCACCATAAGAGGTAACTAAATAGTCACAATTAATGATATAGCGTATGTACTTTTTCCATAGTTTAAGGCTTACTTCACCAATATCAACACTTTTACCGGAAAAATCACACCAATATTTGTCCGATATAGAAGGATTTCTATTTGTGTTTTCTCTGCTGTTTTGTATATTGTTGTTTATTGTAAGTTGAGCTACATAATAACCACTTTGTGGTTTGTTTGTTATGTAGCCTTCTGCACATAGCTGTGAATATGCGTTCTCTACAGTGGTTTTGCTTACTCTTAAATCCTCAGCCAGTTTTCGTATAGAAGGCAATCTACTGTTTTTACTGATATTACCATTTTGAATATTTTCTTTTATGCTTGAATACAACTGAATGTACAGCGATTGTTTTAAGCGTTTATCAAGATTAATGTAATCGTAAATCATATTCATTCATCCTTTTTTATATGTTAACACATTTTATATGTTAAATTCAATATTATTTGAAATGTTTTTTGTGTTATTTTTGTGCTTTTTAAAATATTCTGTTAATATATATCCGTTCAAAAAATATTCACAAATAGTATTAATAAATTTTACAAAAAAATTAGCACTCTCTGGGTTAGAGTGCTTGAAATTTATTTTATTGTGATATATAATATATCTCGCACGAATAATTAAGTAAATTTTTACAAATAAGGAGAGTTTTATTATGAGTAACCCTATTTTTACAATAGAAATGGAAAATGGAAAGATAATCAAAGGAGAGCTTTATCCAGAAGTTGCTCCAAATACAGTAAATAATTTTATCAGCCTTGCAAACAATGGCTATTACAACGGTTTAACATTTCACCGTGTGATTTATGGTTTTATGATACAAGGTGGTTGCCCTGATGGAACAGGTTGCGGTGGTCCCGGATACGGTATAAAGGGAGAATTTGCACAGAACGGATTCAACAATACTCTTAAGCATACTGAGGGTGTAATTTCAATGGCTCGTTCTGCTATGCCAAATTCAGCAGGTTCACAGTTCTTTATTATGCATAAAGATGCACCACATCTGGATGGTTCCTATGCGGCTTTCGGTAAGGTTACAGAGGGAATGGAAGTTGTCAATGAAATTGCAGAATGTGACACAGATTACTCTGATAAACCACTGGATCCACAGGTTATTAAGAGTATAGTTGTAGATACTTTAGGTGTTGAATATCCGCAGCCAGAGAAAATGTAATTAAAAATAAAGATAATAAAGTATTTTTTACATTGCACTGTTAAAATGCAATGTGTTTAAGCATAAGTAAAAGAGGTAAAAAATAATGGAAAAGAAGGATTTTAAAGCAGAGTCCAAAAGATTGATGGACTTAATGATTAATTCAATTTATACTCACAAGGAAATATTCCTTAGAGAAATTATTTCAAATGCCAGTGATGCTTTGGATAAGCTACACTTTGTTTCGTTAACTGATAAAACAGCAGATAAGCTACCACAGCTTTATATTCAGATTACCGCTGATAAGGAAAACAGGACTCTTACAGTTTCTGATAATGGTATTGGTATGAGTTATGAGGAACTAGAGGATAACCTTGGTACTATTGCAAAAAGTGGAAGCTACCAGTTTAAAAATGAACTTAGTGAAGATGAGAAAACTGATATTATAGGTCAGTTTGGCGTTGGTTTTTACTCAGCATTTATGGTTGCAGATGAAGTTACTGTAATTACCAAAAAGTATAACAGCGACAAGGCTTATATGTGGAAATCAACTGGTGCAGATGGCTATGTAATTGATGAAACAGAAAAAGACACCTGTGGTACTGAGATTATAATGCATATAAGAGAAGATGCTGAAGAAGAGGATTATTGTCAGTATCTTGAGAGTTACAGAATTCAATCTTTGATTAAAAAATATTCAGACTACATCAGCTATCCAATAAAAATGGAAGTTGAAAGCTCAGTAAACACTGCTGCTGAGGGTGAGGAGCCTAAATATGAGCAGGTTAAGGAAATAAAAACTCTTAATAGTATGGTACCTATATGGAGAAAGAACAAGAGTGAAGTAACTCAGGAAGAGTATAACAATTACTATAAAGAGAAATTTATGGATATGACAGATCCTCTTGTTACAATTAATGTAAGTGCTGAGGGTGCAGTTTCATACAAGGCATTGATGTATATCCCTGCTGTTGCTCCATATGGCTACTATACAAAGGAATCTGAAAAGGGATTACAGCTCTATTCTAATGGAGTAATGATTATGGATAAGTGTGAGCAACTTGTACCTGATTATTTCAGATTTGTAAAGGGTGTAGTTGATTCTCAGGATCTATCTTTGAATATCTCCCGTGAGCTTTTACAGCACGACAGACAGCTTAATATTATTGCTAAAAATATTGAGAAGAAGATTAAATCTGAGCTTTCGAAGTTACTTAAAAATAGTCCCGACAAGTATGAAACATTCTGGAAAGCATTTGGTTTACAGATTAAATACGGTATTGCTTCATCGTATGGTATGAATAAAGAAACACTTCAGGATTTGTTGATATTCAGAAGCTCATCTGTTGATGGTTATACAACTCTTGCAGATTATGTTTCAAGAATGCCTGAAAGCCAAAAGTATATTTACTATGCTTGCGGTGATACAGAAGATAGAATTAAGGCATTGCCTCAGACAGAGCTTTGCAAGGATAAGGGTTATGAGTTCCTTTATTTTACTGATGAGATTGATGAGTTTGTTGCAAAAACTCTTATTAACTATGATGGTAAAACAATCCTTTCAATAGCTTCTGATATGGCTGAGTTGCAGTCTGACGAGGAAAAGGAAAAGACAGAAAAGCAAGCTGAGGAAAACAAGGAGCTTCTTGATTTTATTGGTGAAAAGCTGACCGGTAAAATTACAAAGGCTGTAATTTCTAAGAACCTTAAGTCACACCCTGTATATCTGTCATCTGACGGTGCTGTTTCTATTGAAATGGAAAAATATTTTGCACAAATGCCAGGTGATGAGCCAAAGCCAAAAGCAGATAAAGTGCTTGAACTTAATGCAGATCACGCAGTATTCAATACACTCAGAACAGCTTATGAGAGCGATAAGGAAAAAGCTGAAAAGCTGGCTAAAATTCTATACAATCAGGCCGTACTTATTGCAGGTTTACAGATAGAAAATCCTGTGGAATATTGCGACCTTGTTTGTGAGTTGTTCTGATTAGATTTTTGAATATTATTGTAATACTAAACACCATTTAAAATCGGTAAAAGATTTTCGAGCAGATTTAGTAC
>JAXJXA010000071.1:0-3390 GCA_036307745.1 Acutalibacteraceae bacterium | reverse complement strand
GATCCACAGAAAGGCTGTCGCCTTTCGAGGACGCAGTATGAAGTGCAGTGCGAAATATACCGAAATGATTTCTGTATTTTAAATGATGTTTAACTTTAAATTATAATCCATTCGGCTATACTCATTTTTTAACGAGGATAGCCATTGCACATAAAAATCAAAAATTGTTCCTTTTATGATATATCAAATATCTTTATAGAAATCTTCCTGTTACTGACTTTGGATTTTGTTTCAGGCTTTCGGGGGTACCTTCTGCGATCAATTCACCGCCACCTGCTCCTCCTTCTGGGCCTAACTCAATAATCCAGTCGCAAGCCTTTAGCAGATCTGTATTATGCTCAATAACAATAACAGAATTACCTTCCTTGACAAGTTCATCTAACAAAGAAATAAGTTTTGCGGTATCATATAAACTCAAACCTGTTGTTGGTTCATCCAATATATATAAAATATTGCCTTTTCTTTTCTTTCCAATTTCTTTTGCCAGTTTGAGTCTTTGTGCCTCACCACCACTCATAGTAGGAGTAGGCTGTCCTAAGGTAATATATCCCATTCCAATTCTTTCTAAAACCTTAAGCGTTGATACAATTCCGGTATAACCTCTGAAGAAAGTAACTGCTTCAGATACTTGCATATCCAATATATCTGAAATATTCTTTCCTCTGTAAGTAACAGATAGTGCTTCTTTATTAAATCGCTTTCCTTTACATTCATCACAAACCGTATACATTTTCATATTAGTTCCCGGGAAAATAGCTTTTCTTCCGCTACCACCACAAGCCGGACAAGCACCGTCTGAATTAAATGAAAAATGACCTGCTGATAAATGCTTTTCTATAGCTTCTGGCTGTTCAGCAAAAATCTTACGCACTTTATCCCAGATTTTAATAAATGTCATAGGATTAGAATTGATATTTCTGCCAATAGGTTCCTGTGATACTTCAGCAAAATCAGAGATAAATTCTACACCTTCCAACCCTTCTACTATAGCTTCAACCTGTAAAGCCTCTTCCTCTAAATCATCCATACCATCCTCTTGATCCATCCTGTCAACCTTATGGTGAAAATGATTTTTAAGTAATGGCACCAAAGTATCCGAAATAAGAGAACTCTTTCCACAACCCGATACACCTGCTACTCCAACAAGTACTCCTAACGGGAATGATACTGTAATATCTTTTAATGTATTTGTCTTTGCGTGTTTTACTGTGAGATGATGTATCCATTTGTTGTTCAGAACTTCCTTCTTCGTACGTTCTGGCATTTTCTTAGCACCAGACATATACTGTCCTGTCAAGGAATCTTTACATTCCAACAGTCCTGCATAATCTCCATTATAGATAAGTCTACCGCCTTCTACTCCTGCCTTTGGTCCTATATCTACAATATAGTCTGCCATCTCTATAATATTTCTGTCATGCTCCACAACAATAACTGTATTACCTAAATCTTTAAGTGCCTTTATTGATTTAAGCAATTCACTTTTTTCACATTCGTGCAATCCAACTGACGGCTCATCCAAAATGTATATAAGCGAATCCATTTTTGACTCTAAATGAGAGTTAAGGAACAATCTTTGAATTTCTCCTCCACTTAATGTTGGCATTTCACGATACAGTGATAAATGCCCAAGGCGTGATTTAATCAAGGCATTTGTCTTACGAATAATATCTTTTAAGAGATTCTCACCGGCTTGTGTAAATTTACACTTTGTAAGAGTATCCTCAAAAAATTCTTTTGCCTCAACAAGAGTCATTTTTCCAATTTCACCAATATGTTTTTCATTTATATAAACTTCACGTGCTTCCTCGCCAACACGATAACCATGGCAATCCGGACAGGTAACCATCTTGTACAGGTCTCCTAAATATTCACCTTTTCTCAATCGCCCCTGTAATATTCTTGAAATACAGAAACTTCTATTGCCACTTTTATTGTTAGAGTAATGTCCATTAATAACTTCTTCTTTAATTTCTTCCGGTAATTTAGAATATGGCATATCCATATATTCTTTAAGATTGTTTGCAATTACACGCTCAATGCCGGCAGTTGTTCCAATATTTTTGAATATTTTTCTGACTGTTATTTCATCGTCTTCTACAAGTTTATCCATATTTACATCATAATAAGCTCCTCTACCAGAACATTTCATACACATTCCATTCACATTAAGGTAAGAAAAATAACTGGAATCCAATGTTTCTTCAACATTGCCACATTTTCCACACGCTTGTCCTGGTTTAACCATCTCGCCACATTCAGGACACTCAATCATCCCTTCACTGGAATAAAGAAGTCCCAGAAGATTTAAAATATGAGTTCTGGTACCAACTGTTGATCTAGGATTACTCTGGAGGACAACACTTTGTTTTACTGCAACCGCAGGTCCAATTCCTAATATCTCTTCGTATTTCTTCTCATCTTCAAGGTCAGAAACCATTCCTAAAGATTGTAGATATTCTCTTCTTCCTTCTTCAAAAATAATATCAAACATCAAACTGGACTTACCTGAGCCACTTACACCTGTTGCCACTATAATTTTATTTTTCGGAATTTCAATATCGAATCCTTTAAGATTATTGACACAGGCTCCTTTTATCTTTATTTCGTTCATACTATATCCTCCTAGTATAATAATGGTGTAGTAAAAAAATCGCTACTTTGTTATACTAAACACCGTATGATTTCTGTATTTTTAATGGTGTTTAGTATTAATAAGTTTTTATATGAGATAACAGAAAAAGGTATTATTTCCTCTCACTATTTCTTTTTACTTAATTATACATTTCATATTATACCACATACTTTTTCTTATTTAAAGTAGAATTTTTATATAACAGTCATAAAAATTAATTCTTATTCTTTTTTCTTACTTTTGCTTTCATACATTGAGAAATATACACACAATCAGCAAGCTAAAATAGACAACCAGTATGAAATAGATTTTATTTTTCTATCTCATACTGGTTTCGTTTATCTTTTTTAATCGTATTTTACAATTATTCTTTCTTTAACTTTCCTTTAATAAATATGACTCTAAAAAACTATTTGTAATTACTTCTTCAGAATATAGTTTATTACAGAAACTTGTTATAATTTTTTGTGATTCCGGCTCTGAAAGAACTGTAAAATGACTTGGAGATTTGATTTTTATTGTTGCTAATTTCGGTATTTTTTTATTCCATTTTCTTGAACATTCCAAATAGTCAAATACATATTCTTTCTCACCTATTTGGAAAAACTCTAATGAACCTTCTTCTGTAAACAATGCACCATTATCATTACAAAAATAGTAACAATTTACTTCCTCAGGTCTTTTTAATGATGGAATATCATATATCGACGAACTTACATCCAACGTATGTAATAATTTTTCCAGCTGTACAATAG
>JAXJXA010000070.1:0-3771 GCA_036307745.1 Acutalibacteraceae bacterium | reverse complement strand
GGCTTATGCAGTTGGGAGTAAGCGAAAAAACTGCAAAAGAGGACGCTTGTCGTATTGAACACGTTTTGAGTACAGAAACTTTTAATGCTATTAAAAAGCATATTTCAAAATAATACTCAATTAAATTATAGTATTTTTGCATATTAAATAGTTAATAAATTGTTAACTTTTGACTTTTGTTTACAAAACACAAACAGATTAATTCTGGTAAAAACCGGACTATTATGCTATAAAAGCACAATAGCCCGATTTTATTTGATACTAAAAACTTGATTTTATTTTATCAAACCTCAGCGATTACCTCAACTTCAACCAAAACGCCCTTTGGAAGCTCTTTTACAGCTACGCAGGAACGTGCAGGTTTGCTTGAAAAATATTTACCGTAAATTTCATTGAATACAGTAAAATCGCCCATATCAGCTAAGAAGCAAACTGTTTTTACTGCTTTGTCATAACCAGAGCCAGATGCTTCTAAAACTGCACCAAGGTTTTTCATAACTTGTTCAGTCTGTTCAGCTATTGTAGTAGCCTCAACATTTCCTGTTGCAGGGTTAATAGCAATTTGGCCTGATGTAAAAACCAAACCATTGCTTACAACTGCTTGTGAATAGGGTCCTATTGCGTCCGGTGCATTTTTTGTATAAATCTTTTCTGCCATTTTTCTTACCTCCATAAATATGTAATAATATCATTGAATAAGCAATGAAAGTGATTTTACAATGCTTATTTTTTATACTATTCTGTAACCATTTTTAATAAGCTCAGCTTTAATTTCATCAACGTGACTTTGATTTCTTGTTTCCATACTAATACGTAGATAACAAGCGTTAATATCAGAATTAAGATCAGCTCTGTCGTGTGCAACAGAAACTACATTTCCACCAAGAGCAGATATAATTTCAGAAACACCTTGTAACTGTCCTGGCTTGTCAAGCAGTTCTATTGTAAGTTCTGCAAGTCTGCCACTCATCTGTAATCCACGATTGATAACTCTTGAAAGAATTGTAACATCAATATTACCGCCTGAAAGCAGGCAACATACTTTTTTGTCTTTAAGGTCAGGGATTTTGTTGAACATTACAGCTGCAAAGGCATTGGCACCTGCACCCTCTGTAACAAGTTTCTGACGCTCCAACAACTTAAGGATAGCTGCTGCACATTCATCATCGGTAACTGTTATAAAATCGTCAACGTATTTGCTTGCAATTTCGTATGTGAGTGTTCCTGGAGTTTTTACTGCAATACCATCCTGAAAAGTGTGAACAGTGTCAAGAGTTTCAATCTGACCATTTTTTACACTATTAACCATTGAAGGAGCTCCAGCTGCCTGAACACCATATACCTTTATGTTTGGGTTAAGAGATTTGATAGCGAATGCAACACCTGCAATAAGTCCACCACCGCCAACAGGAACAACAACAGCGTCAATTTCAGGTTTGCGGTTGATTATTTCCAGTCCTATAGTACCCTGACCCGCAATAACCAGTTCATCATCAAAAGGATGAATAAATGATGCACCACTCTCTTTTTGCAGTTCAACAGCCTTAGCGTAAGCATCGTCATATGTGCCTTTTACCAGACATACTTCGGCACCTAAACGCTTTGTAGCCTCAATTTTACTGATTGGAGCACCGTCGGGAATACATATTAGAGATTTTATGCCGTTTTTTGAAGCGGCACGAGCTACACCCTGAGCGTGGTTGCCGGCAGAACAAGCTATAACGCCCTTTGCCTTTTCTTCTTCTGTAAGCTGAGATATTTTATAGTAAGCACCTCTTACCTTAAAAGAACCCGTAACCTGTAAATTTTCGGTTTTTAGATACACCGATACACCCGGTATAACATCAGCCGAGCATTTTATTATATCAGTAGGTCTGATAGCATCTTTAAGAACGTATGATGCGTGGTAAATTCTGTCTAATGTCAGCATTAATAACATCTCCCGTAAAATATAAAAATAAATGATAACAAAATAAAAAGTCTTTCGCCCAATAAAAGGACGAAAGACGAATGTTCCGTGGTACCACCTTAATTGTCTGAAAACAGACCCCTCTGCGACATCTTGTAATGTCTATCTCTGTAACGGGAGAACCCGAACTCTCTTACTTTGTCGGTAAAAAACCGACATTTCAGAGGTCAGCTTAAAGGGGATAGCTTAACATTCGTTTTTATTGACTTTCACCAGCCGTCAACTCTCTTAAAAAAACTAAACGTGCCCTGTCCTTATCATAGCCTTTTAGTATATGTTTTGCACAATACAATTTATACTCTTTTTCAGCCCAAATGTCAAGTAGCATATTAATTTTGTTTAGCAAATATAAAAATAAATTTGTATTATAACAATTATTATATCTTAATTTTGCCCGAATCATATTGATAATTAATATCAAAGCATATCAGGATTATCTGTGCGATAAATAAGATAGTCAAGGTTGGTTTTATAATAATCTGCAAGTATAATTAACATTCTGAGAGGAATTTCACGTTCTCCACGCTCATATTTTGAATAAAGAGATTGATCACACATAAGAATTTCCGATATTTCCTTTTGGCTTAGATCGTGATCCTCTCGTAAATCTTTAATTCTTAATTTCAATTTTATCACCGATAAAATTATAAATTAATATGGTTTATCTATTGACTTTTAGGACATATAGTCCTAAAATATATATGGATTTCCATTATTATTAAATAGTTATTAACATCCTTTAGTTGTATATTAAATATAGAACTGAAATTTTTACAAAAATTATAAAAATATCCATAACTTTGGTAGAAAGAAATTTAAAGTTTGGGTCAAATATTTTTATGCAAATCAACGGTAGAGCATTTGTGAACAACAGTAGAGCTTAGCCGTATGACTATTTTAAAGTATATAACTATGAGTTAAAGGGGTTCCCCCTTTAAAATCCCCACGAGGACTCTGTCCTCGACCTGTAAACTTTTGAAAAAGTTTAATCAAAACTTTTAAGTTAGTTCCAGAACAGTTTCAGTGTTTTTGTTAAAATAATAATTAAATACATCCAATGATATTTAGGACATATAATCCTAAAAAGTGTACTAAAGTTTGTTTTCAATTTCAGCTATAACATCGCTCATTTTTACGTCAAGTGCAAAGCAAATTCGATATAGTGTTTCAAGTGTTGGTTTTCGTTCGCCACGTTCAATAGCACTTAAATGTGTTCGTCCTATATCCGATAAACCACTTAAAACTTCCTGTGATAAGCCTTTTCTTTTTCTGAAATCAGCTATAACACTTCCGACAATTTTTGAGTCGAGCATAGGTGCAAACATATAATCACCTCTATTGGATAGTGTATATGTTTTTTTTAAATTTATTGAATACATATGTTGACAAACGAATGTTAATATGATATAATACATTCAAAGATAGTTCGTAAGAACTCTGTGATATAGAAATCACAAGTCTATATCACAGAAAATTGTCTTTTAGTTAACCACTTCTCCTATAAAAATTCTAATCATATTTAACTCTTGAATTAGTTTAGACATAAATAGTGGATTAATCTAAAATGATGAGCATTTCAGATCTGAACATTAGTGCCATATGATTTATGATAGATTTATAATATAAGTCTTTATGTGAATAGCCTTCTCGGATTTATATTATTTTTCTTACGGGCTATTGCTTGACTAATCTAATAACAACAATAAACATTATTTTAACCCTATACAAGAAAAAGCTGATGATTACTTGTTAAAGAAATCGTCAGCTTTTTCTTTTTTTATACTAAACACCGTTTAAAATCG
>JAXJXA010000069.1:0-6715 GCA_036307745.1 Acutalibacteraceae bacterium | reverse complement strand
GATCCACAGAAAGGCTGTCGCCTTTCGAGGACGCAGTATGAAGTGCAGTGCGAAATATACCGAAATGATTTCTGTATTTTTAATGGTGTTTAGTATAAGTGTTACCAGGTTGTTTGTTTTTTTATTATTTGAATTTATTCCAGCTCAAATGCACCTGTATAGAGCTGATAGTATTTTCCGTGCTGTTTGATAAGGTCATCGTGGGAGCCACGTTCTATAATTTTACCGTGTTCAAGTACAATGATTACATCGCTGTTTTTTACAGTTGAAAGTCTATGAGCAATAACAAATACTGTTCTGCCTTTCATCAAACTATCCATACCAGCCTGAACGATGGCTTCAGTACGAGTATCTATTGACGAAGTTGCTTCATCAAGGATCATAACAGGAGGGTCAGCTACAGCGACACGGGCTATTGAAATCAGCTGTTTCTGGCCTTGTGAAAGGCTACCGCCATCACCTGAGATCATTGTATTATAGCCATCTGGTAACATTCTGATAAAATCATCAGCATTAGCAAGTTTAGCAGCAGCGATAACTTCTTCGTCTGTTGCATCGAGTTTGCCGTATCGAATGTTTTCCATAATAGTTCCTGTAAACAGATTAACATCTTGTAAAACTATGCCCAGAGAATGACGTAAATCTACTTTATTGATTTTATTGATATTTATGCCATCGTAACGGATTTTACCATCGTCAATATCATAAAATCTGTTGATAAGATTAGTAATAGTTGTTTTACCTGCACCTGTAGAGCCTACAAAAGCTACTTTCTGACCAGGTTTTGCATACAACTTTATATTGTGTAAAACCGGTTTATCAGGAACATAGCTGAAATCTACATCGTCAAGTACAACCTCACCTCTCATAGGGGTGTAAGTTGTAGTACCGTCTTTGTGAGGATGTTTCCACGCCCAAGTACCTGTACGTTCTTTACATTCTGTAATTTTGTCACCATTAATATCTGCACGTACAAGTGTAACATATCCGTCATTTGATTCAGGGATCTCATCCATAAGTTTGAAGATTCTGTCAGCACCAGCTAGAGCCATTACACTCATACTAAGTAGTTGGGCAACCTGACTTATTGGTTGCATAAAGCTACGGCTTAGGTTAAGGAATGAAGCTATAGCACCAAGTGAAACTCCTCCTGTGCTTACAGCTAAAATTCCGCCAACTATTGCAAGAATTACATACAGTAAATATCCAAGATTCCCCATAAGAGGCATAAGTGAGTTTGCAATACTGTTTGCATTACAAGCGTTATTAAATAATTCATCATTCTTTTTGTCAAAAGCTTCCTTTGTTTTTTCTTCATGGCAAAAAACTTTAATAACTTTTTGTCCATTTATCATTTCTTCTATATAACCATTAAGGTCACCTAATGATTTTTGCTGTTCTACAAAGTATTTTCCACTTTTACCTGCAACCATTTGTATAATAAAAAACATTACTACTATAAATACAAGTACAACGAGAGTTAAAATCCAACTGGTTGCAAGCATTGTTACAAATATTGAAACGATTGATATTATTGATGAAAATAACTGAGGTAAACCCTGAGAGAGCATTTGTCTTAGAGTATCAGTATCATTTGTGTAATGTGACATAATATCTCCGTGAGAATGTGTGTCAAAATACTTTATAGGTAGTTTTTGCATTTTTTCAAACATTTCATCGCGGATTTCCTTAAGAACTTTCTGGCTGGTTATAGCCATCAACCTGTTGTAAAGATATCCTGCAACAGTACCTACTATGAATATCCCACACATTACCAGTACAAGTCGCAATATACCTGTAAACACAGGATTAGGGGAAGCTAATATAGGCATAATATGTTGATCAATCAGGATTTGAAGAAATATTGAAGATGCAACGCCTGTAAGAGAGCTTATTATAATACATATGGCTACTACAATAAGAGTAGTTTTATGTTTCATAAGATGACTAATCAATCTTTTTATGGTTCTTTCATCAATTTTTTGTTCCGGAGCAACAGAAGCACCTTTGGGAGGACCTGGATGATTTCTTCTTGCCATTAAATTTCAGCTCCTTTCATTTGTGATGTATAAACTTCATTGTAAATTTTATTATTATTAACCAATTCTTCGTGAGTTCCTATGGCATTAATACAGCCATTGTCCATTACGATAATTCTGTCAGCGTCCTGTATAGAGGTAATACGCTGTGCAATTATTATCTTTGTGGTATTAGGAATTTCCTCAAGGAAAGCCTGCCTTATAAGTGAATCTGTTTTTGTATCAACTGCACTTGTTGAGTCATCAAGTATTAGTACCTTTGGCTTTTTTAATAATGCACGTGCTATACACAAACGCTGTTTTTGTCCACCAGAAACATTGCTACCGCCTTGTTCAATATAGGTATCATACTTTTCAGGGAAGCTCTCAATAAATTCATCTGCCTGTGCAAGCTGGCAGACACGTTTTATTTCTTCGTCTGTGGCATTTTCATTTCCCCAACGTAGGTTTTCTTTAATAGTACCTGAAAACAGTACATTTTTCTGCAAAACAACAGCCACGGAGTCGCGTAATGTGTTTAGATCGTAATCTTTTACATTGATATCTCCTACGCTTACACTGCCTGTGCTTGTATCGTATAGTCTGGAAATTAGCTGAATAAGACTTGATTTTGAAGAGCCAGTTCCACCTATGATACCAATAGTTTCACCTGATTTTATTGAAAGATTGATATTTTTAAGGCAGTAATTATTGCTATCTTTTTTGTAGCTAAAGTTTACATTTTCAAAGGAAATATCACCATTTTTAACCTCTGTAACAGGTCTTTCAGGATTGATAATATCACTTTTTTCGTTTAATATCTCTGTTGTACGTTCAATAGAAGCCTTAGACATTGTAATCATAACAAATACCATTGAAAGCATCATAAGACTTGTAAGTATTTGTGTAGCATATGTTATAAGACTCATAAGTTGACCTGTTGTAAATCCCACATCCGGGTTGTTGCTTGAAGCAATAATGAGTCTGGCACCAAACCAGGATATAAGAATAATACATCCATACAAACAAATTGACATAACAGGTGTAGAAAATGCCATAAGTTTTTCTGCTTTGGCAAAATTATTAAATATTCTTTCTGAAATATTTTTGAATTTGTTTACTTCATAATCTTCTCTTACGAATGATTTTACAACTCGTATACCTCTTACATTTTCTTGTACTACATTATTCAATTTATCATAAATTTTGAACACCTTACGGAATATAGGCATTACAAATTTTATCATTAAAATCATAGCTATAAGAATTATAGGAACGCAAGCTACATAAATCCATGCAAGTTGAGCATTGATTCTGAATGAAGCAATAATTGCCACCACAAACATAATAGGGGAACGTACAGCCATAACTAAAATCATCTGATATGCATTTTGAATGTTTGTAACATCTGTTGTAAGACGTGTTACTATACTAGATGTAGAGAATTTATCAATATTTGAAAAAGAAAATTTCTGTACATTATAGAACATATCTTTTCGTAAATTTTTTGCAAAACCTGATGATGCTTTTGCTGAGGTTACACCACCAGCAATACCAAAGAATAATGATAAAACAGTAAGTGCAATAAGTTTTAAGCCGCTTTGAACTACATATTCCATATTGCCTTTGTCAATACCATAGTCAATGAGATCAGCCATATAAAAGGGAATAAGAACCTCCATTACAACCTCAAGAATTTTAAGTACAGGTGTAATTATGGATACCCACTTATATTCTCTTACGCTTTTTAATATAGTGAACATATAATCCTCCTAATCTTTTAAAATATATATAATATAAACTGCAAGGCTTAAAGCAAGCTATGCAGATTGTCTTTTATCTGATGACATACTTTTAAAAATATCTTGTAGTCTTCGTCAGATATATGATTGATTATTTCTTTATCCATTTCCTGAAAACTTTGGACAATTTTATTATGAGTTTTTTCTCCACTTGAAGTAATTACTAGCTTTTTTAGGCGAGCATCATGTTCAACCTCTATTCGTTTTATATAACCTTTTTGTTCCATATTCTTTACAATAGAGGTTACAGCCGAACGAGTAAGTGAAAATTCTCGTTCAATATCACGTTGGTAAACATCGTCCTTCTTGTGTAAACAAAGGTGTCCCAGTATCCAACCGTGCATAAAAGTACAGTTATCAATTCCCGTATTTTTTGACTGCTGAATTGATGCACGCATAAGAAGATTATTTATAGATCTTAAAGCTATACCAATATCCGTTTTATTATCAAAATCACAATCCATAACTTCACCTCCATTGTTTAATTTTTAGATTTTAACCACAAATTATTACACGTTTGTATATAATATACAGTGCATACTGATACAGGCTATTATATAATATTATTAGATATACAAAATATACAAAAAAATAAATGTTCAAGTTTAAATTGTTTATTGGTAAACAGTTTGAACTTGAACAATATTATAACATTGCTTCTAGTTAATGTCAACGAAATGGATGTCAAAATTTGTTAAAAAAGAATTGCTTTAAAAGGCTGATTTTTTATACATTTGTGAAAAAGACGTACTCAACTGAACTGTGAGTACGTCTTCTAATTATATGTTGATTTTTAATAATTTATCAGCCGAGTATGCTCAGAAGTACACCTGCTGCAACAGCAGAACCGATTACACCAGCTACATTAGGACCCATTGCGTGCATAAGCAGGAAGTTGCAGGGGTTCTCAGCCTGACCAACTTTCTGGGATACACGTGCTGCCATCGGTACCGCCGATACACCTGCACTACCAATAAGAGGATTAACCTTACCTTTAGTAGCAACATACATAATCTTACCAAACAATACACCTACTGCTGTACCAAGCATAAATGCACATAGACCCAAAATTATAATTTTAAGAGTATCTCCACTCAGGAATACAGGACCTGCTGCAGTAGCACCAACTGTTACTCCAAGGAAAATTGTGACTATGTTCATAAGCTCGTTCTGAGCAGTTTTACAAATTCTGTCAACAACACCACTTTCTTTAAATAGGTTACCAAGCATAAGCATACCAACCAGTGGAGCAGCATCAGGTAGAAATATTGCAACAACAATTACAACTAGAACAGGGAAAATAATTTTTTCCAGCTTAGAAACAGGTCTTAGCTGTGTCATAACAACAGCACGTTCTTTCTTTGTTGTGAGTAGCTTCATTATAGGAGGCTGAATAATAGGTACAAGTGCCATATAAGAGTATGCTGCAACAGCTATTGGACCAAGCAATTCAGGTGCAAGTTTTGATGTTACATAGATAGCTGTTGGGCCGTCTGCACCACCTATGATACCAATAGCACCAGCTTGTTGTGGTGAAAATCCAAGAATGATAGCACCAATAAATGTTATAAAAATACCAATCTGAGCAGCGGCACCAAGAATAAAACTCTTAGGATTTGCAATAAGTGGACCAAAGTCTGTCATTGCACCAACACCCAGGAAAATAAGAGGAGGATAAATTCCTAACTTAACACCTTGATATAGGTAATAAAATAAACCACCGTTTGTAGGTACATTATAGTATGTAATATCATTTAATTTGGTTATTGCATAACTGGCGGCTTCTCCACCATGATCAGCCATATATTGTTCAACAGGGATAAGCTCTGTTGAGGGAGCAGCCATAATGTTTGGGTAAAGGTTTACAAGCAACATACCAAATGCAATAGGTAACAATAATAGTGGTTCATATTGCTTTTTTATTGCCAGATATAGCAGAACTATTGATACAAGAATCATTACATAGTTTTGCCACTGTAAATAGCAAAGTCCCGAACTCTCATAAAGACCCACAAGTGAATCTAAAAATCCGTTTAATATTTCCATTCAACACATTCCTTTCTCCGATATATTTAAAGTACATTAAAATGGTCGTGTATTATCCATAATTCCCGCAGTACCCCATACCGGACGTGATTGTGGAACTCTTTTTATTGACTTAACCTTTACAGTGCCTTCACCATACATTGCATCTACAGCGGCGGCTATAACAGCGATGATTTCTTCATTCAAGCTGTTATCGTCTATTGATTCGGGCAATTCAACAGGTTCATCAGCTACTGCAATACTTTCTGAAGTTTTTTCAAGTGTGGCTGTTTTTGCTGCCTTACTTTTCTCAACACTTTCAAGAGCTTTTGTTACTATAATGCCATAAACTTTGATTAAGCTGATAAGCAGGATTAAAACTGCAAATACAACCACAAAACCTGTGATAAGAATAGTCAAAGATATGGTAATTTTTTCGCCAACTGATAAAACATTTTCAGCACCCATTATATCATCTCCTTTTTATTAAATTTGTAAATAAAAAAGCAATATAGCTATTCTATTAAATTAACTATTATTATAACCTACCCCAAATTTATTTTCAATAATTATTCATAGTCATTTTTTATCTTTATAACAACTTCGTTAAAATGTATAATTTTTTTATACTGAAATTAGGAATAAAATACATAAATATTAAAAATTAACTATAGCTGTATGCAGTGAACAGAATTTTTATTAAAATAATTGCACACACTTTTTTGTATTGTTTTATACGAAATGAAGATTAGGGCTTGTTTGTAAATAGAAAAAGTGCTGGATTTTTGTTTCAAAACGAGTGATTTCAAGGCAAAAACCGCAGAAATACTGACGTATTTCGAGGATTTTTAACGTAGAAAGCACCGCTTT
>JAXJXA010000068.1:0-5852 GCA_036307745.1 Acutalibacteraceae bacterium | reverse complement strand
GTATATTGGTTTTATTGTAAATATTGGGGTAGATAACACTAAAGTTTAGGTCAAGTCTTTTTAAAGGCTTGCGGTGACGGCTTCAGCCTAGTGGTGTGACCCTTCAAAGGCAGTGCCTTTGAAGGTCTTAACGAAATATTCTTGAATAATCTTTTCTATCCCAACATTTATTAAAGAGCCAGTATATTTTAGCTTATAAAAAGGGTTAGTTTTTATATTAATTTACTATTTATTTGATAATATGAATTTTTACGCTATGGATAAGGAGGCGTATTATGGAAAATAATGAAATAAAGGTAGAAGTGGACAATCTTGTTGAAATGCCTGTTCTTGCACTGCGTGGTATGGTTGTTTTTCCTGAAATGTTATTGCATTTTGATGTTGGCAGAAAAATGTCTGCATTAGCCATAGAAAAAGCAATGAAAACTGATCAATTAATTTTTATTGCTTCTCAAATGAAAATAGAAACTGATAAGCCTGAAATAGAGGATTTATATAAAATAGGTGTTGTAGCTGAGATTAAGCAGATTTTAAGACAGCCTGAAAATATTATAAGGGTTGTTGTCGAAGGAAAATACAGAGCAAAGTTAATTGATAGTGGCAAAAAACGTCCATATCTCACTGGGCTTATCACGCCTGTTGAAGATATTCACTGTGAGACAGTAACAGAAATTGGTTTAACAAGGTCCTTGAAAGATATTTTTGAAAAATATTTATCCCTTGTTCCCAAATTTCCTTCAGATATAATTTATAAAATTTCCTCTACAAAAGATTCAGGTAAAATCTGTGATTATATTGCGGGCAATACAAGAATGGAATATGAAATGAAACAGGAAGTATTAGAAGCTCTGGATGTACAGGAACGTTTGGAAACGCTGATAGCACACCTTACAGATGAAATATTTATTCTTGAAATTGAAGAGTCTGTACATAAATTAACCCGTGAAAGAATAGATGAAAATCAAAGAGAGTATTATCTCAGAGAACAGTTAAAGGTTTTGGAAGATGAACTGAATGTAGATGATGAAGCTGTTACTGAGGTTAAAGAATATCTTAAAAAGATTCAGGATCTCCATTTACAGGAAAGTATAGAAAAAGTTTTGGTTAAGGAATGTGATAAATTAGCTGCACTGCCATATAACTCTCAGGAGGCAAACGTTATACGTACATATCTTGATACTTGTCTTGATTTACCTTGGAATATATTTGATGATGAGATTATAGACATTGAAAAAGCTAGAAATCTACTTGATAAAAACCATTATGGCCTTACAAAGGTTAAAGACAGAATAATTGAAACTCTTGCTTTGAGAAAACTGTCACCGGAGATTAAAGGACAGATTCTTTGTTTTGTAGGGCCTCCTGGTGTTGGTAAAACCTCAATAGCCCAATCTATTGCAAAGGCAATAAACAGAAAATGTCAGCGTATTGCATTGGGTGGTGTTCACGATGAATCAGAAATAAGAGGGCATAGACGTACATATATAGGAGCTTTGCCAGGCAGAATTATGAATGCTATTAAATTAGCAGAAACTTCCAATCCTGTTATAATTCTTGATGAGATAGACAAGTTAGGGAATGATTACAAGGGTGATCCAACGTCTGCTTTGCTTGAAGTTCTTGATGCTGAGCAAAATCATTCTTTTACAGATCATTACATAGACCTGCCTTATGATTTAAGCCACGTTTTCTTTATTGCAACTGCTAATGACTATTCTGCCATTCCGGAACCTCTTATTGACAGAATGGATATAATCACTGTTGATAGTTATACACGAGAAGAGAAATTCAATATAGCTACAAAACATCTTGTACCAAAATCATTAAAGAACAGTGGCATAAAATCTTCACAGTTTAAGATAACAAAAAATGGTATGTATGATTTGATTGATAGCTATACCAGAGAAGCAGGAGTGCGTAGCTTAGAACGAAGAATTAACGATCTTCTACGAAAAGCAGCTGTAAATATTGTTGAAGATGATGACTATAAAGTTTCTATTACTTTAAAAAACATTGAGGACTTTTTAGGACCTCGAAAGTATAAGCCTGAAACAGTTGAGAAGAATGATATGGTGGGTGTAGTAAATGGACTTGCTTGGACTTCTGTTGGCGGTACGATGTTGCCAATCGAGGTTGCTTTACTTCCAGGTACAGGAAAGATAGAGCTTACAGGGTCTCTTGGTGATGTAATGAAGGAATCTGCTAAAATAGCTCTTAGTTGTGCAAGAACAATGGCTGACAAGTACAAATTCGACTCTGAATTTTATAAGAACAATGATCTACACATTCACGCTCCCGAAGGTGCAGTGCCTAAGGATGGTCCCTCAGCAGGTATTACAATGACAACAGCAATTATTTCATCTTTAATCAACAGACCTGTAAGAAGTGACGTTGCTATGACAGGCGAAATTACCCTTCGTGGCAGAGTTCTGCCAATAGGCGGACTAAAAGAAAAAGCTATGGCTGCTTATAGGGTAGGGGCTAAGACTGTAATTATACCAGAAGATAATGTACCTGACCTTTACGAGGTTGACCCTGTGGTTAAAGAAGCAGTTGAGTTTAAACCAGTTTCTTCAATCCAGCAGGTGCTTGATATAGCTTTGATTCAGGATAAGTCTTCCAGGGATATAAAAAATAAGATTTCCAAAAAACCTACTGGAAAACAGCCTGATTTTGTAGAGCAAACAGTTCAATAAGGAGTATTATATGAATTTTGTTAATGCAGAACTTTTATATACCGCAGGCAGGGCAAGTCAGCTTAAACCAAGTGATCTACCTGAAATAGTGTTTTCAGGTAGATCAAATGTTGGTAAATCATCACTTATAAATAAACTGGTTAACCGAAAAGCACTTGCAAGAGTTAGCGGACAGCCTGGAAAAACTGCTACAATAAATTTTTTCAAAGTGGGAGATTCTTTTAATCTTGTAGACCTTCCTGGATATGGCTATGCAAAGGTTTCTCATTCTGAAAAAGTAAGATGGGCAGAACTTGTAGAAGGATATTTTGCACAAGATAGAAAATTTGCTCTTATAGTGCAGATTGTTGATATGCGACATAAACCTACTAAAGATGATTTAAATATGATAGATTTTCTTAATAATTCAGGTATGCCATTTGCTGTTGTTCTTACGAAAAAAGATAAACTAAAAAAAACACAGCAAGTTAAACAGCTTGAACAGATAAAATCTATACTGAGTAATTACGGTGATATAAAAATTTTCACTTTTTCAGCATTAAAAGGTGATGGTACTGAAGAAATAAGAGAATATATTGCAAATTGTGTTGAAAAATGTAGTATAAATGATGTATAATATATTTGTTCAGTACTTTATTAAAGGAAAGGAAATTTGGCGATGTTTGTTAACGATTGTTTAAATGTAAATGAAAAGGGACATCTAACTATTGGTGGATGTGATACTGTAGAACTTGCTAAGGAGTTTGGTACTCCATTGTATGTTCTTGATGAAGACACAATCAGAAATACTTGCAAATCCTTTGTAAATTCTATTGCGAATTACTATGATGGAAATGGTCTGCCTCTTTATGCAAGCAAGGCTCTTAGCTGTAAGGCTTTAGTTCAACTTGTAAATAGTGAAAATATGGGACTTGATGTTGTTTCAGGCGGAGAGATTTATACAGCAATGCAGGCTAAATTTCCACCTGAAAAAATTCAATTCCACGGCAATAATAAAACAGAATCAGAGCTTAATATGGCACTTGACTACAATATTGGAAAAATTGTTGTGGACAACTTATATGAACTTGAACTTTTAAACAAACTTGCAAAGGAAAAGAGCAAGGTTGTTAAGATTTCAATGCGTATAAAGCCAGGTATTGATGCACATACACATAATTTTATAATGACTGGTCAAATTGACTCTAAGTTTGGTTTTGCTTTGGAAACAGGTGAAGCGATGAAAGCAGTTAAAAAGGCCCTTGAGTTTGAAAATGTAGAACTTACAGAGCTTCATTGTCATATTGGTTCGCAGATATTTGATATCGACCCGTTTGTTTCAGCAGCAGAGGTTATGATGGATTTTATTGGTGATATTAAAAAGCAGACAGGTCATGTTGTAAGCGAACTTAATCTTGGTGGTGGATTCGGAATTATGTATACCAAGGAAGATAATCCAACAGCTTATGATAACTATATGAACGCAGTTTCCAAGGCTGTTATATCAAAGGCTAAGGAATATGACATACCAGTACCATATATTTACATTGAACCAGGCCGCTCAATAGTTGGTGAAGCTGGAATTACACTTTATACAGTAGGTGGCAGAAAAGAAATTCCAAGTGTTCGCACATATGTTTCTGTTGACGGTGGTATGACAGATAATATTCGTTATGCCTTGTATGAATCAGCTTATACAGTTGTAAATGCAAGCAAGGCAGATAAAATACCTAATGAAAAAGTGACAGTAGCAGGTAAGTGCTGTGAAAGCGGTGATTTGATTCAAAAGGATGTAGAAGTGGCAGATGTACAGGTTGGCGATACTTTGGCTGTGCTTTCCACAGGTGCATACAACTACTCGATGGCTTCTAACTATAACCGTAATCTAAAGCCTGCAATGGTAATGGTAAAGGACGGTAAAGCAAGACTTATCGTTAAAAGAGAAACATATGATAACTTGGTTGTAAATGACTTAGAACTTTAATACTTAATTTACAACACAAAAAAATTATGTTCGCTCAAATTAGGGGATGTTTGAAAAATCAAAAGCACTGTCTATTTTCAAACAAGCCCTAATTTTGATGATTAGGTTTATTTTAAGTGTTTAGATAGAAAATGGATAATAAAAAATCGGGAACTACTGTTTGTGTAGTTCCCAATTTTTTACTGTTTTTGAAGATAAAGTGATGGTACACTGCCAACAATTATACTTTCGGCAACAGGTACCGTTGTAATCACTGTTGTATAAGTTTCTAAATTTTTATCAGAGGTTATATAAACTTTTGATGTGATAATTATATTAAGTATGTGTCGTGTTTGATTTAATCCACAAGATTCAAATTTACTTTCCATATCTGCTGTTACGCTGGCAGAAAAAAAGAGTTTTATAATTATATCCGGACCTCTACCAGTCAGTAATTCAGAACCACAAAAGTCACCGAGTTTATAATTTATCTCCATTCCAGACATATTACCAATTTCATCCTGAGATTTTAAAGTAACCATTGATTTGAATTTATTTGTATTTACTGAATCTGTACTTATACTTGTAACTGAATTGCCACTTTGAGATACCTTTGCAAAATTATCATAAGTGTATTCGTTTTTCTCCAGGACAGAAAGAACTGCTGTATTAATTGCATTGGTACATAACTCTTCAGCTTTTAATCTTGTAATATCTAGCATACTTGACTCAATTTGACTTTCAAATATTATGTACGAAGCTGTAATAAAAAGAAGAGTAAAAGTGAAAATAATCTTAATGATAGGAATTCTGCGATATCTACCTCTATGTTTCATAAAGAACACCTCTGTTAGTATAATATTTTTTTAATTAAGTTATGTTACTTGTTTAGAAATTTTTTTAAATTTATGATGTTATTGTTGTTATTTTGTTGTTGTTTATGTTGTATAATCTATTTGTAGAAAGATGAAGTTAGTAATTTAAGCTGTCGCCAAGCAGCGTAAAGTGCCATATGTAAATTATCGAAGCTTCGTTTTCCTAAGAATTTCTCACAAACCGACTAATCATCGGAACTCTTGTAACCTTTTAAACAAAAACAGACCAGAGGGCTCGGTAAAACCTGTGGTCTTTTTTGTTTACTATTTTTTAGGCTCTATCACAAATGTTGGGGTAGATAATTAAAGTTTAGGTCAAGCCTTTTCAAAGGCTTGCGG
>JAXJXA010000067.1:0-2831 GCA_036307745.1 Acutalibacteraceae bacterium | reverse complement strand
GTAGTAAGCACCGCCACCCATAGCAACAGCAACATCAAGTCCGCCAGCACCAATAGCAAGCATACCAATACCGCCGCCAGTAGGAGTATGGCTGTCAGAACCAATTAATGTTTTACCGGGGATACCGAATCTCTCAAGATGAACCTGATGACAAATGCCATTACCAGGACGTGAGAAATAAATTCCGTGTTTTCTGCACACTGTCTGAATAAAACGGTGGTCATCAGCATTTTCAAATCCTGTCTGCAATGTATTGTGGTCGATATATGCAACGCTTTTTTCAGTTTTTACTCTTGGAACACCAATAGCCTCAAACTCAAGGTAAGCCATTGTACCGGTTGCGTCTTGTGTTAGTGTCTGGTCAATTTTCAAACCAATGTCACTGCCAACGGTCATTTCGCCACTTAGCAGATGATTTTTGATTATCTTCTGTGCTATTGTATAACCCATGATAATCTCCTCCTTAACTGAATTTTTCAGGAACTTTATATCCTGGAATGAATTAACTGGTATATGTTAGTTTTTAACATATGAAATATTATTTATTATATAAAAGTCAATGTACAAAAGTAAATATTGCTATGTATTAAAAAATATTGACTTCATTAAAATACATTTTTATATTTAGATACTATTTATAATATTATAATGTTTTAACAAATTCTTTCAGATAGCTTTTGAAATCTTCGCCAAATTCTTGATTTGCAACACCAACCTCAACTTGTGCTTTTAATATGCCTAGTTTATTGCCCATATCGTAACGTACGCCTGTAAAGTCGACAGCTGTCATTCCGCCATTTGTTGCCAGGGTTTTCATTGCATCTGTAAGCTGAATTTCTCCGCCAACACCTGGTTTAGCCTCAGCAAGTATATCGAAAATTTCAGGGGGTAGAACACATCTACCCAAAATAGAATAAAGTGAAAGAACTTCTTCTTTTGTTGCAGGCTTTTCAATCATATCTGTACAGGAATAAATGTTACCCTCCAACTTGTCAACCTTAAGAGAACTGTACTTATGAATGTCACTTTCAGGAACAGCTTTAATTCCCAACACACCTTTACCATATTTTTCGTACGCTCTTATCAGCTGACCAATAGCAGGATCTTCACCTACGATTACATCATCGCCAAACAGAACTGCAAAAGGTTCGTTACCAACAAAATTCTTGGCACAGCTTACAGCGTGACCTAAACCTTTTGTTTCTTTTTGACGTATAAAAGTAATGTTGGCCATTTTAGGAATAGCAGTAACAGTGTTGTAAAAATCAGTTTTATCGCTTTTTAGAAGAGCCTGTTCAAGCTCAGGGGAGTAATCAAAGTGATCTTCAATAATACCCTTTCCTCTGTTAGTAATAATAAGGATTTCTTCAATACCTGACTTTACTGCTTCTTCAACAATATACTGAATAGCAGGTTTGTCCACAATAGGGAACATTTCCTTTGGCATTGATTTGGTTGCAGGCAATACTCTTGTACCCATACCGGCCGCTGGAATTACAGCCTTTCTTATCTTCTTCATAAATTACCTCTCTCTTAATCTAATAATTTTATATATCTATTATCTATAAATAAATTATATACTAATTGAATTACCAGCTAATAGAAAAGCCGGTAAAATAGAAAGAATAATATATCCGACAAGTAGAATATATCCTAACACCTTATCAACACCACCCTTTTTATCAAGATGTGTGTTGAGTTCGGTTTGGCTTTCAAATTCAGTTTTTGCGGTTTTTACCTTTTTTACAACATGTTTATAATAGCATCTATTTGCTATAAGACCGCTTATAATCATAATTATATACTGTGCTATTTTAAATAGCGAAGAAGCTGAAAGTAATAATAGTGTATCGGTCGAAAGTTGTGCCATATCATTGTATAAAGCTACATTACTTGATGTATCTAATGTACTTAAAATCTCTATATAGGGTGTATAGAACACAGCATATCCAAAAAGACAGATTCCCATTAGAATTGTAAGTATTGTACCAAGTAAATACTGTTTTCTATATAAAAACCAACCCCCCGAAAACAAGAACGCACAAAAGTTAAACCTGCTTCTGTTATGATCGTGAATTCGTTTAAATATAAAACTGTAAAAAGTTGTGTTGTTTTTTACATATTTATTGGCTTCCTTTATCTTAACATCTGGTGCAATTTCGTCCTCATCATTAATATTAAGAAACATTGTACCAAATGGCATATTTCCTGCATTTTCTGCATTATTACCAGTATAAAATCCTCCAAAACCATTGCTAAAGCCATTATTATTGAAATTAGTATTTGACTTTTCGCTGTTAAGTGGTGCCGAGCAGTGATTACAGTAAAATGCGTCGCAACTATTTTCTGTTCCGCAATTACTGCACACAATAGTGCTATCAGTACTATTATTATTTTCGTTTTTATTATTGCTGTTATTTTCCCACTTTTGTTCATCAGATTTCCAAACGTAATTATCTTGATGTCTGTGAGAGTTTACACATTTATTTTCCTCTTCGTAACATTCTCTGTGTTGTGGAGTACCACAAACAGGGCATACAACAATATCGTCGTTCTTATTGAAAATCTTTTCACAGTGTGGGCATTTTTGATTATAGTAATTCAATTTCTATTTCCCTTCATAAAAAATATATCGAATCGCAAACTTACATAAATGAATTTTAACAGATTTTTATGAAAACTTCAACTGTTTATTTGTTTTTATAATAAATGGTAGAATACAGGCAGTAAATTAATACAAAATCAGCGGTGCCTAATTAAAAGACACCGCTGTGGTTGGTAGACGAAATATAGTTAATACTAAACACCGTTTAAAATCGGTAAAAGATTTT
>JAXJXA010000066.1:0-4983 GCA_036307745.1 Acutalibacteraceae bacterium | reverse complement strand
TGAAAAGGCTTGACCTAAACTTTAATTATCTACCCCAATATTTGTGATAGAGCCAAAATTTTATAAATGATTTTATTTGATATAGTATTCTCGATTACTCATCATATTTCTGTGAAGCAAGGAATTGTAGGTGAGCCAGCTTTTTAGTTGCATTCATTTCTGCAATATCAAATAACTGTTCTGCTCTTTCTGGGTTGGAACGAGCCAAAGCATTATAACGAACTTCTCCCATAAGAAAATCACGATAGCTCATTGTAGGAGCCTTTGAGTCGATTGTAAGAGGATTTCTGCCCTGTTCAATCAAACGAGGGTCATAGCGATAAATATGCCAGTAGCCTGACTGAACAGCCTTTTTCTCTTCAGCCTGTGCAGCTGTCATACCACCCTTAATACCGTGATTAATACAAGGTGCATAGCAGATGATGATCGAAGGACCTTCGTAGCTTTCTGCTTCTACAAATGCTTTGATGCACTGGTTATAGTCAGCACCCATTGAAACCTGAGCTACATATACATTACCGTATGTCATAGCTATGGCTGCAAGGTCTTTTTTGTTAGTCGCTTTGCCTGCTGCGGCGAACTGTGCAATGGATCCGCTTGGTGTAGCCTTGGATGCCTGACCGCCTGTATTGGAGTAAACCTCTGTATCAAACACAAGGATATTTACATCTTTACCTGATGCAATAACGTGGTCAAGACCGCCAAAGCCGATGTCATAAGCCCAACCATCACCGCCAAATATCCACATTGATTTTTTAGCAAGCTGGTCTTTGTCAACGAGTGTTTTCTTAGCCAATTTGCCTGCCTCACACTCACAGTCGCTTATTTCTTCAAGTTTTTCTATAAGTGCTTTAGTAGCAATTTGGTTAGCACCTGAATTCTTGATTGTAGCCAGATAGTTGTTACAAGCTTCTTTAACATCTTCTTTGCTAACTGTTTCTGATATTGTTTTTACATAATCTGCAAGTCTGTCACGAATGGCGTTCTGACCAAGAACCATACCGTATCCAAATTCTGCGTTATCTTCAAACAATGAGTTGTGCCACGCAGGACCTCTGCCTTCTTTATTTACTGTGTAAGGGGTAGCAGGAGCAGAAGCACCCCAGATTGATGAACAGCCTGTTGCATTTGCTATAAACATTCTGTCGCCAAACAGCTGTGTTGCAAGTTTGGCATATGGTGTTTCACCACAGCCTGCACAAGCACCCGAGAATTCAAGCAATGGCTGTTTGAACTGACTTCCCTTAACTGTTGTTTCTTTGAATTTAGCGTTAACTTCTGATTTAGGTGACAAGCTCATACCATAGTTAAATACCTCCTGCTGTGGTAGTTGGCTGTCAATAGGTTGCATTGTGAGTGCTTTTTCTCCTTTTTTGCCTGGACATACCTGTGCACAAGAGCCACATCCTGTACAGTCTAGTGTAGAAACTGTTACCGCAAAAGTCATACCGGGTAAACCTGTCATAGCTACCTTTTTTGTAGCTTCAGGTGCTACAGTAGCTTCTTCCTCTGTCATAGCAACAGGACGTATTACAGCGTGTGGACATACATAGGAACAGAAGTTGCATTGAATACAATTATCAGGATTCCACGATGGTACATCTACTGCAATACCTCTCTTTTCATATGCAGCTGCTCCCTGTGGAGCTGTACCGTCAATGTGATTTTTAAATGCTGAAACAGGCAACTGGTTACCTTTGTAAGCATTTACAGGATGAAGAACTGTATTTACATATTCCAATAATTCAGGACTACCCTGAGTAGAAATAACTTTTTCCAGTTCACCTTCAGCGTCAGCCCAACTTGCAGGTACATCTATCTTTACAAAATCTTTTGCACCACGCTCGATAGCGGCGTGATTCATATCAACAATGGATTGACCTTTTTTGCTGTAAGATTTTGTTGCAGCATCTTTCATATACTTGATTGCATCTTCACTTGGGATGATGTTTGCAATGGTGAAGAATGCAGATTGTAAGATGGTATTTATACGTCCGCCCAGTCCAATTTCTTTACCAATTTTAATACCATCTATTGTATAGAAGTTGATTTTTTTCTGAGCAATAATTCTTTTCATTTTAGCAGGAAGTTTTTCTTCAAGCTCTTCTCCAGACCAAGGACAATTAAGTAAGAAACTACCACCTTCTTTTAAATCGTCAACCATATCATATTTTGTTACATATGAGGGGTTGTGACAAGCAACAAAATCAGCCTTACTAATATAGTATGTAGACTTGATAGGTTTGCTTCCGAAACGCAGATGAGAAACTGTAAGTCCACCGGATTTCTTTGAATCATATGCAAAATATCCCTGTGCATACATATCTGTATGGTCACCGATAATCTTAATGGAATTCTTGTTGGCACCAACTGTACCATCAGCACCCAGACCCCAGAATTTACAAGAACTTGTACCTATAGGGGTGGTATCAGGATTTTCTACAACAGGCAATGACAAATTTGTAACATCGTCAACAATACCTATTGTAAATCTCTTCTTAGGTTTATCGGACTCCATATTGCGGTATACTGCAATAATATCTGCGGGAGTGGTATCTTTTGATGATAGTCCATAACGTCCTGTGTAAACATTTACATCTGAGAAATCAGAACCGTTAATTGCGGCAAGAACATCAAGGTACAAAGGTTCACCTATTGAACCTGGTTCCTTTGTTCGGTCAAGAACAGTAATATTTTTAACTGTTTTGGGTAGTTGGTTTAGCATATAATCAGCAACAAAAGGCCTGTATAACCTTACTTTAAGCAAACCAACCTTTTCCCCTTTAGCTGTAAGATAGTCAATAACCTCTTCTGTACAGTCGTTAACCGAACCCATAGCAACAATTACATTTTCAGCGTCAGAAGCACCGTAATAATTGAAAGGTTTGTAGTCTGTTCCCAATTTCTTGTTAATCTTATTCATATATTCAACAACAATTTCAGGAACAGCGTTATAATATACGTTGCAAGCCTCTCTTGCCTGGAAGAATATATCGTCATTCTGAGCAGTACCTCTTGTTACAGGATGTTCAGGGTTAAGGCTTCTTCTTCTGTATGCGTCAACTGCGTCCCAGTCAAGCATCTCTGCTAGATCGTCATAATCCCATACAGAAATTTTTTGAATTTCATGCGATGTACGGAAGCCGTCAAAGAAGTGCATAAAAGGAACTCTGCCCTTAATTGCTGTAAGGTGAGCAACAGCCGCAAGATCCATACATTCCTGAGGATTTGTGGAACATAGCATTGCATAACCTGTCTGACGACAGGCATATATATCTGAATGATCACCGAAAATTGACAAAGCGTGTGATGTAAGAGAGCGTGCCGAAACGTGAATAACACTTGGTAGAAGTTCTCCCGCCATTTTGTACATATTGGGTATCATCAACAATAAGCCTTGTGAGGCTGTAAAAGTGGTAGTTAATGCACCAGCAGAAAGTGAGCCGTGTACAGCACCTGCGGCACCGCCTTCTGACTGCATTTCTGTTACCTGAACTTCTCTGCCAAACAGATTTTTTCTGCCCGCTGTGGCATACTTGTCAACTTCGTCAGCCATAACTGATGAAGGTGTAATAGGATAGATAGCGGCAACATCTGTAAAAGCATATGCAACGTGAGCTGCTGCATTGTTACCGTCCATAGTTTTCATTTTTCTAGCCATAAAATTTTACCTCCTTGTATTTATTTAATTTCATTATATATAAAACAAAATAGAATAGACAGTGGTTGACCCACCCGTTTATCTGCCTCAATTTTAGCACTTTTGCTCTAATGTGTAAAGTAAAAACGGAATAAAATTATTGACTATTATGTAAAAAATAAGTATTATTGTTACTATTTTCTACAAATTCTGATTATGTATTTTTTACGTTTGAACTTTTTTATGTTGATGTTTATTTTTATGTTTGACAATTACAGTAATTTCTAATACACTATTTGTGTATGGATAATATTAAAAAACTATACTTTGTATATTATGTTAATTTTTACTGTTTTTAAGGAGAAACACTGAAATGACAGATGATTTTACGGGAAAAAGCAATACAAAAAAATCTAACAGCATATTTAACAGACTGTTCAGATACGGAGAATTTGAAACGCAGACAGATGCTGAGGGTGAAGTTATAAATGTACTGAATATGTGTTGTGAGCAGGGGTTGATAGACAATAACTGCAAAATAATGATACAGAATATTTTTAATTTCGATGATACATCTGCCGGAGAAATTATGACTCACCGAAAAGACATTACGGCTTGTGAGGATATTGAGCCGCTGACGCAGGTTGTTAAAAAGATAATGACAACGGGATATTCAAGAATACCTGTTTACCATGGTGACACTGATAATATAGTTGGAATTTTATACGCCAAGGATTTATTACAGTTTGTATTTAATGATATTCCACAGGATTTTAAGCTGACAGATATTACCCGTGAGGTTTTTTATGTTCCAAGTTCTAAAAAGTGCAGTCAGCTTTTTGCAGAGATGATTGCCGAAAAAACTCAGATAGCTATTGTTGTGGATGAGTATGGCGGTACAGACGGAATAGTATCTCTTGAAGATTTGATAGAATTTATAATGGGAAATATTCAGGATGAATTTGACCACGAAGAAGAGGAAGTCCATCAGATAGCCGAGAAAATATATTCAATAGACGGCAGGGCAGGGGTAGATGAAGTTAATCAGTTGATTGGCTCAAATCTGCCTGAAGATGAATATGACACTGTTGCAGGACTTATTCTTGATAAACTGGAGAAAATTCCAAGCGAAAATGAACAGCCTGTAGTTACTGTTGATAATGTAAAATTTACCGTGGCAAAGGTTGAAAAAAGACGAATTGTAAAGGTACTTGTTGAGCTTGTAACAGATGTCAAAAATAATAGCTGATAAGTAAATCAGATTTAGGTCGTATCTGAAAACTAAAAACAACTGTCTATTTCTACTAATACGGGAGATTTCTTCGAGAAAAATACTCGAAATA
>JAXJXA010000065.1:0-7030 GCA_036307745.1 Acutalibacteraceae bacterium | reverse complement strand
GTGAAGTAAGATTATTAGTAGGATACTTTTTATCAAGTTCCAATTTCTTTTGACCAATATCAACAGCAGTAGGTAAGTCCTCAAGCATTTTTATATGATGATTGTATGTAGCAAGTAACTGTTCTCTTAAAACTACTGCATCTGCTTGCAATTTCAGATAACTTGTCTTCTGTCCTTCTACACTTGCATTAGCATCATATATAATACGTTTTGCTTCAGCTTTTGCCTCTTCCAAAAGAGCAGAAACTTTTGACTCTGCCTCTTTAACTGCAGAACCTTTAACTTTTTCTGCATTAATCAAAGCACCACGCACATTTTCTTCATCCTTACGGTATTGCTCTATTCTCTTTGCAAGAATATCAAGTTTTTTTACCAATTCAATTTTTTCTTTTTTGTTCTGTTCAAGTGTAGCAACAACTTCATTTACAAAGTTATCAACCTCTTCGGTATTATATCCCCTTACACCTTTTTTAAATTGTACATTTTTTGCTTCATCAATACTAATCACAACGGACACTCCTTTTATTTATATTTCTTAATAGTAAGTTTTAATCTGCCCTTTTTAGTAACTCCTGAAAATTCACCAATAATAAATTTGCCCTTGCCTCTAACAGAAATTTTATCACCACTTTTAACTGTATAACTTACACTCTCTATTGCAAGAGCATTAACAAATACCAATCCTTGTTTTATTAAAGCAGAGGATTTTTCTCTGCTTAACGGTACAACAGCTGATATAATACTGTCTAGTCTTGCTGAAGAAACAGTACAGTTTATTTCTTCAAATTCATTTTTTACTGGCAATTCAATACCATTCCATTTCTCTATAGTTACACCTACATTACCTATTTTCTGTATCTGAGAAACTACATATTCTTTTATTTCATCTTTTACAAAAACAATAGCAATGCCATTACCTGTAAGTATATCACCCACAGATTCACGCTTTATTCCAATTCCCATAAGAGAACCCAAAAAATCACGGTGATTGAGTTTATAATCTGTTTTATATTTAAAGCACAGACCCGTTATAGGATAGTAATATTCCTCTATCTCAAAATTGCTCTGTGCTACTGCAAGTATACATCTTTCGCTGTCATTGTATCCTCCAAAAAATCTATAACCTATGGATTTCTCTTTTTTGAGATACTGAAAAGTAATTGAAATCTCATGTTCATTTAAAAAACCTAAAAATACAGGAAATTGTCTTTTGGTTGAGGCTGTTATAAGGTTGTTAATTCTTGCAATAAGTAGAGCATCTTCACTTATCATAATTATTCAACTATCTTAAGCCCATTACTGGCAAGTTCATCTATAAGGCTATCGCCCTTTAATTCTACACTATTCGGTGTAATAATAAATATATTCTGAGCTATACGCTGAACTTTGCCATTACTTACATAAGCACAACCACTAACAAAATCTACTATTCGCTTCGATTCATCGCGAGGGGTTTCTTCAAAATTCAGTAATACTGTATGAGATTTCATAAGTTCTTTAGCAATATTATCCGCATCACGAATAAAACTTTCAGGCTTAAAAAATACCACTTCAAGTCTGGCTGTAGCAGCTATATTGAGTACCTTATTTTTGCTATCAATATTATTTCTGCCATATTCATCTGAATAACTTCTATTTTCGTCATAATTATTGTTATAATCTTCATCATAGTCTTCATTATAACTGTCATTATCAGAATAATCGTATTCATACTCATCTTCAACATATCTACTTCTTCGTGAAGATAATTCGTCATCGTAATCTCTTCTGCGTGAAAATTCATACTCATCATTTCGTTTGCTTCTACGTGAAGAAGCATATTCTTCATCTCTTGAATTTCTGTGGCTATGCTCATATTCATCTTCTTCAAGCTCTTCGGGTACATTCCACAAGTTCTTTAACTTATCAGTAAATTTTGCCATATGTATTTATGTCCCCTCCATATCACTTGTAAATACGTGCACCAAATAAGGATGAACCAATTCTCACCATATTTGAACCACACTTTATTGCTTCTTCATAGTCACTGGACATTCCCATTGAAAGGAAATCCATATTAACATTATCCATATTTTTACTCTTTATGTCAACAAATAACTTATACATATCAGAAAAATACTTTGAAACTTCTGTTTTAGAATTACATATAGGTGGAATTGTCATTAAACCTCTTATTTTTATGCCCTCAAAAGCACTTGCATAATAGCACAATTCCTCAAGTTGTTCTGATGATACTCCCGATTTACTCTCTTCATTACCTATATTTACTTCCAACAAAATATTTGTAATTTTATTATGCTTAATACTTTGTTTTGAGACTTCTTCAGCAAGTTTTTTATTGTCTACAGATTGTATCATATCAACCTTATCGACAATCTGCCTTACCTTGTTACTTTGTAAATGTCCAATAAATTGCAATGAACAATCGTTAAGATTGTAACCATCATACTTAGATAAAAGCTCTTGTACTTTATTTTCGCCTATATACTTTAATCCAAGACTTATTGCATAGTTAATATATTCAACATCTACAGTTTTAGTAGCAGACAAAAAGACAATATCTTCACGGTTTCTGCCACTCTTAACTGCTGCATTACAAATGTTTTCTTCTATCGTATTGAAATTATAATTAATATCATTCAATTTCTGTTGATTGTTTAACAATTTTTCCTGCATACAAATCAGTTCCTTCCGTAACAATTTTATCGTATAGCTTAATGGTGCTGTCACTAAAAAGTTTTTCGTTATATGTGTCAGTATCACAAATAACAAAAGTGTCGGTTTCATAAAGTTTTACTATTTCTTTAAATCTAAGTTCATTACCATAAAGAATATATACACCATCTACAGTTTTTTCCTCTGTGCGAGTTGTACCATCATCATTTTCTACGGTTCTGGTTACTTTATCCTTATGAATAGCTGTTTTATCAACTTTTATTCCTGAATATTCTTTTACAGATATTTTTACTTCTTCTTCTCTTATTTTTGCTAGAGTGCTATCCATAGACTCACATTCAAGTACAACTACCGAGTTTCCCGTAGCAACATCTTTGTTTACAGCTATAACTCTTGCTGAGAGAGTATCAGCCGATGCATATGGAATATCAACATCTACTAATCCGTAAACATCCTCAAATTCTTTTGCATCATTTTCACTTAACGGACAGCATATATACCAATTAACATCCGAAATTATCTTTCCTATAACATTTTGAGGAACTTCAGCAGGTTGGGTTTCTTTTAACGCTGTTAATTCTGAAAAACTGATATTACTGATGTTTGTACAATCATAGAAGTTTTCGTAACCATCAATCTGGCTCATAAATGTACCTGCAACAGGTGAAATAATTTGACCTATTACTTGATTTGTTGACTGTTCAAGTACAGCTTTTTCATTTTCAAGTTCAGATATTTTTGTATTAAAATCTGTAACATCTCCTGTTACGATCTGTTTTTCATTCATTGAGTAAATAAGCCCGTCCAAAGAATCTGAAGCTTCTGAAAAGCTGTTGTTCTGAGAATGTTCAATAAATTCAGACAAATTTTGATTAATCGACTTATTTATAGATTCCAGTGAAGCTCCCATAACCTGTGACATAGAATTAAGTTTTTTAAGATTATCTATCTCTTCGCTAAGTTTATCCATTTTAGAAATATTAATTGCATCAGTTTCACTTTCGTATATATTTGCAATTACACCATTTGCAGCTATCGAACCTGCATCATCAACATTATAATATAAAACACCACCATTATCATTTGTAATATAGGTTTCTTTACGGAGTATGTATGCCTCTGATGTCAATGTTTTTGACACCGTTTCATATTGTGCAGGTTCAACATAAACCATAGAAAAGCTAGGAATAATCATGGAAACAAGTATATATATTATAACAACTGCCACAATAACAGGAATTATATATTTCAAATTAGAAGTTTTTTTCAATTTTATCACCTTAATACTATTAACTTAATACTATAAATATGTTTTTATAATACCACTTTTATCTACAAAATCAACAGCCAAATCCACTATCTCCTGTGATGTAATTTTGTCTGTATAAATCCAATTAATTTTCTCATCACGTCTGAACCAAGTAAGTTGACGCTTTGCATAACGGCGAGTTTCTCTTTTGAGATTTTCAAGTGCTTCTTGAAGAGTTATTTCGCCTGTAAAATAAGGCTCAAGTTCTTTATATCCTATTGCCTTTACAGCAGTTTGGGAATAGGAATGTGTACGAAATTCCTGTGCTTCTTCAATAAGTCCCTGCTTTACCATTATGTCAACTCTTTTATTTATCTTATTATAAAGATTTTGTCTGTTATTGCAACTAAGACCTATTCTAACATCATTATAGGGCGAAGGAACAAGCCTTGACTCTTCTATAAACTGAGTCATTGTTTTTCCTGTTGTTTTATAAATTTCTATTGCTCTGACCAATCTACGGTGATTTATTGTACCCAGACGTTTAGCAGACTGAGGGTCAAAACTCTCAAGTTCTTTAAGCAAAACTTCTGCTCCTTCAGTAATCAAGCGTTTATTAAGTTGTTTACGCAACTCTTCGTCAGAACTTTCCTGACCAAATTCAATATTATTAAGAATTGCATTTATATAAAGCCCTGTTCCCCCTACAAGCACAGGTGTTTTTTTACGCAGATAAATGTTTTCTATTATTTTTCTTGCTGATTCTGCATATTCAGCTACACTATAACTTGATTCTGGGGCTACACAATCAATCATATGATGTGGTATATCCTGCATTTCTTCATCAGTTGGCTTTGCTGTGGCTATATCCATTCCTTTATAAATTTGCATTGAGTCAGCAGACACAACTTCTCCATTATAATGTTGTGCAAGTTTAATACCCAACCCTGTTTTACCTGAAGCCGTTGGACCACATACTACAATAAGCGGTATTTTATTTTTACTCTCCAAAATATCACACCCTGCCAAACTGTTTTTCCAGTTCTCGTTTTGTTAGTACAAAGCAAACAGGTCTACCGTGAGGGCAGTAACGTATATCATCATCAGTATCCACAATTTTAGCAATTTCCATAAGTTCACGCTCATAGTTGACGTTTCCTGCTTTGATAGCTGAACGGCAAGAAATACTATGGAATAGCCAATCCATTTGCTCTGTATTTATATCCTTTTTCTTTTCCAGAAGATTATTTGCTATTTCTGCAATCATATCCTCAATACTGCATTTATCTATATACTGAGGAACTCCTCTTATAGCTATCTTTCCATTGCCGAAATCATCAATATCAAAATTATATTCAGCAAGTTTATCAAGATTTTCTATAACTGCATTATATTCATCTTTGGGCAAAGTAACAATAACAGGTACAAGCAAACATTGCATAAAACCTTTACCCTTTTCTTTTAGAAGTTTTTCATAAATAATTCTTTCGTGGGCGGCATGTTTATCAATAAACATTATTTTATCGCTACCCTTTTGTACAAGTATATATGTTGCAAATGCCTCACCAAGATATTTTAATTCTTCTTTTTCTTCAAAGGTATCAGCATTTATTTTTTCAAATTCATTGACTGATATAGACTTTTCTACATATTTTTTTGTCTGAATATTATCTAAATCATCAGTTAATTTATCATTACAAGAAATAACTGGCACTACATTATCTTCTGTATCACAGTCAATAACTCCAATAGACTTATTATTTTCACTTGTAAATATTTCATCCGTTTTTATTTCTTTAATGATATTATCAGTTTCATCATCCTCAGTTTTTATATTAAAAATTTGGTTATTATTGCTATCTGAAGTATGATTAAAATTATTATTAAATATAGAATTTTCTGCATTTGATTTAATAACAGAATCTCTTACAATACTGTTTGAAAAAAGATTCACACTTGGAGTTTCAGTATGAACAAAAGGTTTTGTCTTTGGAATAAACAGTTGTGGTTCATCAAAATCATTAATGTTTTTTTTAGATTTATCAGTAGTCTTAAAATTAGTATCTAAAATAGTTTTTTTCTGAATATTCACATTACCAAAATTAAGCTGTTGAGCAGACTCTTGCTTAACAGCGTATGGTGACTGTTCAAATGAAAAAATATCAGGTTTTTTATGTGGAATGACATCTGCTGGATTAAGACTTATTTCTTTTACTGAGTCACCCTTTAATAGTGCGGTTTTTGTACCGTGGTAAACCGCATCGAATACAGGTCTTTCATTTATAAACCTTACTTCTGTTTTTGCGGGATGAACATTAACATCTATTGTTTCAAAAGGCAAGTTAATATGAAGTACACATGAGGGAATTTTTCCTACCATAATACTGCCTTTGAACGCCTCTTCCAGTGCTTTTGCTGCTGTAAGTGATTTAACGAATCTACCGTTGATAAAGAAATTTTGCATATTGCGGTTTGGTCTAGCAAACTCAGGTTTTGTAATATATCCATTTACAGACACACCGTTAAGAGAATAATCTACAGGAATTAGTTTACTAACAAATTCTTTGCCATATACTGAATAAATTGCAGATTTTAAATTTCCATCACCACTGGTTTTAAGAACCTGCTTCCCCTCTCGTATAAATGTAAAGGAAATTTCACTGTGTGAAAGAGCCAGCTTGTCGAGAATATTTGCAATAGCATTTCCCTCTGCCACATCTTTTTTCAGAAATTTCATTCTTGCAGGCACATTATAAAACAAATCACGTACAATTATTGTCGTTCCGTTTGGGCATCCTGCATCTTCATATAAAATTTGTTCTCCTGCACAAATTTCATATAATGTGCCTATTTCTTCATCAGGCTGTTTGGTAAGAAGCTGTACTTTTGATACAGCACAAACAGATGCCAGTGCTTCTCCTCTGAAACCTAAAGTTGCAATACTTTCAAGGTCGTCCGCCTTTACTACTTTACTTGTTGCGTGACGTAAAAAAGCCTTTGGAACATCTTCTTTTGAAATACCTGAGCCATTGTCTGCAATTCGGATATATTTTACTCCACCGTTTTTTATCTCGACAGTTATGGCGGTTGCACCTGCGTCAATAG
>JAXJXA010000064.1:0-6614 GCA_036307745.1 Acutalibacteraceae bacterium | reverse complement strand
TATTCGTTCAGTACTAAATCTGCTCGAAAATCTTTTACTGATTTTAAACGGTGTTTAGTATTATAAATTCTGTAAAAGACTCTTATTTTTTAGGTTTACAGTAACTATTTGTCGTTTTGGTTTATATATAAAATAATATTGTTGGAAAAACTTCTTTACGCTAAAAATATATCTGTTTTTGTATAATAAAAAATAAGTTGAAAAAATTTTTTTCTAAAAAAATAACTGTTAACTATTGCCAAAACTACCAATTTATGGTAAGATACAGACATCAAATAAATAAGTTAGGAGAGAAATTATGGAAAATACAATTAACATTATCATTACTGAGGAACCTGCTGAATTTAGTCGTGAAGATGCAAAAATTTTTGCCGATCATAATTTTGTACCGAGCTATTCCGGTAAGGATGGCGTTGAACTTCTGGAAAAAATAGAAACACTTCAACCAGATATTGTTCTTATGGATATGTTTATGACAAGAATGGACGGTGTAGGTGTTTTAAGAGCATTGAACAGAAAAGAAAATGTAAAAAAACCGCTTGTATTTGTATATTCCACATTTAACAGTCCTGTATTGGAACGTGAAATTATGAACTGCGGTGCATCATACTTTGTACTTAAGCCCTATAACGTGGCTGATCTTATAGAGAGTATGAAGTCAATGTTAAATGAGGTAAGCGGTAACCAGCCTGTTACAAAACTTAGTCACTATGCTTCATCAGGAACAAGTATGGAAATTAAAGTTACAGAAATCCTTCATCAGATTGGTGTGCCTGCACATATTAAAGGCTATAATTATTTGAGAGATTCCATTCTTATGTCAGTTAACAATCCGGAAATTATCAATGCAGTAACCAAAAGGTTGTATCCATCTGTGGCTAAGAAATATGAAACAACTTCTTCAAGGGTGGAACGAGCAATAAGACACGCAATAGAGGTTGCCTGGGATAGAGGTGATGTAGATATTCTTAATTCATACTTTGGATATACAATTCATAATGACAGGGGTAAGCCAACTAACAGTGAATTTATTGCTATGATTTCTGATAAATTAAGACTTCAACTGAAAAATGTAGGCTGATTATAAAGTGTAATAATACATAAATTGTTGCTTTAATACTAGTTCGTATTTGAAAACTCAAAACAACTGTTTATTTCTACTAATAAGGTATATAATGAAAAATTCAAGTAATTTGATAAAAGTAAGGTGAGTTGTAGTATAGCTCTGTGATATAAATTTTTTACAGAGCTATACACTTTTAATGTTATGCAGATACGCTTAATCATATTACCATTTGTGTCTGATAAAGAATGGCGACAAACAGATGTTAAAATATAGAATTATTTGTGAGATAAACATATAAAAAATTAAAAAAGGCAACAACGGTTAGAAAACTGTTGTTGCCTTTTTTAATAGCGGATATTAAGTAATTATAAACTATAAATTGTCATTGATAACTAGATTTGAGGTATCTGACAGATTCTTTGTCGAACTATTGCCAAGAGTTTCAGGTGCAGATATTTTTGAAAGTTTACGCTGAATTTGTCTTGTACGTACACCTACAAGTTTGTCAAGCTCCTCGTTTGCCTGATTAATGCGATTTTGAGTGTTTTCAAGAACTTTTCCAAATTTATCAAACTCAGTTTTTACAGAATTGAGAACCTCCCAGACTTCGGCACTGCGTTTCTGAACAGCAAGAGTTTTAAAGCCCATTTGTAAACTGTTAAGAAGTGCTGCCATAGTACTGGGGCCTGCAATATTTATTTTATATGTTCTTTGCAGAACTTCAACCATACCTCTGTTTACTGCTTCGGCATATAATCCTTCACAGGGCAGGAACATTATACCAAATTCAGTTGTATCAGGTGGGGAGATATATTTTTCGTGGATATCCTTAGCTTCGCTTTTCAAAGTGGTAATAAGCTGTTTTGAAGCTGTAATTATTTCATCTTTATTACCACTTTCCTGTGCGTTAAGCAAAGCCTGATAAGTGTCAGCAGGAAATTTTGAGTCAATAGGCAGGTATACAAAGGAATTGTTGTCATTGGGGAGTTTAATTGCAAACTCTACGGGATTTTTACTGTTCTTTTTGGTAACAACGTTTTCTTCATACTGTTCGGGTGATAAAATTTCCTTTAGTATTGCACCAAGCTGTATTTCTCCCAGAATTCCTCTTGTCTTAACATTAGACAAAACTTTTTTAAGGTCGCCTACACCAGTGGCGAGAGTCTGCATTTCGCCCAGTCCTTTATACACTTGCTCAAGTCTTTCGGTAACAAGGGCAAAGGAACGTGTCATTTTTTCATCTAATGTCTTTTGTAGCTTTTCGTCTACAACCTCTCTCATTTGATCAAGTTTCTGGTTATTGTCATACTGTATATTCTCCAGCTTTTTTTCAACAGTATTACGTATATCTGCCATTTTTGCTTCGTTGGTTCTGGAGAACTCTTCCATTTTACCTTCGATATTTACAAGTCGTCTGTTGTTGTCAGTTTGAATATATTCAAGTCTTTCAGCAATAGTGTTACGCATACTGTTCAGTTTTTCTTCATTATTTTGCGAAAAAGCATTAATTCTTTTGTCCAAAGAAGTTAATCTTTCAGCTTGATTCTGTGATGAAACAGATTGATTTTGTGACAATGTTTCAGACATATTTTTTAGAGCATTGCTTAATGTGGTATTGATTTCAATACGATTATTTCTGTTTTGTTCATCTATGTAGCTTTTCAGTACATCTAACTTTTCTGTTGCATTATTGTCAGGAATATTATTATTTTTACGTATATATATGATAGTGATAATATTCAATATAATAAGCAATATCAGGCATATAATAATTATAATTTCCATAGTAATTCTCCTTGAAATGACATTCTATAACAAGTATATAATTACAAAGGAAATTAGTCAACAGCAATAATATTTACTGTACCATTTTTGGGACAGTAAATATGGCTAATTATAGTTGAATATAGTTTCAACCACTTTTTCACAGTTTGCCGGAGAATATAAAAAACTATCCATATGATTGCCTGTAAAATAATACTTTGGCGGTGCAGGTTTATATTTTTGTTCAAAGGTATCTATAATTATCAGCTTAATTTTCATTCTTTCGGGAATAATATTTTTGATGTATACGCTTGCCTGACTGCCTGAGGTTATTCCGTCTTTTATTTCTGCTAACCCTGCCAGGTTTGGTGTCAGTTCAACAAAAGCACCGTATTCTTCTACTGAGCGTATTACTCCGGCAACAGTTTCACCTGTTTTAAACCCTTCAGCATTTTCTTCCCAGGTTCCCAGAAGTTCTTTATGTGTAAGACTTATTCTGCCATTTTCAATATTTTTAACAACTGCTTTAACATCCATTCCAACAGAAAAACGCTCTCTGGGGTGGTCTATTCTTGAAACAGAAATTGTATCTATCGGTATAAGCGATACAATTCCACAACCAATGTCTGCAAATGCACCAAAGGGTTCAAGGTGGGTAATGCGTGTGTTTATTACATCACCACATTGTAGATAATCTATGTAACGGCTCATACATCTTTGTTGTGCTTTACTGCGTGACAGCATAGCAACTGTTGTGCCGTTATCTTGTCTTACAAAATCTGTAATTATAAATGATACCGGACGGTTTACTCTTGAAATTACAGCTATATCCCGCACTGTACCTTCTTTTATTCCCAAAGCACCTTCTTCACGGGGAATAATTCCCTTTATGCATCCCATATCTACAATAAGATTATGATTAGCATCGCATACAATGGCACGGGCTTCAAGGATTTTTTCTTCATAAAATGCTTCGTTAAGCATAGTTAATGATTTAAAGAATTTTGCGTTTTCAGCTTTATCTATGAGTATTCCCTCAGGATAAAATTCTACCATTTTCTTTCCTCCCAATTATTACAGCTAGAAGATTATATGCTGTAACAGAGAATTTTATGATACTGATACCAACAGTGTTATAAAATTTCTTTGCGTATTTTGTAAATATTCTTTGAAAATGGTTGGTGTGTATTGCAATAAACAAAAATTTATAATAGAATTAAGATTGTATTTAGTATTACTTGAAAAGAGGAATAGTTTATGAAAAATAATCTGAAGAAAATTATAGCTGTTGCTATGTGTGTTGCAATTACAGGTGCTATGGCTATTAGTATGTCCGGTTGTGGGTCAGATGATAGCAATAGTTCTTCTGCAAGCTCATCATCTTCAACATCTAGTCAAGCAGCAACAGAGGCAGCAACTTATGCAGATATTGACATTATGAAAACAACTAAAAAAGATGCACAGGTTTATGAGGATACCGAGCATAAGGTTGGTTATCAGCTGGATAAGCCTGCTGATGGGGAAGAAGTTGCAATAATGCATACTTCTATGGGTGATATTTCTTTAAGATTTTTCCCTGAGGCAGCACCAAAAACTGTTGAGAACTTTCTTACCCACGCTAAAGAAGGTTATTATGATAATCTTACTTTTCACCGTGTAATTAACGACTTTATGATTCAGGGCGGTGACCCAAGCGGTGATGGCACAGGTGGAGAAAGTATATATGGCGAAACCTTTGAAGATGAGTTTAGCGATCATCTGTTTAATATAAGAGGTTCTGTTTCTATGGCTAATTCCGGTGCAGATACAAACGGCAGTCAGTTCTTTATTAATCAGGCTGACGCTGAGGTATTTAAAAATAGTGGTGGCTGGGATGCTTATGAATCTCAGTGGAAGCAGATGTATTCATTGCTTTGTCAGTATTATGGAACAGAGAATTACGAAGGACTTACAATGCAGTATGGCTCCTTTATGCTTGATACAGATTTGCTCAGTGATGAGATTAAAAAGTTGTATGAAGAAAATGGTGGCAGTCCTACTCTTGATGGTGCCTTTAATGCTTGTGACCGTGGACATACTGTGTTTGCACAGGTATATGACGGTATGGATATCGTTGATAAAATTGCCGAGGTTGAAACTGATGATAATGATAAGCCAAATGAGGATGTTATTATTAAGAGCATAGAGGTTACAACTTACAAATCAGAGTAATATAAATAGTGATTGAAATTATTTTATCTGTGTGATAAAATAATCTACGTTAGATATAACCGCATAGTTTTACCACCGGGTAGAGCTTTATGTGCCTGAAGTGTTCCGTTAGGTCTTTGAAGGAATGCTTCAGGCACTTTGTTTTTTGATTATATGCTTGCTGTTATGGGGAAAATATTATAGCAATGCATAATAAAATTCGAGGAGGACTTATGGGTAGATTATTTTTTAAATACGTGAGTTTAAATGTAATTGGTATGATAGGGTTATCCTGCTATATATTGGCAGATACTTTTTTTGTGGCAAAAGCACTCGGGGCAGAGGGAATTGCCACACTGAATTTTGCAATAGTTGTATATGCACTTATGAACGGAGTAGCTCTTATGGTGGGGGTTGGCGGTGCAACGGTATTTTCTATTGAAAAGGGTAAGGGAGGCAACAAAAGCCAACCATTTGTGCAAAGCATCATAATTGGTACATTTTTTGCGGTTGTTTTTATTATTGCAGGAATGTTTTTTTCGGGGAATATTTCATATTTATTGGGAGCAGATGAAACTACTTTTGAATACACAAATGTTTATATAAAAACTCTTCTGCTTTTTTCACCATTTTACATTTTGAATAATATTATAATTGCATTTGTTCGTAATGATGACAATCCACAACTTTCAATGTATGCAATGTTAACAAGCAGTTTTTCTAACATAATACTTGATTATATATTTATGTTTGTATTCTCAATGGGAATGTTTGGTGCTGTGCTTGCAACAAGTCTTTCTCCTATTATAAGTCTTATGATTTTATCAATACATTTTATAAGAAAGAAAAATTCATTCAGTTTTTGTAAATGCAAAGTAAAAATGTCTGTTTTTGGGAGCATTGTGTCCTTGGGTTTTTCATCTTTTATAGGAGAACTTGCGTCTTCAATTTCTCTTACGGCATTTAATCTTGTGCTTGTAAAATTTTATGGCAATACAGCTTTGGCGGCATATGGAATTATTGTAAATGTTGCACTTGTGGCAACTTCAATTTTTACAGGTATTGCACAGGGAACTCAACCTTTAGCAAGCAGTTGTTTTGGTAGAAAGGAAAATAAAAATTTGTCAAAAATTTTACGATATGCGTTGATTACATCATTAACCACGGTAACGCTTATTTATACTTTGATTTATATTTTTACTGAACCAATAGTTGGTATTTTCAGCAATGACGATAATCAGTTAAGACAATTAGCTGAAGATGGTATACGTTTGTATTTTGTTGGATTTTTCTTTTCAGGTGTTAACATTGTTGTTGCATCATTTTTTAGTGCTGTTTCAAAAAGTAGAACAGCAATGGTGATTTCACTTTTGCGTAGTTGTGTAGTGCCAATTCCTTCGGTAATTTTTATGAACTATATTCTCAAGTTGAATGGAGTATGGCTGTCATATCCTGTGGCAGAAGTATTGGTGTTCATAATTATGGCTGTTATGACAATAAGATATATAAATGTAATGAAAAAAGTTTAATAATTTGTTCTTGCTATAAACAAATGCAACACCACACATTAGGGGCTGTTTGAAAAATCAAAAGC
>JAXJXA010000063.1:0-4714 GCA_036307745.1 Acutalibacteraceae bacterium | reverse complement strand
ACAACAGTGTTTATTCCACCAGCTGTTTCAAGTGCTTCGGCTGATTTTATAAGAATACCCATTTGAGCACCTCTGCCTGTACCTGTCATAATTGCTGTGGGTGTTGCAAGACCCAGGGCACAAGGACAAGAAATAACAAGTACTGCTATTCCTGTTGAAAGACTAAATTCAAAACCTTTGCCAAGCAAAAGCCAGACAATAGCTGACAGCACTGCAATTCCGATAACAACAGGAACAAAAACACCACTTATTTTGTCCGCAACCTTAGCAACAGGAGCTTTTGTTGCAGAGGCTTCTTCAACAAGTTTTATAATTTGACTTAAGGTGCTGTCCTCGCCAACTTTGGTAGCTTTGATTTCAATGTAACCACTTTTATTTATAGTGGCTCCAATTACATTATCACCCTGATTTTTTTCAACGGGCATACTCTCACCGGTAATAATGGATTCGTCAACAGTACAGTTTCCTTTTGTAATCACACCGTCAACAGGAATGATACTACCTTGTTTTATAGCTACAATATCGCCTGATAAAACCTGTTCAACAGGAACTTCAGTAGTTTTACCGTTTCGCATAACAGTTGCTGTTTGTGGCTTAAGATTAATCAGCTTTGTGATTGCATCGGTAGTTTTACGTTTTGCTTTGCTTTCTAAAAATTTACCAAGAGTTATTAGTGTGAGTATAGTTCCTGCTGACTCAAAATATAAATCCATAGAGTATTGTTCTACGAGTGCTATGTCGTTATGACCATAGCCCCAGCCTATACGATATATAGCAAAAATACCATAGATGATTGAGGCAGAAGAACCTATTGCTATTAGAGAGTCCATATTTGGACTGAGTTTTATAAGATTTTTAAATCCATTTTTAAAATAATGAAAATTTATGAAAACTATTGGTATAGTAAGCAGAAACTGGGTGAAAGCAAAAGTGATTGCATTTTCAGTACCGTGCATAAAATGGGGCAGAGGCATACCCATCATATGTCCCATAGAAATATAAAATAGAGGAATTAAGAATATTAAAGACCAGATAAGTCTTTGTTTTGCACTTTTAACTTCGTCAATATTCTGTGAGGAGTTTTTTGATGGAGATTGTTTTCCTTTCAGACTTGCACCATATCCGGCATTTTCTACTGCGTATATTATTTTGTCAGAATTAATTACGCTGTTATCAAATCTAACTTCCATACTGTTGGTAAGAAGATTTACAGAAACAAGTTCAACTCCTTGTAGTTTGGAAACTGTTTTTTCTACTCTGGCACTACAGCTTGCACAGGTCATACCCGTAACAGAAAAAACTTCTTTTGTCATATTATCACTCCTTTATGCATTGCTTACCCCACCCTAGGGGGGGTAGTTATATTATAACCTATATTTAAATCTTGTCAATACTACATATTTTTATAAAAAATAACCACTCATTATAAGAGTGGCTATTTATGTTGATGATTATAAAATTATATTTATAATTATTTCATAAGAAAACGCAGAAATTTTTTGATATAAAGTACGTTACTTAATTTTTATCTTCAGTCAAGGGTCTGATTGCCTTTGCAATTTCGCTGAATTTTTTGCTGTCCTTCACAAATTTCTGTATATCGCAATTAATCTCTCGTCTTGTATTCAAGGTTTGTATTTTTTCAACGATTATCTCAGTAAGCTCTTTATGAGAAATATTTTTTATATTAATACTGCTAATACTTTCAGAAACCTTAATTTTTAAATCTTCTTTTTCAGCCTGTGTATTATAACCTGTTAAATTAGATGCTCTGGTAATTTTTGAACCTAAATTATTTGATATCTTGTTTAAACAATCATATTCTTTATCATTACTTATAATTATTATCTCGCAATCGGGATATTTACTGCACAAATATCCTGCATAAAAAGTTAATTGAAAATCCAAAGCGTTTTTTGATGATATATTAGCTTTAAAGTATTTTATATTAGCTTTTGCTTCACACAAGCGTTTATGCAATCCAAAGGATAGCTTATCATTATTTTCAGAATAAAAAATACAAACTGTAGTATTTTCATCTAATTTTGATAAACCGTTTAATCCATTAATACAAACATTTTCATAATCCACTAAATAAAATTTCATTGTATTACCCCTTTCCACTTTTATATAAAATAAAAAAATATCCACAACAAATATGTTATGGATATCTAATACTGGTCGAGGTAACAGGACTTGAACCTGCGGCATCTACGTCCCTAACGTAGCACTCTACCAAACTGAGTTATACCTCGTAATATTTAAATGAAATATATCTTGTTTCAACCTGACTTTGATATTATACCTTATAGACAAGCATTTGTCAAATGTTTTTTTATACAGAACATTTTTTGCGAATTTTTAACAGTTTTTCAAGAAATAGATAAAACCTGCTATATTTATTGCAAGATGTAACGGATTATGATATTATTTATTTGTATCTTTTATAGAAAAGGACAGATAAAAATGATTGCAATTATTGATTATGGTGCAGGTAATCTTCAAAGCGTAGTAAAGGCTTTGAATTATATCGACTGCAAATGTGAAATTACCAATAACATAAACACTATTCTTAATTCAGATGGTGCTATTATGCCTGGGGTAGGTTCTTTTGAAGACGCTATGAATAGTATGCTCCAATGTGGTGCAGATAAGGCTGTAAAAGAGTTTATCGCAACAGGAAAGCCTTTTTTGGGTATTTGTCTGGGACTTCAGCTACTATTTCCAAAAAGTGAAGAAAGTCCTGAAGCAAAAGGTCTTTCAGTACTTGAAGGTTCTGTTACAAAAATCCCCAACAACAATGGAAAAATTAAAATTCCTCATATGGGTTGGAATTCGCTTAATATCAAAAAAAGTGAGGGGTTGTTTAAAGGGATTGAGGGGAGTCCTTATGTGTATTTTGTACATTCGTATTTCTTAAAAGCTGATAATCCCGATATTGTTTCATCACAAACAGAATACGGCACAATTATAGATGCATCTGTGCATTATAAAAATGTAATGGCTACTCAATTTCATCCTGAAAAAAGTGGTAAAGTTGGGTTACATATGCTGAAAAACTTTGCTGATATGTCAAATGGAAAGGAAGTGCTTTAAATGTACGCTAAAAGAATTATTCCTTGCCTTGATGTAAAGAATGGAAGAGTAGTAAAGGGTACAAGTTTTGTTAACCTGAGAGATGCGGGTGATCCTGTACAATGTGCCATTGAATATGACAAACAGGGAGCAGATGAGCTTGTACTGCTGGATATAACAGCATCATCTGATGCTAGAAATATTATGATTGATATTGTAAGTCAGGTAGCAAATAGTATTTTCATTCCATTTACTGTTGGTGGAGGAATCAGAACTGTTGATGACTTTACACAAATACTGCGTGCAGGTGCAGATAAAGTAAGTGTAAATTCAGCAGCTATAAAACGTCCTGATATTATCAATGAGGCAGCCTATAAATTTGGTAGCCAGTGTGTTGTTGCAGCTATTGACGCTAAACGAAATAACGGAAGCTGGGAGATTTATATAAATGGTGGACGTATTCCAATGGGTATTGATGCAATAGAGTGGGCAAGAGAAGTTGAAAGACGTGGTGCAGGAGAAATACTGCTTACCAGTATGGATTGTGACGGACAAAAGAAAGGTTATGACCTTGAACTTACAAAAGCAGTTTCAGAGAGTGTAGGTATACCTGTAATAGCTTCAGGTGGTGCAGGTGCTCTTGAACATTTCAAAGATGCGTTTACAGATGGCAAGGCAGATGCAGTTCTGGCAGCATCACTGTTTCATTTTGGTGAAATTCCAATCCCTGTTTTAAAAGAATATCTGAACAAAGAAAATATTTCTGTTAGATTATGATTTGATATAGAATTCGATATAGCTATAAAACAAGAGCGAACTGTACTTTTCTTGGTACAGTTCGCTCTTGTTTTATGTAATATTGTCCTGATTATGACACAGTTTAACGCTTTTGTAAACAAATGTTTGGAAAATTATTGATTTTTATTTTTTCTCTGTTATAATAAATATATAGACACAAACAAATGTTCAAAGAGATGCATCGATTTAATTATTAGGGTGTGTACTTGTAGTCAAATAGGTATATATTTATTGAAGATAGTGAATAAAACAGGAGGTAAAAAATGAATTATAGTCAGTGGGCAAAAGAATATGAACAACAAGTAGAATCATTAGGAGGAATTATTGATAATCTCAAATCAGAAAGAAAAAATTGCAAGATTATGTATAAAATTGATGAACTTAATACCAGAATAAATTCACTTTACAATATGTATCTTGAGTGTAAGCATACGGCAAAAATGCTGAGGGAAAGGGAAAAGGAGGGGATTTGTTTATGAGAATGTATGCAACAGAGCCAACAAGACTTGAAAGTTTATCACAGGCTATGATATACAGTCAATATTGTCAACAGCACGGTGATAACAAAGAAAGACTTGAAAAAATGAAAAAGCATTTGTATATAGCCATAAAACAAGAACTTACACCAAGACAATGTTACTGTATTACTGAGTATTATCTTAATGGAAGAAAAATAAAATCATTGGCAGAGGAATTGGGAATTACACCTAGTGTGGTTAGTCGCCATATTTCAAGGGGAGTTGTTAAATTAAAAAAATCACTGCCTTATTTTGATAATACATTGTAAAAAAGTAATGTCTATAATCAGGGGCTGTTCGAAAAATCAAAAGTACTGTCTATT
>JAXJXA010000062.1:0-8678 GCA_036307745.1 Acutalibacteraceae bacterium | reverse complement strand
GCTTTTGATTTTTCAAACAGCCCCTAGTATTAAATTATCCAATTACTATTTTTCGATAAGTATCGAATCGTACCCATTTTGAGAAAAACTTCTTTTTGCCTTCTTCATTAATCTGTGAATACTCATTCAGAAAATTTGATACTTCCTTATCTGATGATACAAGCACTTCAAATCCTCTGCCGTTGATAACAGGAAGATTATCATACTTATATTCTGCACACGGAACAATTTCTGTAACCTTATTATCACGAATCTTAACAGCTACACTGTCACGAAGAACGATAATATCAAAACTGTCAGGATATTTATAGCTTTCACCTTGTGTTGGGATTTCATCACCGATTGTGTATGTGCGATTTACAGACTGATACTTGAGTACATTCAGACTGCTGTTATCATAATAGAACTCCTCGAAAATGTCGCCTCTTGCTTCAATACCGTTGTATTCAAATGATGCCTTATCAGCAAACGAACCGCCTTTCTCGGATACATTTTCAACAACACCACAGGCTGATGTCATATTGCTTACACGGTCAATCAGAATCAATTCACCGAGTGTTTTATGTGATGTAAACAAATCGACTACAACTGCCTCTGTAAGAAGTATTTCGCAGACAGCGATTCCATTTTTTGAAAGAGTTTCGGTTTTTATATGCTCACCTGTATTAACATCAATCGCATAATCTATTTTTGTAAGAATACCTGAGATAGTCTTAGTGCCGATTTTCACAAGATAATCCTTGCCGAGCTTAAGAGGTTCATCATCCATCCACAGAAGTGAAACCGTAAGTTTTTTGTAAGGTGCAACATTTGTATTTTTAACAAGCACACAACCTCTTGATACGTCAACTTCTTTGTCAAGCGTGATAGTTACAGGCTGACCACTGAATGCAGTGTCAACATTTTTATCTGTAACAAAAATTGCTTTTACCTTTGCTTTTTCACTGCTTGGTAAAATAACAATTTCGTCACCGACACCCACACTGCCTGACTCAATCTGTCCCTGAAAACCTCTGAATGTGTGGTCAGGACGGCAGACCCTCTGAACAGGCATATAAAAGCCTTCTTCATTTTCTGAATTAATATCTACTGTTTCGAGATATTTGAGAAGCGGAACACCGTTATACCAATCTATATTATCAGATTTTACGGTTACATTATCGCCCTCAGTTGCAGAAAGCGGAATAATTGCCACATTGTTAAGTAAAAGCTCATCACTTAGTTTCTGAATCTGGCTATCAATCTCATTAAAGCATGATTCGCTGTAATCAACCAAATCCATTTTATTTACTGCAAAAACGAAGTGATGTATACCCATAAGTTTGCAGATTCTTGCGTGTCGTCTTGTCTGAACAAGAACGCCTTGCGATGCATCAACAAGAATAACCGCCAAATCTGCAAAAGAAGCACCTACAGCCATATTTCTTGTGTATTCTTCGTGACCCGGTGTATCAGCTACAATAAAACTGCGATTATCTGTTGTAAAATAGCGGTACGCAACATCTATTGTAATACCCTGCTCTCGCTCAGCCATAAGTCCGTCAAGCAAAAGCGAATAATCTATTGCACCGTTACGACTGCCAATTTTACTGTCAAGTTCAAGAGCTTTTTCCTGATCGGCATACAACAGTTTTGCATCATAAAGAATATGTCCGATAAGTGTTGATTTTCCATCATCAACACTTCCGCAAGTTATAAATTTAAGTAAGCCTTTCATCAGAAATAACCCTCCCTTTTTCTGCGTTCCATACTTCCTGCCGCCTCATTGTCAATTACTCTTGATGTACGCTCCGAGGATACGGAACTGAGTGTTTCTTCGATAATTTCATCAAGTGTATCTGCGGTTGATTATATACCGCCTGTAAGTGGATAACAACCAAGTGTTCTGAAACGAACCGACTTATATTCAGGTGTTTCACCCTCGTTAAGAGGAAATCTTTCATCATCAACCATTATGATGTTTCCGTCACGATAAACAACAGGACGTTCTGCCGCAAAATACAGAGGAACAATGTCAATCTTCTCACGCTGTATATACTGCCAGATATCCTTTTCTGTCCAGTTTGAAATCGGGAAAACACGAATACTTTCACCCTTGTTGATTTTGGTGTTATATAGTTTCCACATTTCAGGACGCTGATTTTTAGGATCCCAAGCCTGTGCCTGATTTCTGAATGAGAAAATACGCTCCTTCGCACGAGATTTTTCTTCGTCACGTCGTCCTCCGCCGAATGCCGCAGTGAAGCCGTATTTTGTAAGTGCCTGCTTTAAAGCCTGCGTTTTCATAATATCGGTATAAGCTGCACCGTGATCAAAAGGATTGATTCCCTGCTTTATGCCATCCTCGTTTGAATAGACAAGCATTTCAATACCGAGCTTTTTTGCTGTGTCATCACGGAATTTAATCATATCCTTGAACTTCCATGTTGTATCTATATGAAGAAAAGGAAACGGCGGTTTTTCGGGATAAAATGCTTTCATTGCAAGGTGAAGCATTACAGAACTATCCTTACCGATTGAATACAGCATAACAGGTTTTTCGCACTCTGCTGCAACTTCTCTTATGATGTATATTGCTTCTGCTTCAAGTGCATCAAGATGTGAAAATGTACTCATTAGATTCCCTCCTAATATTTATTGGATTCTTTCTGATTTATATCAATTTGTGTGATTCTGCCATCGGGATGTTCAACAATCCACTTTAGAATATCTCCGCTTTTTTCAGTATGAACAAGACTTCCCATTCCTCCGATATCTGCTCCGAGATAAAATCTTATTGCATACACGGAACATTCCTTTATGCAGGAAGTGCAACCCCAACAATCTTTCGGGTATTTAATAAATGCTTTTTTATCTTCTCCAATTTTGATAAGACTTCCGGGACATACAACATTGCATCTACCGCAACCAATACATTTGTTCTTATCAATTACTATGCTCATAGGCTGTACCTCCTTTTACCAAATCACGAATTATTATTTTTATCTGACCATTTTCATAACGGGAATTTACATATTTCAGAAAATTTTTATCATCTTTATTCGGATAATCAAGATTTTCTGCAAAGCTGTGCCAACGTGTTTCCTGCCTTGCTCTTAGATGTGCAATTACACTTCTGCACACCACAAGTCTCTCACGTAGTTCATATATATACATAAGTTCCTGAAAATCATTTGCGTGAAGATTTTCACTGAGTTTCTGAAGATTAATTATTTTTTCATCAGCTATGTCAAGTTGCTTTTCATTGAAGCGATAATTTGTTTTTATACCGCCTGCATATGAATCCATAACCGTCTGCATCGCTTCTTCAAGCTGTTCTGTTGTAAACTGTGAATTACTATCCGACAAAAAGTTTTCAACTTCTTTTATATGTACCTGAATATCTTCTTCATCAACTGCTGAACTTGTGTTTTCTTTTATAAAATCAATTACCGAAAATGCGGAAATTTCTCCTTCAGCCAATGCACCTGTAACATACTTCTGCGGACAACCGCCTGCAACATCACCTGCCGCAAACAAACCTTTAATTATAGTTTCACGCTTTGTGTCAACCCAATATCCGCTTGCTGTGTGACCACCTACGATATACGGTTCAGTTCCCTCTATCTCAACATTCTGTTCAGACGGATTTTTTCCGCTTTCTATCCATTTCAAGGTCTGTGAGGGTGCCATATTCAAATATGCTTTTTTCAGTGCATCATCCTGTTCGGGTGTTATTCCCTCAGTTTTCAGATAACAAGGTCCTCTGCCCTGCTGATTTTCGTTTACTGTTCCGTAAACTCTCTGAGAAGTTGTTATGCCGTATTTATCTTCATATACTTCGCCAAATGAATTAATCTGCTTTGCACCGACACCCTGTGCAAGCGTGCCTGTTGGTGCGATTGTATCTTTACAGCGAAGAGCTATAAAACGCATTTCAAATGTGGTCATCTCTGCACCTGCTTTAATGCCCATTGCGTATCCTGCACCAGTATTGAACGGAGGATACCACATTTTGTGGCGTGAAAATCCGGGATTATTGGGCTTATAGAGTCCTGCCGCACCACCTGTTGCTACTATAACGGCATTAGCTTCGATTATATAAAAAGTATCGTTTTCAATTCCGATTCCATATGCACCGTTGATACGGTTGTTCTTAACCGAAAAATCTGTAATATTGACACGGTTCAAAATTTCTGCATTCGGGAGATTTTCAACGACTTTTGCAAGAATTGGTTTTATATTTTCACCGTTTATTTTGAGATTCCTATTTCCTCGAGTAACATATTTTCCATTTTCGTCCTTGAGAATCACAAGTCCGAGTCTTTCGAGCCTTTCGGTGACAGAATTAAGCTTCTGTGACATTGTTAAAAGCAAATCTTCTCTTACAATTCCGTTGGCATCTTTTTTTGCATAGTCCACATAGTCCTGTGGAGTTTTCCCGTGAACTATATAAGCATTGAGTGCATTTACACCTGCCGCAAGACAACCACTGCGTTTTATATGTGCCTTTTCACAGATAAGCACCTTCGCATCGGAATTTTCTGAAATTGTCAGAGCAGCATAACATCCTGCCGTACCTCCACCGATAATAAGTATATCGGTTTTCAGTTTTTCTGTTTTCATAATATCACTCGCTTTGTTCTGCAATATATTTTTCTGCTGAATCAACACAGTTTGCACCATCCGAAACAGCGGTAATCACCTGTCTAAGCTGTTTTGTTCTGACATCACCTGCCACAAAAATTCCTTTTGTAGAGGTCAAGCCGTATTCATTTGCGACAACATATTTGTTGCTGTCAAGTTCAGCTATACCTTCCAGAAGCTGAGAATTAGGGATTGTACCGACAGCAACAAATACTCCGTCAATTTCTAAAAGTTCTTCCGTATCATTACGCAATACCTTGATTGCATTTACTTTTTTATCACCGATAATTTCAAGAGGAACTGCTGATAAAACAAGTTTTATATTAGGTATATTCATCACTTTATTCTGCAAAGCTTTGTTTGCTCTGAACTCATCTCTGCGATGAACAAGATAAACGGTTTCAGCAATCTTAGAGAGCATAACAGCATCTTGCAAAGCGGTGTCACCTCCGCCGATTACTGCAACTGTTTTATCTTTATAAAAAGCACCGTCACATACAGCACAGTAAGAAACACCTCTACCTGAAAACTCTGTTTCTCCTTTGATGTTAAGTCTTCTGGGATTTGCACCTGTGGCATAAATTATAGTCTTTGTTTCTAACACTTTATCATCCGAAAATATCACTTTATATGTATTATTTTCGGAAATAATTTTTACCGCCTCTCCCTCGTAAAATTCAGCACCGAGGGATATTGCGTGTTCACGAAACTTTTCACCCAAATCGAAACCACTTTCACCGTACAGACCGAGATAATTGTCAACTCGTTCACTTTCGGCAATCTGTCCTGTTCCCATATATTCTTTTTCAACCACCACAACATTCATCTGCGAACGTTTTGCATAAACAGCCGCAGATAATCCTGCCGGACCACTGCCTATTATTATTGTATCGTACATAATTCCTCCGAAGATTATCAATCCTCTATTATAAGTTCTTCTTTTTCTGAAACATCGCCTGTAATTTTAAATGAATTAAGAACAGGATTAGATATATCCATAAGCGATAAAATCATATAGCTTGCCTTGCTGTCATATGCAAGTCTTTTATCTTCATCTGATGGTCTTGACGGTGATTCAGGATGAGAATGCCAGTTTCCTAAAGGAACATAACCGTTTGCACGCATATTTTTGATTGCAACAAGCTGTTCCTTTGGGTCAAGTGAAAAATGCTCGTTTGAATGATCAATATTGGTGAGCAGATACACCTTTTGAATAATTTTGTTCTCGTTATCAATTTTTCCTGCAATCAATCCGCAAGCCTCATCAGGAAGTTCCTTTTTGGCGTGTTCCAGAATTTTGTCGTAATCAGCTTTCTTTAAATAAATCATAAATGAACACCGTCACATTCTGCTTGTTCATAGTCAATAAGCTCTGTTATAGTCGGATGAGTTCCGCAAACTTCACAGTTTTCTATTTTTGTCGGAAGTTTTACCTTTCGGAATTCCATCTTCAGTGCATCATATGTAAGCAAATAACCTGTAAGTAAATCGCCTACTCCCAAGATATATTTAACAGCTTCCATAGCCTGCAAGCTACCGATAACACCACCCATAGCACCGATAACACCAGCCTGTTTACAGGTAGGAACTGCATCCTTTGGAGGTGGATTTTTAAATACACATCTATAGCAAGGACCCTCACCAGGAACATATGTCATAAGCTGTCCTTGGAAACGAATAATACCTGCGTGAGAGAACGGTTTTTTAGCCATTACACAAGCATCATTAATAAGAAATTTAGCAGGAAAATTATCTGTACCATCAATTATAAAATCATAATCCTTAATTAAATCCATAATATTTTCGCTTGTAACAAATGTACGGTAGGTATTAACAGTAACATCCGGGTTCATCTCTTGCATTGTTTCCTTTGCTGATAGAACCTTTGCTTTACCTACGTCTTTTGTAGCGTGAATAATCTGCCTTTGGAGATTCGAAAGATCAACTTCATCTGCATCAGCAATGCCGATTGTTCCAACGCCTGCCGCTGCAAGATACATTGCCGCAGGAGCTCCCAAACCGCCTGCACCAATTATAAGCACCTTTGCATTAAGCAGTTTTTTCTGCCCCTTTGCACCTACTTCTTTCAGAATTATGTGACGAGAGTATCGTTCAATCTGCTCATTTGTAAATGCCATTACTGTCCGCCTCCCATAAAGTACAAAAATTCTACTGAATCACCATCTTTTAGAACTGTACGTTCAAACTCTCTGTTCTCAACAAAATCATCATTTATTGTAACTGTAACATACTGTGGTGTTTCAACATTTTCATCTATAACAAGCTGAGCAACAGTCAAGCCATCTGCAACCTCTTTTTTAACACCTGCAACTGTAATAATCATAATAATAATCTCCTTTTCAATTACTTTTCTAATATATCTGTGATATCTGATTTTTTCACGGTGCCTCTTAAACGAGTTGTTTCTTTGCCATCTTTGAAAAATATCAGAGTCGGTACAGCCTGAATTTCATATTTTTCTACAAGTTCTGTATCAAAATTGATATTCACCTTTGCAATTTTCAAAGTATCAGCATACTGCTCTTCAACGTCAGCGAGTACAGGTGACAATCTTTTGCACGGTACACAACTATCTGAATAAAAATCAACCAGTACTGTCACATCTGACTTCAAAACTTCTGTTTCAAAACTTTCTGCATTTACACGAACAGACATTTAATCACCAACCTTTTTCACAATCAGATTATAAGTGCCATCCTCGTTGTCAATCAGCTTTAAAATCTGATGTCCCTCTTCTTTTATACTTCTCGGAACATTCTGAACAGGTTCACCGTCATTCATCTTTATTGACAAAATCTGTCCTTCATCTAGCTCTTCAAGTGCTATCTTTGCTTTTACAAATGTTGTGGGACAAACCACATCTGTAATATCCACTGTATCGTCAATAATATAATCATCCATTGTATGCCTCCAGAATTGTTTTTTCAAATTTTTCTTTACTTACCCTATCAATGGTAAACTTAAATCTCTCACCTGCATTTGCGTTGTTCTCAAAAAATTGAATTGCAGCATCGCAGATTTTCATTAGCTTTTCTTTATCCTCAATAAACGGAATTATCGTTTCACCTTTATTAATACTATTTCCGAATAAACCACCAAATGAAACAATGTAACCGTGAATAGTATCCCACGCATCAGTTGGACAAGCCTTGTAGCATCTTCCACAGAAGTTGCATTTCTCTTCATCAACTGCAATTTTGCCGTCTGTCATACTGATTGCACCTTTTCTGCAAGCCTTTACACATACACCGCAACCGATACAATCATCTTCTTTCCAGCTTACTTTGATTCCGCCCTTTATCCCCACATCGTTTTCTTCAGCTTTAAGGCAGTTATTCTGACAACCTGTAATACCAAATTTAAACTTGTGAGGCAATTCCCTTGCAAAATAACGATCGTCAAGTTCTTTTGCAAGAGCATATGTATCAATACAACCGCTGGGACAGATTTTTTCGCCTTGACAGGCTGTAATTGTACGTACTCTCGGGCCACACACACCCGGCTCAACATCTCCCTGAGCCAAAGTATTTTTAACATCTTCCACATCATCAAGTTTAATAACCTGAGCCAAAGTATTTTTAACATCTTCCACATCATCAAGTTTAATAAAAGGAATTTCAACACTCTGACGTGATGTAAGATGAACATATCCGTTACCGAATTTATCGGCAACTTCTGCTATTTTGGCAAGCTGTGTTGCTGTAATATTTCCACCTACAACTCGTAATCTTAGTGAAAAATTATTTTTCTGTTTTTGACGCATAAAACCGCCTTTTTTTAATGTTGCATAATCTACTGCCACTTAATTTTCCTCCTGTAATTTATCTATCGCTTGTTTGAAATCTTCTTTTAAATCCTCTATATCTTCTATGCCTACACTTATTCGGATTGTATCTTCATACACACCTGCATTTCTCCTTTGCTCTTCACTGCTGTGAGCATAAATTGTACTTGCAGGATGAATTACTAAAGTTCTTACATCTCCTATATTGGTTGCAACAAGAGGTATTTTCAGATTGTTAAGCAATCTG
>JAXJXA010000061.1:0-2335 GCA_036307745.1 Acutalibacteraceae bacterium | reverse complement strand
ATGTAATACTAAAAACCGTTTAAAATCGGTAAAAGATTTTCGAGCAGATTTTGTACTGAACGAATACTGATCCACAGAAAGGTTGTCGCCTTTCGAGGACACAGTATGAAGTGCAGTGCGAAATCTGCCGAAATGATTTCTGTATTTTAAATGGTGTTTAATATAATACTATTATCAAATAAAAAATCCCATATTACAGATATCAAGAGCAATAATTGCTATTGTGAAAATGCTCTTAAAGATAATCTGTAATATGGGTTTTATTATTCCGGATTAACAGTTACAGATACAACTTCAGGGAAGTTATTAATTCTGAAAAATCTTCTGTCCTGTCCCAGACCGCCCGAAATAATCATATAATACGGATTTTTATTACCTTCGTCTATGTAATACATACCTTTGCTGTATTTGGGTAAAAATCCTTGATTTGGTGCATACAACCCACCAAATAATGGCAAGTTTATAAGTCCACCGTGAGTATGACCACTAAGCATAAGATCGAAATCGTATTCATAGTATTTATCTTGTTCAAAAAACCAGTTTGTAAATTCAGGATAATGGCAAAGTAAAATTTTATAATAGCTGTTTTCACAGAATTCTTTCATCAAATTAATATACTCCTTTTCTTCATACTCTCCTGAACTATAGGATATGAGTCCCAATATGGCTATTTTATTTTCGTTTATATCTATATAACTGATTTCGTTTTCAAGTATTGTAACTCCGCTTTCCCTTATTTCATATCTGAATTCTAAGTATCGTTCACACTTATAATCATGATTTCCCACAACATAATAAGTCGGTGCAATTTGCGGTAGTTTTGTCATAATATTTAAGGCGTTTGTAATATCACTGTTATATTCATCAACTATGTCACCAACCACCGCAATCATATCAGGAGATTGCTTTTGTATTATATCGACAACTACTTGATTATCTCCACCAAAATTCATACTATGCAAATCTGTTATTACTGCAATATTAAATTTGTTATTTATGCTTTTGCTTTCTATAGTATATTCTGGATTTACTATCAGATACTGGTCTGTAATAAGGTATGCAGTTATGATTAATAATAAAAACATAGCTGTAATAGCACAGAGACGTGATTTTTGAGATTTTTTAATTTTTATTATATCAGACATTATGTTTTTCACCACCATTAAACTTATTTGTAAGATAATATGTTGGATTGTATTTGTTAATTATGTAAATAATATAATAACAAAATTGTTGCATTTTAACAACCCGATAAACTATTAATTTTCTTTTAAAATTTATTATTGTCTGGTTGTTAGTGTTATGATATACTTATAATTGGTATTTTATCGTAATATTTCACAGGAAAAGAAAATTGGTTTTGATATGTCAAGGTGAAAATTTTGTATAGTAATTGAATATAAATGAAATAAGCTGAAATTTGAATGAGATTTTCAGTTTGGAATATAAAAAGGAAGGTGTGGCTTCAATGCTTAATATTGGTTGTCATTTGTCAGCTTCAAAGGGATTTTTGCATATGGCAAAAGAGGCTGTGTCCATAGATGCAAATACATTTCAGTTCTTTACACGCAATCCTCGTGGATTTAAGGCTAAAGAGCTTGACGTAAAAGATACTGAAAATTTTTTGAAATATATAAAGGATAAAAATTTTGCACCAATAGTTGCTCACGCACCATATACGCTTAATGCCTGTTCAGCTGACCCTAAAATTAGAGAGCTTGCACGTGAAACTATGGCTGATGACATAAGGCGTATGGAGTATGTGCCAAATAATTACTATAATTTTCATCCTGGAAGTCACATTAAGCAGGGAGTTGAAGTTGGTACCGAATATATAGTGCAGATGCTTAACAGTATTCTTACTCCTCAGCAGACTACAACAGTTCTGCTTGAAACTATGGCGGGCAAAGGCAGTGAAATCGGACGAACTTTTCAGGAATTGAAGGATATATTGGATAGGGTGGAATTAAGTGAAAAAATGGGTGTTTGTCTTGATACCTGCCATATATGGGACGGCGGTTACAATATAGTTGATGACCTTGATTCAGTGTTAGATGAATTCAATAATATCATAGGTATGGATAAGCTATATGCTATCCATCTTAATGATAGTAAAAATCCTATGTCAAGTCATAAAGACCGCCACGAAACTATTGGTAACGGAAATCTGGGAATTGAGGCAATAAGCCATATAATTAATCATCCGCAGTTAAAGGGGCTTCCGTTTGAATTGGAAACTCCAAATGACCTTGAAGGTTATGCAAGAGAAATTAAACTTTTAAGAAGTTTATATAAAGATTAGGTCGTATCTGAAAACTCAAAACAACTGTCTATT
>JAXJXA010000060.1:0-2910 GCA_036307745.1 Acutalibacteraceae bacterium | reverse complement strand
GGGTAATATATATATTAAATGTTCAAGTGCCTTTTCATACATAAAAGTAACATCTCCTCTGATTATTTTATTTGATTATAAATTACATTAGAAAAACTAATTGCTGTAGTATTTATCTGAGGTTCATTTGTAAAAACACCTTTAATCACAGTACCATCACCACAATAAATTATACCATTCCCACAGGCTGACCCTGAATAGAAGTTTCCTGTATATCTGTGATCCACATAAAGTATTGTACCTTTACCGTCAGGCACACCATTTTTAAGTTGTCCTGAATATACACCTGACATCATTGGTTGTTCAACTACAAATTCTTTTGAATTTCTAAATTTTTCATAGTCTGTATCCTTTAATTTTGCAATATATTCAAGTACAGGCATCTCTCTAAAAGAAACCTTCATACTTTTATAAGGTTCTCCATTTTTAAATATTCCTTCAAATAATTTTTCACCATATTCTGTAAATGTACATCCCATACCTTCTTTTACATTATTTTTTATATTACCATCATAAAGAACACTTGTGCCATCTTGTGAATACTCACGCATATATTCGCATTCACCATTATTATATATACATTCTTGAACCAAAACATTATTTCTTATAACATTGATACGACCGTTTGGTACCCCATTAATAAAATTTCCGGCAACTAAGGTGTTCTGATCAACACTAAGCAATCCTGCTCCGTTATATTTGTTTTGCTGCCACATTCCACAATAGACAGGTTGTGAATTTTTATAGCTTATTCCAAAACCACAAAACATATCATTTTCAAAAGAGCCCATATATACGCACTCATTATCTTCATAAAGTCTTCCGGTACCTGATTTTATCCCCCTTGAAAGTTGTCCATCGTAAACTTTTTTTCCATTATCATAGCATATTCCGTTACCATCCGGTTTATCATCAAGTACCAATCCATTATATTTAAGTAGACCTTTTTCATCATAAATTGTTAATTTGCCTTTTGCTACTCCGTTAACAAATTTTCCATCGCTGTAACTTCCGTCTTTATTATAAAGTCTTCCATCACCATTATATAATCCTTTTTTCCATTGACCTGTATATATAATTTCACCTTGTTCCGTTCGCAATTCTCCTTTGCCATTTGGATATCCTGCAGAAAATTCGCCCGTATATACATTACCATTATCATAAGTAAGAGTACCTATACCACTGTATAAATTACGCTTAAATTCGCCGGAATATTTTATAGTTCCATCAGGATTAAACAACATTCCGTTACCGTCTTTATTTCCATTTTTATAGTCACCTGTATATAGCAATGTTCCATCAGCCGAAATTATAGTTCCACTATATAGTGGTTCTCCATTGTTGAATTTTGCAATAAAAATCTCACCGTTGTCTGTATTGAAGTTAATACTGCATTCATCTTCATCATATTTACTTCCTGCATATGTTAATTTACCTGTTTTATCGAACTTTGCAGAAATAAATTCTTTAGCATTATCTTTAAACTGTGCAGCTGTTATGCTACCATCAGTAGCTCTGAATTCTAAACCAAAACCATCACAGTTGTTATTGATATAATTTCCAATATGTGAAACTTTTCCGCTTTTAAAAAAAGTAACACCAAATCCATTTTTCATATCATTAAGAAATTCACCTTCGTATAGAGTTTTTCCTTTAGAGGTTTGAACTCTACCATAGCCACTACGATTATTGTTGGTATCAAGACTACCAAAATAATATCCTTTCTCTTTTTGAGATATCATTACAGTCTTATCAGCATTATTTTCATTTGTTCTTTTGGTAAATGTATCATTTGTTGTATTTACAGGGTAAATAACTTTATTTTCTTTTTGAGGATTAATAGGGTAAGATTCTGATTTATTATTCGTAGTATGCACACGCTCAACTGTAGTATTTTCTATGAGCATATCATTTTGCGTAATTGGTGAATTGAAAGGAACACTTTGTACTGAAAAAAATTCGTTTGTATCTGCAAGATTTTTATATCCTGAATTTTGATTAAGCATAGTAATACAAAAATATTCTTTTTCATTTGTTTTGTTACTTATAGAAAGATTATCGACTGTATTACAGCTTCTTAGTATACTATTCCATTGTTCCTCAAGCTCATCATCACCAAAAAAATATGTAACATTATTAACAGTTGCAGAAACTTGAGGATTACAAAGCATAACAGCATTATGTATATCCTCATTATTTTCTGGTAATGGCAATCCATAAAGAATTTGAGGAAAAGATGTATCACCATCATACATTGCAATAGCAGCTCTGTCATCATTAAGCCATGGCATAAGCGAAATCGAAGGTGTGTTTTTACCAGCTTCAAAATACTCAGTTTTCTGCCAAATGTGTGAGTGATTAAAGTAAGTCTTTTTATATACTAAACCTGATATATTTTTGTAAAGTATAATATAACCAGCAGGTTCTGCAACAGCCTCCTCTATAGTTGTACCATTTGCTGTCGCTTTCCATTTAAATTTTCCTTTGGTGTCTATTTGATAAGCAAACGAATATTTTATTCCATTAGCAGAAAAAAACACTTTATCCTTTATTTTTTTACCATTTGCAATAAAAAATCTATTTCGTGCATCGGTAAGTATATCTGCCGGCACAGGAGCAATTTCCATATCATTGAAAAACACATTCAAGTATATGCAAGATTTATCCAAAATAATATTTGAGCTATTATACATTGTTATCCTCCCACAATCATTATAAACCATTATTTATACTACTACAAAAACTTAATTTTTGCAAGGAAAGACAATATCGTATTTCACATCAATCTAATTCTGAATTAATTCTCAAAGTATATCATTTCCCTAACGGATCAACATAAAAGAATTTGTGCTTCAAAACATTAAAGTTCTTAGATGCAGTATGAAGTGCAGTGCGAAATATGCCGAAATG